>JBFEUX010000073.1:0-12217 GCA_041547255.1 Bacteriovoracaceae bacterium
ATCAGTTACTTTATAAATTGGTCTTAAAAATTTAGGATAAACGACTCTTATAACAGTTGAATGACTGTCAGTAGAACCTTGCAAAACAGAAAACTTAAAGTTTGATGCTGGTCTTGCTGAGTTTTCACCTACAAAATTATTGGAACACGACAAAAAGAAGAGCAAAGCAATTGCTAAAATATATTTCATTACGGCCCTGAGGGAAAAGTTAAACCTTATTAATATGATATTACAAATATCCAGAAAGGAAAGAAACTTTTACACAACGCTCAATCTAATATTCTAGCAATTTTTTAAGTTCCTGATAAACATCGTCAACTTGTGGCAGAATCACATCCTCTAAGTCAGGACAATAAGCAACATGGGTATCTTTAGAACAAACTCTAAGAATTGGAGCATCCAATGATTCAAAACATTCTTCATTGATTCTCGCTGCTATTTCGCCTGCAAATCCAGAAGTCTTGTGCTCTTCATGACAAATCAGAATTCTATTTGTCTTAACTAGAGATTCCTTGATTGCTTCCATATCGAATGGAGCAAGAGTTCTAAGATCAATAACCTCAATTGATTTACCAGTTTCAGCTTCTATTTTTTTAGCGGCATCGATAGATTTTTGTACTAATGCTCCCCAAGCGACAATGGTTGCATCCTTACCTTCTTTAGCAATACGTGCTTTACCAAATGGAATCATATAATTCTCACCTGGGTCTGCAGTTCTATTGTATCCCTGGTAGTAAAGATGTTTATGTTCTAAAAACATAACCGGATCGTCACAACGAATCGCCGTTCTTAATAGTCCAGCTGCATCCTGTGCATTAGAAGGGAAGACAACTCTAATGCCCGGGTTATGGGTAAAAAGCGACTCTCCAGATTGAGAGTGATAAATTGCCCCACCTCTTAAATAACCTCCGATAGGAACTCTTACCACCATCGGACATTTATAATCCCCTCCCGAACGATAACGGGTTGTGGCCATTTCATTTTTAAGCTGCATATAGGCAGTCCAGATATAATCAAAAAATTGAATCTCAACGACAGGTTTAATTCCTCGCATGGCCATCCCAATAGCACGCCCAATAATATTCGCTTCTGCAAGAGGTGAATTAAAAACCTGTCCTTCTTTGGAAACACGCTGACAACCAGCAGTTACTTTAAAAACACCGCCCTTTCCTTTAAGCTCTTCGTCATCCAATTTGTGTAGTTCTGAAAAGTCTGCAACATCTTCTCCGAAAATTCGCATCAGAGGATTTTTTTGAATTTCTGATTTTAAAACAGCATTAATGGCCCCGGCCATAGGAACATCTTCCTTTCCAGAAAATTCAGGTGCTGTTTCAAAGTCAGCTGACGTTGGATCAACATCCATGCTGTATAAATGATCTGCATAAGTTTCTTTAGCAGGCCACTCCGTCTCAATTGCCCGCTTCATTGCATCTTTGACTTCTTCATCGATCTTTTGCTGAATGGCCTTTAATTCCTCTTTTGTTAGAAAGCCCGCTTTTATTAAAAAATCCGGATAAGTATTAAGAACATCAATTTTTGCTTCCTGTTCCAACTCTTCTTTGGTTCTGTAAAATGAGTGATCATCAGAAAGAGAGTGAGAATATGGACGAGTTACGTGAGCATGCACTAAAACAGGTCCCTTACCAGATCTAAGATGCTCCTCCGCTTTTTTCATCGTATCATATGAGTCAATAGGGCATGTGCCGTCACATTCATAAATATATAAACCTGGAAATGGCTCTAGAGTTTTTGATATTGATCCCTTTGGTGTTTGAACAAAAGTAGGAACAGAAATCGCAAAACCATTATCCTCTACCATAAAAAGTACTGGAAGCTTATTTACACAAGCAGTAGTGAGCCCTTCCCAGAATTCCCCCTGAGATGTTGTTCCATCACCACAAGACACGTAAACAATCTCATCTGAATGATAAGCAAGAGAGTGATCTACTCCTTCTTGTGCCATTTGCTCTAAAAATTTACCAGCTTCAGAAGTCCCGACAGCTTGTAAAAACTGAGTTCCAGTGCAAGAAGATTTATTAATAATATTAAGTGCAACATTTCCCCAGTGGGCCGGCATTTGACGTCCGTGACTAGCGGTATCTCCAATATTCCCATTGGCCTGACAAAGCATTTCGTAAGCAGTAACCCCAAGGCCTGTACATAAAGCACGATCGCGATAATAAGGTATAAAAAAATCATGTTTTGGTTTTAATACTTTAGCCGCTGCCGATAGTATTCCTTCGTGGCCAGCTCCAGAAATTTGAAAAAACGCTTTTGTCTGCTTTTTCATGGTTATTTCTGCATCATCTAGCTTACGAGAAAGATAAGCATTCTTATACATATCAACCAGCAGAGCTTTAGACATATTATGCTTTTTAATTAAGTCCAATTTGGCCTTAAAAGCTTGTTCGTTCTTGCTAATTTTTTTCTTAGTATTGGCCTGAACACCAGACATACTGACCCCTTTTCAAATGAAATAATTTTTAAATAACACTATAAAATTATAGAATATCTGACTAGATGTGTTGCGTAATCTCTGTAATCTCTTCAGTAGTTAACTCATCAAAATCACGTTGTTTTAAAGCTCTGAGCTAAATTTATTGCATAAAATCAAAGGAAAAGTATAATTAATATATTCAGCTTGATACCAAAAACCATAGGGAGCTAATGAGTCGTAATCACTTTGCACTATTTTCGAAACCTTTTATTTTAGCACTTAGAGAAACATTTGAAGTTATGGTACAAACGCAAGTTACACCTCATTCACCTAAACTTAAGAGGGTTCTATCTTGTCATGGGGATATTACGGCCATTATTGGAATGAATGGAAAAGTTGAGCGAGATGGAACTGAAAAAGAAATCAAAGGATTATTATCTTTAACATGGCCGGAAGATGTTTATATCAAGCATGCAGGAAAAATGCTTTTTGATGAATTTGATGAATATTGTGATGAGATTGCTGATACCGGTGCCGAAATTGTAAATATTGTCATGGGAAATGCAAAAAATGAGATTGCCCGTATGGGATACAAAATTGAAATGGCCACTCCCAGTACTATCCGTGGCAAAAATCATGAAATTAAATATCCACAAAATTCTACTGTCGTAGAAATAACCATGTCCACTGAAGAAGGCGATATCCAACTAGAAATTTGTTACCAAGAAGAGCCTTAACCAACTCAGCCTATTGAACAATCCGACTTTCTAATTTAATAGGACGCTCTACCATAACACCTAACGATTCCAAGCCGCGCTTAAGATCCATTGGGCGAACGCTGGTTCCAGAAGCTACCTCAGTTTTAATGAAAAATCCCTGACTACGACATGGCGAAACTTCATCAATAACTTCCATAGTAGCTCTATCCAGATCTATCTTTCCTACTGTGGCACTCTTTATCTTAGGTTTTATATCTTTTTGTATATAAGACTTCTTTTTCTTGGAAAAACTTTCAATGATAATTTGCTCAGATTTCAACAAGGTCTCAAGGTCTTTATCCACATTAGATTCATCTTTTAAAGGCACGAAATAAGTAAACTCATCCACTGCTTCTTGTATGGATTTTTCTTTTTGTTCTAGCGCATGAATAGCTTTAAACACGATTCCCTTTTCACTATGCTCGCTCAAGCTAGCCAGGATGGCATCCAGATCGGCCCACTCATCAGGCACACGAATGTCAAAATACTCTGACATAGAAGAGATCCCCAAACTTAAGGCCGGTCCAAAAGAAATAAGTGGACGTAGTTTATAGCCTTCTGAATAAAGCATTTTAATATCAGCGCGTTTAAAAATACGCATCATAATTTTTTGTAGATCCAAATGAGAAATAAAACTTAATGAACCAATTTTGGCAAACTCGATTCGATATTTATGTCCAACCCATTGCCCTCGTTTTTCTCGGGTATCAACAATCTTTTTGAACTCAGGACGCACATAAGGTTTATCTTCAATAGCATCTACTCGCTTAAGAAAGTCTTTTCGTTCTGACACCATTTCTTTGAGATCACACTCAACCCCACAGCTATAACAGACGAGACGTTTTTTATCGATATCAAAAGTCTTTTCCAAAGCAGTTAAATTTGAATGGTGAACAATCATGCCCGCTACTTTTCCACAAGGAGGAGAGACACGATTTTTAGTCGCCTTAACCCATTCGCGCTGTAAGAACTTATCCTCTAAACCTACATCAATATGATCCCATGGCAGTTTGCCATCCATAGGAATGGTACGCAAATAGTACTCTGATTCAATACCTGCTTCTTCCACGGCTTCTAACCATTTTTCGTGATCAAAAGTTTCATTCCAACCGTCAAAACGACAGCCTTTTTCCCAGGCCAGGTAAATGGCCTTTCCCACGCGACGATCACCACGGGAAACAATTCCCTCCAAGTGAGAAATCTTAGACCAATGTTTTCTAAAATTTAATCCAAATTTAACGGCGTAATCCTTAAGTAGATTTTGCTTGCGGATAATCTCATCTAACGTAATCATATTCGCCCATTGAAATGGGGTATGTGGTTTAGGCACATAAGAAGAAACGGAAATAGTAATAGCTGGATTGCGAACGCCACATTTTCTTTGGGCCACTTGCTTGGCCTTAAGACCTGTTTCCATAATGGCAACCACATCTTCGTCTTCTTCGGTAGGAAGACCGATCATAAAATAAAGCTTCATCTTCTTCCAACCACGACTAAAAACATCTTCCGCGGTTTGCAGCATATCTGCTTCTTTAACGTTCTTATTAATAACCTTACGCATACGCTCACTACCCGCTTCCGGAGCAAAGGTTAATGAGGAATTTTTCACTTCGGCCAGTTTATCTAGCACTCTTTGATCCAGGCCATAAGCGCGCAGAGAACTGATACCCAGTGTTGCGTTTTCTTGACTCAACTTATCTAAAAGATCAACCACCAGTGGCGTAACTGCAGAGTAATCGGCGGTAGACAAACAAGTTAATGAAGCTTCATCAAAGCCACCATTTTTTAATCCATCCATTACCAGTTGCAGTACATCATCCGGCTTACGTTCACGTACTGGACGATAAATCATCCCCGCCTGACAAAAACGACAACCTTCAGTACAGCCACGACTCAGCTCCACCGAAAAGCGATCAAAGATGGCTGTCATATGCGGAATAGGAGATTTGGTAGGAAAAGGATAATCTTTTAAACTATCCACGAAATAACGTTGCACCCGATTACTAATAGCACCATCAAACTCGGGCTTTGGCCCTGATACATATTGCAAGTTAGTTTTTTCACAAACAGCTGTTTCATAAAAAGAAGGAACATAAATCCCTTTTTGTTTGGCTAACTCAAACAAAATATGATCCCGCTTCATTCCCTCTTTGCGAGCACGCCCGATAAAACGAGCAATCTTAGAAAAGATTTTTTCTCCATCACCAATAACGAAGAAATCACAAAAAGGCGCTAGCGGTTCCGGGTGAGTGGCACAAGGTCCTCCGGCAATAACAAAAGGCTCTTCCTCTCCCCGCTCAGCTTGATGCATGGTAATGCCACCCAGATCCAGCATATTTAAAATATTGGTATAACTCATTTCGTATTGCAAAGAGAAACCAACGATATCAAATTCATTTAATGGCTTAAAATTTTCTAAGGTAACTAAAGGTAACTTGCGCGCACGCATTTCCTTTTCCATATCTACCCACGGACAAAAAACGCGTTCCGCACATAAGTCATCATTTTTATTTAGCTCTTCATAAAGAATCTTATAACCCAAATGGCTCATACCAATTTCATAGGTATCAGGAAAGGCCAGGGCAACTTTGCCAACCAGCTCATCCCAATCTTTACGAATGATAAAGTGTTCTCCACCAATATAGCGTGCGGGTTTTTCCAGGGTATCAAGAAAGGACGCATAAGGATTATGCATGGTTAATTCTCCAATAGTTTATCTCCAAGCGTACTTGGGAAGGATTCGAACCTTCTACTTATCACTAATTATTTTAATAATTTAGTTTGCCGTTTTTAACAGTTTTTACCCACCGTGTAAAGCGCCACCTTAACAATGAGAAATTTTTCGCGCCGGCGCGGAAATCGCTAAAAAGCAAACTACTCAAAGCAAATTCAGCAGCACAACACACATATTAAAATTCAAACACTTACAAATTTAAAGAATGACTCTGACTTGCATCTTAAGAAAATAAGCTTTCTTCCGTGAACGCCCAAATGGATGGGCGCCCTTCTTTTGGAGGTAACCATGGAAGAGGTAAGCAAGGTGCTTGCACTTCTAGGTTTAATCTTGCAGCTACTGGCCGCAATTTTAGACCTATTGAAGTAATAGCTTTAGGGGAGGTGTGTCCAGCATCTCTCCACTTGTTTACCTTCAAGCATTTTAGCAACAATTTCAAACTAAATTCAAGTGAATATTCAAGCAAAGGCGCGAATTTTAACCTCGTAATTTACAGACAACTGTCTAGCTTAGATATCGCATCTTCAATAGCATTATAATCTGCACTATTATACCAACCATCTAAACCGTAACCGACAGCAGAATTCCCGGCACTCGTTAGACCTCCACTAGATGTTTTTTCCATAACAGCAACACTGAATGCACATTGGTTCCCGATGCATTGCCCTCCAATTTGCAGCTCTAAGCGAGATTCTCCGTCTGTAATATCAAATTTTTCTTTAAGCATTTCAATTGATTCATTAGTTAGGTCCAGTCCCTTAATATTTAAAGAACAATCTGAGTTTGCAAACGAAGATAATGTGGCCAGTAACCCAAATCCAATTAATAATTTTTTCATTATCATTCTCCTATTATATATCGCTTACAAGCTAAACATTTAGAATCTAGTTATTTACACTTTGGAATAGCATTTAACGATTTCTGATATGCTGACTTCCCAGATGTATTAAGCCAGTCCAGCTTATTACCTGTTAGAATGGCCATTAAGACTGGCATTCCTTCCGTAAAACGCTTAATTGTAATCGAAGATGATGGATCTTGAGTGTTATTAACTTGGATCTCTGACAATGCATAATCACATTCGTAAAAGACAGATTGTGGGTAACATGTCCCACCAAATCTAGTAACCTCATACTTTGCTTCAGATTGTTCATTTACAATTTTATACCCAAGTTTCTCAAGTTTAGTTACTAGCATTTTCTTTGGAGAGAACTTATATTTTTCCGGTAACTCATCAGCCTGAATATTTACACTTCTTTCTGTTTCATCTGAATACCCTTCACCATCAATATAAATGCTACAGTCCGCAAATGTGCTCAGAGAAACTAACAAGCTTAATATTGATAATAAAACTTTCATAAAATTCCTTTATTTATTTAAGTAATTGTTTTTATCTCTACGCTTTGTCGCTCAGATCAGCTCATTTTTTTAGAGTTTTTATTCTGTACAGTTGTACTCAATCTGTTGATAAATTGGGCAAAACTGCATGATGCATGGATCTGAGTAGCCACATTGATCTACGGGAGTATCACCAAATGAGTATTCACCAAGTTGCTTTCCTTTATATGCACAACTATACTCAGCTTTCACCTTAGCCTCATCCCTAGCTTCTTGGCAGTTTTGCTTATAAACTTCTGCTGTTCTAGTAGGCCAAAAGAAATACTCAACTGCTTTTTCTCGATATTCATATTGAGTATTTGCAAAAGATGACATTGAAGTTAATAGTGTTAATCCTAACAATAGTTTTTTCATCGTTTATTCCTTTGTATTTATTGGTCAACTCTAAAATCATACAGATCAAATACATAGATATTCTCAGATCTACTATCATGATCACCTTCATAAAAAGTTTGTACATTTATTTCAATATCAAGTTTACCTGTTAGAAAGTTATTTATCGCAGGAACGAGATATTCACGTTTAATTTCTTCTTTTGATTTTTCATGATTAAACATTGAAAAGCCTAGATATAGGCTATTATACAAGTCATATTTCTTTGAAATAGCAATCTTCTTTTCACCGTTACCAGTTGCCTTAGAGTAACATTCTTTATTTGTGTAAATAGTAAAGGTAATACTATTTACATCTAAATTCCCAAGAGGTGCAGGTCTCAATAATAACTCACCATTTTTGGCGTCGTTTATAAGCATTGTTGGAATAAAGGGAAGTAAGTTCGTTTTTTCTTCACAAGACTTATAACCTTTATAAGTAATATCCAAAACCGGACGATACTTTCCACTGCGCAGGGGTACTAGTGATGGTTTGGCTTCAACAAGCTCATTTTTAAATATTTTTCCAAAAATAATTGCATGAGACGGAAAGCTCGATAAAATCAAAAGCACAAACAATAGTTTTTTCATAAATAACTCTCCATACATTTAAGTAAGATTTCTTTCGTTCAATAAATATAATTTCATTTAGCATCATACGACGGAACTTTAGCAGCAAACATGGGCGAAGCGAATATTACAGACTGCTGTCTAATACTTAGACAGTCTCTGTGATTTTGAAGAGTTAAAGGATTTATAGATTAGATATGATAGGTACTTCTTAAAAAGGCTGCTCATTGATTGTCCGCCCTTCAATCAGAAATTACTTAGTTTTTTTAGGGAAATATAAAGTCCGCTGGCCCAACAGTTTCATCATGATTTGAGACATCTAAGCCAGAAGGCACTTTGTAGAACAAGTTCTTATTAGACTGTGGTTCTATATAGGTCCATAACTTTCCAATTTTAACAACATTCCAAGCATGAAGGTTATCATTTTCATCTCCTCCAGTGGCCACACAGCTTGTAATTCCAACCTCATCTGAAAGCCATTTGTAGAATGATGCAAATTGGCGACATTTGCCTTTCTTTCCATATACAATATCGTCTAATGATAATCTTTCTGAAGCATCTATCTCATCATCGTATTCTAGATATTCGGCAGACACACACTTTAAAAAAGCAGCCTTCTGACAAACATTTAAATTACTTGCATTTTCCTTAACCCAAGTCAAAATTTCCGAATGAGAATAATCTGTTGTATCACTTAAAGCTAAAAAGTTTCTATTTATAATATCAATATTATAAGGAGAACGATCTTCAATAATGTTACAGCTTAATTGCGACCACTTAACCGAACTACAACTATCTTGCACATCTTTGAGACCACCTGCAAAACTAGAGAATGATAATAAAAGAAGAAGATATATTAATAATCTTGTCAGAATAATTTCCATTTTCCTTTGTTCATATAGTTTTGTTGCCATCATACGACGGAACTTTAGCGGCAAACATGGGCGAAGCGAATATTACAGACTGCTGTCTAATACTTAGACGGCCTCCGCAATTTCGAATAATTAATGAACTTATACATTAGATATGATGGGTATTTCTTAAAAGCCACCTGAAATGGAAAGAATATAACGACGATCTTCTTCTTGGCGATAACCGGTATCAGAGCCTTCGATAGCATAAGTCGTTAGATCAAAAGCAAAGGATTTATTACGTACACCAATCCCACCAGAGCCCCAGCCGTCACCGAAACCAAAGCGCACAAACATGGAACGCATATAATCGAATTCAATTCCGCCCATCAGTTTGCGATTGCTAGCAACTGTATCATAACGATTGCCCATATCTTTTGAAGCTATCTCCATATGCATTCTAAAAGTTCTTCCCAGGTTGGGAGTTAAGGAAAAACTGGCATCGTAGGTTTGCGGTATCTTTTCAGGCACTCCAGAATAATCCGGTGTGTGCCAATCTGCATTTGAAGTATTACGAACTACCCCTGAAAAAGTGGGAAGCCAGTGGAAAGGTAAAGTAATCCTCACCCCACCGGTAATATGAGTCATGGCCCCTTTTACATAATCAGTTGAAGAAGTAATGGAGACGGGATCTGTCGGTAAAAAATCTTTTTGCATTTGCTTACGAGAAAGTAAAACACCCGTGGCACCCAGTTTAACAATTCCACCAAAGAGAGAAGCACTTAAGGCCATCACCGGGCCAGAATCAATTCGTTCTGCGATCTCAAAATTATCAGATAAGCTGCGAAGCCTTGCGCGGTTTTGTTGCACATACATATAACCCAAGGTAATTCCGCGATAAGTTACATTAGGAAATAACTGCAGTTTTGCATGAGATATATTCCCCGGATTATTAGCGTGCATGGTTCTCAGCTCTGCAGGTTGAAAAGACTTGGTATAATTGGTAATGGCGTCGGCAAAGCCACCGTTACCGGTTACTTCCAACCATCCATTATTAGTTTCCAAATGGATGTTTGTTAAATGCATTTGCATCCCTCTTACTGTACCTAAACCAGCTGGGTTATAAAATGCGGCCCATCCGTCATCGACTTTACTCATATAGGCATTACCCATGGCAAGCGCTCTGGCTGAGGTAACAAATTCTGGAGATGTTGCATCTTCAAAAGGCAGGATCGCCCATGCAATGTTTGAAAAAGTTAGTAAGACAAATATAAAAAAGCGCATAATTTCCTTTCAAATTCCCATTCATATTTTATCAAAAATACAAAGATATTTATGCTACAGGAAAAGGCTACCAGCCTGCGGAAAGGGCCAAGCCAAAATGTTGATAAAGCTTGGGCTCGGTATGTGTCCATTCAATCTTCTGAGTCCCCGCCTCAAGTTTAAGCTTCACCTGGTGTTTTCCTAGTACAATTCCCACATGGGCCCCTAAAATATTTTTAGCAGAGAAATCAATTTCATTGCTATCAAAGCCAGTAGTTCCTTTAATCGATCCTCTGAAACTGTAGTTACTTACAGAAACTCCTTCGTAAACCATAAAGAATGGATTGGCGCGATAGCCGTGGATAAGTGAATATTCTGAAACATCACTTTTTAAATCAATAGTAAAAACTTGATTGAATGTATCGCGCTCTGCCCCCATTCCAGCAGTAAATGCGAGCTTGTGTCCAACGGCCGCTTTTTTGGCAGGCTCTCCCAGTACTTGTACTTTTATTCCAACTAAAGATGATGACTCTTCTGGAACGCGAATAAAGATATCTGCTCTTTCAGCGACACCTATCCCACCATAAAACTCGGTATCAGCAGCTTTGCCCATCAAGAGTGGATTAGAAGTTGTACTGCCACTAAAGTCTAGCACCCCGGAACTAAATCCGACTTCCCTGTACTCCACTTCTGCTCCTCTTCCAATAGCTTCCGGAGAATGAAAGCGATTGATGGGAACCTTTATTCTTTGAGCACAACTACTTAAAATAAGGACGAAGATTAACCACTTCATTCAAATATTTTAACAATTAATGTGAAACTACATTTAATGAGGGAAAATTTGCCCTTAACACAAAAGCAGTCACTTACATAAGAATGCCAGTTTTACTTGCCACCTTGGCTTAGGCCCAATATTTCCTATTAATTAAACTTATTTTATTGACACCGCAACTATATGAAATAATGAGTATTTCGTAAACGCCTAAATTAGTCCCAATCTTCAGGTATTTTCATCTTAAAATAAATAGTTAAGTAGTCGATAAGCCCATATTAGGTAGTGCGTTGGTTAAAAAAAGGGGTATTTTGAAAATATTAAACACCATCATTCTATTCACTTTGACCACCCTTTACGGGTGTTTTGATAGCGCAACCCAAGATGCGTCTGGTGGTGGATTATTTTCTGGCCATGTGGAAATTAGCGACTCATATGTTATGGCAGACCCTTCTGCAAAAATTTACAAAACAGCTGAAAATATCGATATAGCTATCACTCACCCTGCTGTTGTCACGGTAACGGGAACTCCCAGACTAACTCTCACTATTGGTGCGGCCACAGTATATGCGAATTATCTAAGTGGATCAGGAAGCAAAACATTAGTCTTTCGTCACACTGTCACCGCAGGCGAAAATGATGGTGATGGAATTGATGTTAGCTCCACCATCGATCTTAATGGTGGGAATATTACTTTTTCCAATGCAGGTGTTATTACCCCAACAACTACAAGCATTGCTAGCATGGCCTCAACCGCAGCTGTGAAAGTTGATACCAGTGGACCAAGTATAACTGCTGTCATTCCAACTACTCCTAAAACTTATTACGAACATGAACAACTTGATTTCATCATTACCTTTGATGAAATTACTGTTGTATCAGGTACCCCTCGTATTGCCATGGATGTAGGTGGTAGCACTGTTTACGCAACTTATGCCAGTGGTTCCAATACCACCACTCATATTTACCGCTACCAAGTAGCAAGTACGGATATGGATTGAGATGGGATCTCCCTTACAACTCCGATTGATATAAAAGGGGGAAGTATTGCGGACGCCGCTGG
>JBFEUX010000140.1:0-7664 GCA_041547255.1 Bacteriovoracaceae bacterium
AATGATGGCAAAACAACGCTATGAAATGCTGGATTATTTAAAAGGAATTGCCGTTATTATGATGGTTTTCTTTCATATTGGTTTTGACTTAAGCCTCTTTAAATTCATTGATGCCAATATGTCTAAGGATCTTTTCTGGTATATACAGCCTAAGATTATCATTACCCTCTTTCTTATTTCTGTGGGAATGAGTCTGTGCCTTGTTCATGTTAAGCAAATCCAGTGGTATAAGTTTACTAAACGTTTTGCCAAAATATTGGCACTGGCCTTACTCATTACCGTTGTGACATATTTTGTCTTTCCCAAACGCTTTGTTTACTTTGGTATGCTTCATCAAATTGCTTTTTCTTCGCTTTGCGGATTATTATTCATCCGCCGTCCGAAGTTAGCTGTAATTTTAGGAATTGCTCTTATTGTTCCATCGCTATTTTTTGGTTTTCGTTATCCCTTTTTTAGAATGCCCCATATTAGGGCCGTGGACTACGTGCCGCCGCTTCCATGGTTTGGGCTAACGCTTATTGGCATCTATCTCTATTCTATTAAAGCCTATACACTGAATATTCCGAAGCATTTTGGAAAAAATGGCATATTGTTTTTGGGACGACATTCTTTACTTATTTATATGACCCACCAAGGAGTCATTTTTCCTATCGTTTACGGATTTCATTTGTTGCTACACTAAATTTATTCGTTTAACCAAGTGGCCATTAATTGCATAAACATAATTCTTGCTAATTTTAAATCTGATGAGTCATTAGCAGAACTAGAATGTAAGTCATTACAGTGGGCGGCTCCCATGATAACAAAATAGGTATTAAGTTCGTTATCAACCTCTTCTGGTAAGAGTGATAAGTTTAACCAAGGATCAGTAGAGCCATTGGTAAAGAAAATATTGGAAGCATATTTACTTTCAAGTAGTGGCTTATAGAAAGTTTCATTGATATGAGTAGTATCAACAGGAGTGGTGAGATCAAAAAGTTTCTTACATACACCATTGTGATAATCTAAATCAATAAGTGAAGATCGAACTGAGTTTTTATTGTCCGCAACTTGCCAGTAACCATATTCAGTACAACTTTGATAAAGCCATTGGCGCATTCCAAAACCAGTTTCATAGTCGGCTGGATCAGTACTGGTTGCCGCGGCAATATTTATGTCATTGGCACGCATTCCATAAGCAGTTAAGGTTTTCTTTGCAAACTGAGCGTAACCGTCTAATGCTGTTCTGGCATTTTTAAGAGCATTACAGAAAGGAGTCACAAAACCATATTGAGCGGCCATAGCTCCTATGTCGGCCATAAAATAAAGAAAGTCTACATTACCCTCAATATCACTGGCATTAAATTTCGCTTTAATCTTGGCCATTTCTTTAGGGATATCCATAACCATTTCAACTTCCCAAATAGCATCCCACATATTAGTAGCACATTCCTGTCCTACAACTTTGGCCACATGAGCATCATATTCGTTAAATTTTGCTTTCGCTTTAACAGGTGCAGAAGAGGCCAGAGCGCCTACAACCAGGTTAGGATATTTTAAGCGGTAATAAGCCGCTAAACTACCTGGATAGGAGCCACCAATGGCAATCCATTTTCCAGTAAGTCCATGCTTTTGGGTAAAGCTTGCTTGAAAATAAGAAAGGTCTTCAATTGCCTCATCGGTAGAAAGGTATTTTAAATTTTCTGTCGTTAATTTTTTAAAAGGCTGGCTTTTGCCATAATATCTATGTTCTAGGGCCACTATTTTAGCATTAAGTACTTCGGCGTACTCAACAATTGCTCCTCTGGTTACTGAGCTGGAGTGACAAGTGGATTCTCCGCATATGTACAAGAGTACTGGGGCATCCGCGCTTTTAGCGTACTTATTATTAACATAATAACGTTGTTTAAAGGTTTCCAGGTTTTCTTTATCAAAATGGCTTATTTTTTGATCAAACCATTGGGCATTAACTTGGGTTGGAAAGGCTTCTGGCTTTGACTTACTTATTTGAACATTTTGTGCCCGCTTAAAATAAAAGTCCTTATAATCAGCAAAACTGATATTTAATTGGGCCAGGGTCAAAGCTAAGATGATGTATTTCATAAAAACCTCTTTATTTGGAAAATAACGTACCGCATTGTTTTGGTTGAGTACAGTATTTTAGAAAATTTACTCGGTTTAAAATATGTTAATTCAGCCATTTAGGCAAAGATTTTAAAAAAAGGAGTAAATATACGTAAAAATCCGGTTGGAGTTAGTTATAGCTCAACACATTCAGCAAATATTTTTACAACCAGTCGCCAGATTTGTTATCTTCTTCGCATCTATCTTCTTTAAAAAAGGATTTAATTATGACAATTGACACTTCACTATTAGAGAGAAGCAGCTCAAAATGTGAGCTTTGTGGATCAGATAATAATATTCAAGCCTATGCTGTGCCCCCAAAAGAAGAGCGCAGTATTGATAATGCCCTGATTCTTTGTGAGGACTGTCTGGCCCATATTGATAACCCTGCCGGTACTGATCCAAACCATTGGCGTTGTTTAAATGAAAGTATGTGGAGTGAGCATCCTCCCGTACAGGTTATGGCCTATCGGGTTTTAGATAAATTGCAAGAAACTGAAGACTGGGCACAAGATCTTTTTGGGCAAATGTATATGGATGAGCATACTCTGGGCTGGGCAACAGCACTAAAAGGTGATCCAAATGCACCGGCCACTAAAGATAGCAATGGCACAGCTTTAAATGAAGGCGACACCGTAACGCTTATTAAAGATTTGGTAGTAAAAGGCGCTAACTTTACAGCAAAGCGTGGAACAGTGGTGAAAAATATTCATCTTACTGATGATCCAAAGCATATCGAGGGTAAGGTTAACGGTACGCAAATTGTGCTTGTTGCAGCGTATCTCAAGAAAGCTTAATTCTTGTCGTACTAAGGCCATTAGGCTAAGCTTTAGGCGTTTTATTCATTATTCATTAACTAAATTTTATAGGGATTTTTATGACTAATTCTAGAATTATCTACACTAAAACAGATGAAGCTCCTGCTCTTGCAACACAATCTTTTTTACCGATTGTGCGTGCCTTTACGGCCCAAGTAGGTATTGAAATGGAACTGAAAGATATTTCTCTGGCAGGAAGAATCATTGCCAACTTTCCAGATAATCTAACGGCCGAGCAAAAGATTGAAGATGCCTTAAAAGAGCTTGGGGAGCTGGCAAAAACCCCGGAAGCTAATATTATTAAACTTCCCAATATTTCAGCTTCAGTGCCTCAATTAAAAGCGGCGATTAAAGAATTACAAGATCATGGTTATAAGATACCAAGTTATCCGGAAGATCCGGTGGGCGAGGAAGAAAAGACGATTAAGGCAAGATATGCGAAAGTTTTAGGTTCCGCAGTTAACCCGGTTTTAAGAGAAGGGAACTCGGATCGTCGTGTGGCCGCACCGGTAAAAGAATACGCCAAGGCCAACCCTCATCGTATGGGGGAGTGGAGTAAAGACTCCAAGTCTCATGTGGCCTCTATGTCAGAGGGAGATTTTTATGGCAGTGAAAAATCATGGATTGCTCCTAAGGCAACAGATGTAAAAATTGAATTCGTGGATAATGCAGGTCATGTGACTGTACTTAAAGAATCTACTCCTTTGGAAGCAGGGGAAGTGATTGATGCCTCAATCATGAATATTAAAAAGCTACACAGCTATTTTGAAAATGAAATGCAAGCGGCCAAGAAAGAAGATGTGTTATTGTCCCTACATATGAAAGCAACCATGATGAAGGTAAGTGATCCTTATATCTTTGGGCAAGCAGTAGAGGTTTATTTTAAAGATGTATTTGAAAAGTATGCAGACTTATTTGAAGAATTAGGTGTTAATTCATCTAATGGTTTAGGGGATGTTTACACTAAGATTAAAGGCCACCCTAAGCAAGCTGAAGTGGAAGCTGCACTTAAAGCGGTTTATGAAACCAGACCAAGTCTTGCCATGGTAGACTCGGATAAAGGTATTACCAATTTACACGTACCAAGTGATGTGATTATCGATGCTTCAATGCCAGCGGCCATTAGAAACTCGGGAAAAATGTGGGGCACTGATGGAGAATTACATGATACCAAAGCTCTTATACCTGATAGATGTTATGCCGGTATTTATCAAGCAACAATTGATTTTTGTAAGGCCAACGGCGCTTTTGATCCACGTACTATGGGTAGCGTTTCCAATGTAGGTCTTATGGCGAAAAAAGCTGAAGAGTATGGCTCTCACGATAAGACTTTTAGAATTCCTTTGGCCGGTACTGCCAGAGTTGTTAATAAAGACGATGGTAGTGCTGTCTTTGAATTTGAAGTAGAGGCAGGTGATATCTTTAGAATGTGCCAAGCCAAAGATGAACCTATTCGCGACTGGGTAAAACTAGGTGTTAATAGAGGAAAAGCAACGGGCAATGCTGTTGTTTTCTGGCTAGATGAAAACCGTGCTCATGATGCTAATTTAATTAAACTCGTGAATACTTATTTAAAAGATTACGATACTTCGGGCCTTGAGATAAAAATCCTAAACCCTGTAGAAGCTTGTAAGTATACTTTAGAAAGAGTGAAAGCTGGGCAAGATACCATTTCGGTAACAGGAAATGTATTAAGAGATTATTTAACTGATCTTTTCCCTATTTTAGAGTTGGGAACTTCGGCCAAGATGCTTTCTATTGTTCCACTACTTAAGGGCGGTGGGTTGTTTGAAACAGGGGCCGGTGGTTCGGCACCTAAACACGTACAACAATTTGTAAAAGAAAATCACTTGCGTTGGGACTCACTGGGTGAGTTTCTTGCTTTAGCAGTTTCTCTTGAGGATCTAGCTGAAAAGACAGGTAATAAAAAAGCAACCGTATTGGCCAAGGCTTTAGATGTGGCCAATGGTGAGTTTTTAAAACATGATAAATCCCCTTCGAGAAAGGTCGGTGAACTGGATAACAGAGGATCTCATTATTATCTTGCGATGTACTGGGCACAGGCCCTGGCCAAGCAAAATGAAGATTCTGAAATGAAAGATAAATTTACTAAGGTCGCCTCAGATCTCGCTAGTAATGAAGCTAAGATCCTAGAAGAGCTTAATAGCGTGCAAGGAAAGCCAGTTGATATGGGTGGGTATTACCAAGCAGATGATGAACTGCTTGCCAAGGCCATGCGTCCAAGTAGTACTCTTAATGCAATAATTGAAGCCTTAGGCTAATTAGGTTTTATAAAAAGATGGTGCTCATAACAAGCACCATCTATTCTAAAGGACTAGATCCCACGAGAGCGAATTCGTAGGTCAACATTGTCCGCAATCCAGTTGTGTAATTCTTCCACTCCGTTACGCTCCTTTTGTTCACGCCAGCCATACATAACTTCTGGCTCCACAGTCCAAATCTTTACCCGTTTGGTGGGAACATAGGTGCGCCAGTTATTTCCAACTCTAGGTCCTGCGTATAGGATACGAATAGAAACGTTTCTAGCGAGATACTCTAAAGGCTTAAGACTGATTCTGGAGTAAGCCTGTTTGACTGCTTGTTTGGATCTTCCAGCAATCTCAGGCACCCCGTCTGTTATCATCAGAATTGAAATAGGCGCCAGTACAAGATTTTTCTGTTTTACAATCGATTTAATTCGTAAAAAATAGGTGTTAAAATCAGTAAGATTATCCTTTTGATTAGAAAATTCTTTTTTTAATTTATCACTAATTTCAACAGCACTTTTTCCTTTGAAATCATGGATAGGGAAGAAGGCCTGGGGATCTTCTTTTACGTTTCCACCAATTCCCCCAACGTAGAGATCCTTAGGCTTGCTTAGTCTCCCCATATCATTTAAATGAGCATAGATATATTCTCCAAGAAAATCCATGCTATCTTTAAACTTTTTTGTTCGTGTAAATGAACCACTTACATCAATTCCAATAAATACAGTAGAACGCGGTGTCCTCTTGTCTTTATCGTCTGATTGCATGCAACTGGCCATAATAAATACTAAACTCAATAGAACAGTATTTCTAATCATCTTCATATATATAACCTCTTTTATAATGCTCTAATTTTTTTATTACACTTCTTGAGTAATCTCTTTAATCATTTCCTGAGTATCCTTTAAGTCATCAACAGATTTAAACGGAATTGAGAACAGGGTTTTACTTGTTAGAGTGATCATCATAAAATTGGTGATTACAGCAAAAATTTGTACCGGAGGTAAAACAAAGGCTTCTGTCATTTCTTTACCTTTGGTACTAAACCATTCTATTTCACCTTGTAGATCTTTGGTAATATGTTTAAGCCAATGAAGAGGCTTTCCAATTTCAAGTGCTTTATTGCCTTTTTTGTTTTCATCCATACCTTCACGTGAAATGATCATAAGTAGGGTTGGTGTTCCGTAGCGTCCAAAGAAAAACCAGGTTCCTGCACGGATACCCATCCAAGCAATCATACCAATACCTAAAATGGCGATTGGGCCAAGAACAAGTTCATCGCTAGTCATACGATTAAAGAATGGCATAACAGATTCAACAAACTCTCTATAGAAAAATACAACTTCAACTAGCATAACAACTATTTCGATAATCAACATTTTAGCGATTCCGAATGGAGATTTTTCTTCAATGGCCTCAACTAATCCATGCATACAGGCCATACTTCCGCCAATAACCATAAAAAGGAAAACAAAGAGAAATACCGTAATAAAACCTCTGGCCAACTCAATATCAGTCATGGCCAGTAGAATCTCCGAAACCATAGGAGTTAGAATATAAGAAAAAATAGCAGCTTCTAAAGCAATCCATAAAAAGGTAATACTTACGGCAATCCAAGGAATTCCCGGCTTAGAATAATTGGCCGCCATTTGATTTAAAATTGTTAGTGGTAAGAATAAAATATCTTTTATGGTTTGAACTAGTCCTAGTACACTTATTCGCATGGCACCAAAAGACCAGCCAAAGCTTAAAAAGAGAAATTTTAAAATCCCAGCCCAATAAAGCATAATTGCGCGCCCACCATCCCACCAGGAGATAAGAATCGTCGCGATAAACTTGATGCGATTGGATCTAAAAAGGGAAATACTGATACTAATAATCGTCGCCCAGATACCAATTCCGATCAGTAGCACCGGTAGAAATAGGAATACGATTTTAGCACTCATAACTAACGGATCAACATCGGTGCGAAATACCCATTGGATGAGTTCAATTGGCATGAACAAAATAGGGTAAAGGAATTGTAAGTGAGCAGGCATAGCTGCTTGAATAGGGGTCATAACTAGTCCTTAAAAAAACACATTGTACTTACTTAACTTCAGAATTAATCTTAGGCCCTTGCAGAATTTTAACCAAAGCAATTTTTTTATATAAGAGTTGAAGAATTCTTAATTCACAAAGAAAACTGGTGTTTAGAATATGGTGACTAGAAATTAGACATGGTCTTTTGTTCTAGCATTTCGCCACTAAAAATTGGCAATTGTTTTGGAGAAGTCTTAAATTTTTCATTCTGCTATTATGTTTTTAATGAGTTATTCTTTTTAGCAATTATAATCAGCGTGAAAATCAAATAACCATTTAAGCTATGCCAGATAAAGTGCGTTCCAATGGGGAAATAAGGGCAGATTGCATTGTCTATGGTTCTAAAACATAAACTAATAATAAAGATAATGGCCGCTTTAAGATATAGAGGCGC
>JBFEUX010000163.1:0-6928 GCA_041547255.1 Bacteriovoracaceae bacterium
AAAAGTATTATTTAAGATGCTTCAAGGTGAAGATGGAAAGATATATGACAATATAAGGTTTAACACAGAGGCATTCTTAAAAATAGATCGCCCTGTTGTCCAATACATAGGATATATCAATCGCCTCGAACCTTGTGTCTGGTCTCGTAAAAAACTAGACTAACTAATCTTCTTAAGTAACTCATCTGCTTTTCGGTAAAGAAGATATTTTTCCTTTATATCCCCTCTTTTAATTCCTAAAATATTTATATAGTAATCCATTTTCAATTTTTCAGGATAGTCATATTTAAAAAGCCTCAATCTTTTCAACTGGTTTAACATTCTAGAATTTTTATAATGAATATTAGCTCTCAAGCCCTTCTCGATTGCTTCAAGTTTACGCTCATCAAAATCCTTATCTGTTAAAACGATATAACACTGATCTCTCTCTGAGGGGATCAAAGCAAAGGCTCCCACTTTTGTAAGAACTCGTTCTACATCTGTCTCGTGTAATTTTTCACCCACAAGATCACTAACATCTGATTTTCTTCCTACAAAATCAAGAATAGGTGTTTTTTTATAAAAGCCTTGGACCATAACAATATCGTTTATAGCATACCTTAATAGCCCGGCTTTTTGTGAAATCACTAATTCGTACTTTTTCCCTTCCTCAATCTCTGCAATATTTAATAGCTTCCCATCCTCTGTTAGAAATTCAAACAAAACTTCACTAACAAGGGGTACACAACCATCTGCCTCCACAAGCGGAATCGTCATAGGGGCCTCTGTCGCCAACAGACCTTTTTTTTGAATAAACACTTCTGGGAATCTATGTGTTAACTCCTGATAGGAGCTTTTAGCACTCGCACTTCCCCAACACGAAATAAACTTAAGACTAGGAAATAAATTATTTATACTTGTATTGGCGATTAACGTTTTTTTAAAAGTTAAATCTTTATATTTACCTTGTGCCAAAACATGCCTAAACTTTTCCTCATGCATTTGAATATATTCAAGAATTGATAAGAAAAAGGATGGCGACCAAATAGAGACAATTTCCAATTCTCGATTTGAAACAAGAATTAAACTAAGCTTAAGCAGAAATTCATCGGGATCCTGGATTGATTTCGCATCTGGCAATCTTACAAAAAAACTACTAGCGAATAGATTTAAAAAGCGGCCCAAGTAACTACTGTCATCATTAAGACCTTGCTCGTTGTCACCAAATTGTGGGCTAATAGAGAAATAGAATTTATATGAATTAAACGAGACATGGTTTAAAATATCACAGGACCAATAAAGAAACATTAAGCGAAAGGATCTCATCAATTTATTTGTGTAAGGAATCCTTTTTTTTATACCTGAACTCCCAGAGGTTTCTTCAAAAAAGAGGATTTTATTGGATACAATTTCTTCAATCCCGTGAGCAGCGAGATCATTATATTTGGTTATAGGTAAATCATTAAATGCTAGACCAGAACGCTTGAAGCGTTTGCTTTTCATATAGTCTCTTTCAAGTTGTTTTCGCAACTGATCTTGATACTTGAGTGGTTCATCAAGGGTCTGTAGAAATTTAGTGAACTGTATTTGAGCTAAATATCTATAGATGAATATGATGAATTGATTATATAACTTAGTCATCTACTGCTACTATTTTTCCTGTATATCCATTTTGGGTAATATGAGTTTCAGGAAAAACATTGCTCCCAGCTTTCACAAAAGTCTTTTCATCCATTACGACACCTGGAGAAAGAACACTCCCCGCTCCCACAAATGCTTTTTTTCCGATACGGACTTTTAAAATTTTCAATATGCCTTTTCCATCTTTTGGTGTTATTACGTGTGCAACAGTTAAAGATCGCTCACCAAAGACGACACCATCGCCAATTTCAAGTAAATTACGGTCATAATTGACAACTCCAGGAGTCCAATAAACTTTTTTTCCAATTTGTGATCCCCAACAGCGCAACCACAAAGAATACATCCCTGGAATCATAATCAGTATTGATTCCAATTGCGGTACTGCAATAAATAATAGTTGAATTTGATGGCCGGCCCACCAGGGACTGAATTTCCTAGAAAGAATATCACTCTCCCCTTCGATAATAGGAAAAAATAGATTTAGTAGTCTAAAACTAATAAGAGGAAATAAGTAAATACTAAAGAAGATGCTTGCATAACTTAAAAGACTGGCCCCCACAACAAAACAATAGATACTCAGTGATATCAAAATTAAATGTAGCACAGGAAAAAAACTAAAAAGTTTACTTTTAAAACTCATCGATTCTCCCTTTCGACTTTAAACGGAAGGAGAAGTTTAGTCTTAAGATCGCTTTTCAAATTGAAACCTAAATCGTCAGGGTATTGAGCTGCGTATAAATAGGTGCCAAAAACTCGATCCCAAATACTAAGATTAGCACCAAAATTAACCCGACTGTGACTACGACTATGATGCCATGCGTGATGAACAGGAGTGACAAAAAACCACGAAATAGCTTTTGCAACTTGAGACTGGGGATTTATAAATAAAGAACTATGTCTCCAGAGATCCAACATCGTGGTTATTGATATCGACAATACAAATCCTGTTTTATTTTCTAGTATAAAAATAAAATAGCTATTCAGCCACAAATATGGAAAGAAAAAAGACGTCCAAATTGTATTTCTGGAAGATACAATAACATCCATTGCCCTAGCACTATGATGCACTAAGTGGAATCCCCATAGCCGACGAGAGTGAAATAACCTGTGAATCCAGTAGAAAACAAAATCTACAAGCACAAAATTCAACAAAAAGCCTAACTCATTACTAATTTTTAGGGTTCCTTTTAAAGCTGGAAACAATCCATCATAAAGACGATAAATCAAGAAGTAGGAAGAAACAGGAATGATAATCCCTTGAATAAAAAGTGAAATTCCGTCAATGACATTTTCGTCGAGTGTTCTTTTAAAAAAAATAGCTCGTCTTGATTTATCTGATAAATGCCAGAAAACTAAAAGAAAAAAAAGAAAAAATTCAACAGCAAGTCTTATATCCAAAATTTAACCTCAACTTTTTTTTCAGAGATCTCATTTGGATTCTTTCCATTTTTAATTGCATTATATAATGACTCAATAAGAACGTGAACCACATCTGCTGTAGAGTTAGAAAATTCTTCCCCATATTTTTTAATAACCTTTGACTGATTATCTAAAACAACAATATCTTGGTCAATAACCCCTTGTCCTTGAAATTTAACAATGGGACGACTAAGCTTATTTATAATGGGATGTCCAAAGTTATAGGTTAAGTCGGTCCAAACCCAAGTTTCATATTCAGAAACTGGTATTGACTGACTAGTTATCCAAAATTCTTTTTTATCGATAATATATTTTACGCTAGTTATATTTGGTGCATAATAAGAATCAATATGAACAATAGGAACCTTTTTGGGATTAAGAAACCAGGAAAACCAACCTAAATTATTTGACTCTCCAAGATACTCAACTTCAACCATTCCATTTTTTCGGTGAACAATACAATTAATTTCTTCATTCATTGCGTTTCGAAAAATCTTATCATGTACAAAAACGGTATGCGGTACATCGATATAATTCTCTGCGCAGTTGATAACAGAATTTTTAAAAATGTTAAATAAACGTACAGTCTCAAAGCCTTTTTTATTATAATTTGGCGACTTAAAGGGCTCTGTAGTATTCCCTGAGTTATTGTTTAAACGAACAAAGACAAATCCTTCTTGTTCAAGAACGTCGTAAGTTACAGCACAGCGCTTACCTACCTTTTTTTGATTCGGCCCTTCAGAAGGAATATTCGTTAATTTACCTTCTCCATTAAAAATCCAACCATGATATGAACACTGCAGTTGACCATTTTTAACTCGTCCCTTTGACAACTGAGAGTTACGATGGATACATCTATCCTGGAAAGCTCGTGGTTTCTGAGTCTCATCTCTAAAGAGGACAATCCATTCATCAAGTATTTTCCTCGCCAGAACTTGTCCCTTTTTAAGTTCTTTGGTTTCGCAAGCAATATACCAATAATCTTTAAACGTAACCGTCATCTATCGTCCAATATACTTTAGTTTTACGGGTCCCTTGCATTTCAGCTGGCAAGTCAACCTGGCCCTACTATCATCAGAAACAATTTCTAAGAAGTCTTTTTCGTCAGGACCTAATTCGCTACAATTTTCCATGCCTTCCTCAACAAGAACCAGACAAGTCCCACAGATACCTGTTCGACATCCATAAAGGATAGGACTATTGTTTGCATCCAACTCTTTGCTAAGTTCAACATCTGACTCAACTTCAAATTTTTCATCATTAATGATAATCTCTATTTTATTCTTATCACTCATAGCTATGCAGCCTTTTTCTTAAAGCTTCTAAACTCATTTTTATTCTGTTTAATATACTTATCAACCGAGACTTCTTTCATTTTGCCACCGTCGAGTGTAAATTCGTCTAAATAATCAATTCCAGCAAGATAATTTTTATAACTTTCCAAAGCTACTTGGTGGGTTTTAAAACTTTCATGTATCCCATCATTTTCCTCACAGAAACATCTTCCCAGCATATGAAGGGCATCATCATGTCCCATATTAAATACTTTTGAGCGCATCACTTTATAAGCTGCTTGAAATGTAGCGGGATCATACCAGAATATACCATTTACCATGGTTGAAAAATTAGCATGATCCTTTAAGGTGCCCCTAATACCTAGTTGCGCCACAAACCTTTCAAACTTGCTTGGGCCTTTTAGTAGTTTTAAAAGATCAGTTCCAATAATATTGGAGCTATTGAAATGATAAGATTCATCCATGAAGTGATAATAACTTACAGCACTTGGCACTGGTGCTTTTAGTTTTTCATCTTCTGTCATAGAAGTAAAAAACTCACTTAATTGATGTTGGATTATTTTACCATTAAGGGTCCTTAGCCCACGGACCGTGAGATACTGGCAAGCTATAAAAGCATTCCCTGAACTCAAAAGACCAAAAGTTTGTAGTTGTAACCTTTTCCAGAATCTCTTAATTAGATTTGTGTTTTGAAATATCATCGTTTCAAAAAAATAAGGTCTCATAGAGAAGGTGAAAATCCTCTCACCAAAAAGATCTAACTCGACTTCTTCGGAGATCTTTTTAAAAGCATCTATATGTGCCCTCTCCTGCATGGATTCAAAATCAAGTGTTTCACATACCAATCTAAAGTCTTCAATTCCAAATAAACCCGCTGCCGCAGTTTGATTAAAGAAAATTGTCGCTATTTCTGCAGATATAATTTGTGAATAATAGGCAACCCAAAAAAGCTGATTCAACTTTATTTTTTCGCTTTCACTTGCCTGCTCCCATAATGGAGTACCATAAAGCAGAGAAAATTTTTTCGGATTCCAATATTGATCCCGGCACTCTTCAAAATTAAAACGCTCTGCACTTTTATCAAGAAGTTCTGTGTGGTCCTGTGCTTTATTTTTCTTATAATTAAATTGTAACTTCTTATGAGTTAAAGCATCATCCAACAATGAGAACTCATAATTTTGCTTTAGTTCTTTCTTCACATTTTTCCTCGATACAAAATAATTTTTCAGTTAACTATTCGGCTAACCACCTGAAAACTTGACTTCTCAATATTATTTATTTATGAGCTTTTATGATGGAACAAGCTTCCTAATTACGTAAGTATCCAGTAGCTCACCTGTCTCTATGTGTCATCTAACCTCTCAAAAACATGACTTTATCCTTATATATGATTAGAATGGTTTGAATTAAAGAAACGAGGATTTATTAAATGAAATGGTTCATCATTATTACGTTACTAATTGGAAGTTTTAATATACATGCCAACACCAGCACACCCCGTGAGACCTTTCGCACCTTTCTTAAGGCCATGGTTAAAGTAAAAGATAAAAAAGGTAATGAGACAGAGAATTATCAAACGGCGATTAGTACGCTGGATCTTTCACACTTAGATAGTGCCGTTCGCTTTGATGTAGGTATAAAAAGAACACAACAACTGATTAATACCTTAGATAAAATTAAAAGAGTTGAATATGCAGAAATACCAGAGAATCCAGACGGGCCCATTTGGTATTTTGACCGACGCCAGTTTGCAGACGATTTTTTAGAAATCTCCGTTATAAAGAAAGAAAACCAATGGCTTTTTTCCAAGGCGACTTTAGACTCTTTGAATTTGTATAAAAAAGCACTAGCTGGGAAAAAAGTTGCTGCGGGAGTAAAACGACTGACAAGATTTGCTGATAAAGTTCGCTCTCAAGCTTCAGAGTTTTGGTTAAAGACACCGCTCTACTATGAGAACTGGCAAGTGGCAGGGATTCTACTCATTTTGCTAATTGCATTTATCGTTGAAAAAATTGCCAAGTTTGTTATTACCCTGATTCTTAATCATTCCAGTAAAATTGTTAAAGCAAGTTCCACTGATAAGTTAGCTCATGCGGTTAATCCTCTGGCAAAAATTATTTTTGTTTTTGTGGCCATGAAATTATTTGTTTTATTGGATTTTAATACCGGCACGATTGCCGTGATCAATAGAGTGCTACTTATCGCGATGAGTTTAATGACTGTTTGGTTTGCTCACCAAGTTATACAATTTTTTAGTGCTTACTTTGAACATAAGGCGGATAAAACAGACACTAAGTTTGATGATATATTAGTCCCTCTCTTAACGAAAACAGCTTTTGTGATCATCTATCTTCTAGGTGGGTTGCTCGTTGCAAATTCCCTTACCATTGACGTCACTGGTATTGTCGCTGGTCTAGGGATTGGAGGCTTGGCCTTTGCTTTTGCCGCTAAAGACACCCTGGCCAATTTCTTTGGCTCAATTATGCTTGTTTTAGACCGACCTTTTGATATTGGTGATGTGATTATTGCTGGGGATATTGAAGGAACTGTTACTGAAGTTGGTTTTCGCTCTACTCGTGTAAGAACTTTTGAAG
>JBFEUX010000271.1:0-3532 GCA_041547255.1 Bacteriovoracaceae bacterium
TGATGGTTTTAAATCAAGTTCAACTGTAAAATATCTTTCAGGTGCTTTGCCTAGCGAAATGAGCATGGCCAAACTCATCTTTTCTAGTGCAGTCTCTACTGACTTTGGTCCATTGGATCTCAATCAAACAATGAGTAAATCCTTTACCATTACCAATAATGGTTCAGCATCTTCAACGTCCATGAGTTTAAGTGGCCTTGCCTCCCCTTTCAGTGTGTCTACAACCTGTGGTTCATCACTTACGGCTTTGGCAAGTTGTAATGTCGTTGTTACTTTTACGCCAACAGTTGCAGGTACGAAGTCGGATACCCTAGTCCTTAATTATCATGACGGAAGTTCAATAAAATCATTACAAACGACTTTTTCTGGGACAGGAACTGATCCCGTTGTTGTAACCCCAGATCCAACACCGACACCATCACCAGTTTACGATACTTTTTCCAACGGAGACTTTAGTTCAGGAATTGAATATTGGACTGCTCACAATAGTAAGATTGAGTATCGTTATGAAAGCCTTAGAATTGAAAACATTAATACAGACCCAGCAGGAGCTTATCAAGATTTCAAAACAGAGGTTGGCGCTACATATGTAGTAAATGGGACTGGCTCCACTGAAAGAGCTCAAAAGTTATGGTATGAAATTTACAATGGCCAAAGCTTTAACAACAAAATTGCAACGTCTAATGTTATATCTATAGGAGATCCAGCCAGAACAGCATTTCAAGTTTTAGAGTTTACCGCAATAAGTGAAGTAACGAGATTCTATGCCGTTATTTCAGATGTCAATATAGGGGTGTCTGGTTACATAAATGAAGTTTCTATTCAAAAGAAGACTGATGAGCCTGTGGTGACTGATACGGCCCCCCTTCCGACCGCACCCATCGCTGGTCCAGGAGGAACCATTTATTATGTTGATTCAATTGGTGGCAGTGATAGCAATGACGGAAAAACAGAAAATTCAGCTTGGAAGACATTATCCAAAGTTAGTGGTCAGGCGTTTACTGCGGGCGATTTTATCGCTTTTAAACGAGGAGGAATATGGACTGGAGAATTCAGACCTCTAAGTGGAGGAGCTGTTGATAATCCCATTACTTTTGGAGCTTATGGAACAGGCCCAAAGCCCATTTTATCGTCTCTTACAACGAGTAAATTTAATTGGGTGAGCTTGGGTAACAACTTATGGAAAACTACTGACTCCCCCGGGCTGGTACGTCGCCTCGCCAAGAATGGGAATGAGATCTTACCGGCCAGTAGTATTGATGAAATTGGCAGAAGAGTACCATCATTAATAGCATGGTATCATGACGGCACAACTCTAACCTTGTATTCTGATACCGATCCCAATCTTGATAACTTTACCTATTCTACGAATTTATTCACCATTAAAACTAAAAATAGAAATAACATAACTTTTCAGGATCTTGAAATTCATGGAGGTAGTATCACTGGAATGGAATTTGTAACCAGTAACAATATTTCAATGATACGTCTTGATTTAGGCTATATGTCACATCAGGGGATTCTATTCTCGTCTTATGACTCTCTTTCTTCAAATATCACTATTAAAGACTGTCATATAGATGCGCATTGGAGTCTTAATTATTTTGAAGGAGGAAATGGGTTTTACTCGATGAGAGGTGCACGAGAAGGGATCTTTTTTACTGGTAATTTTAATAATGTAATAATTCAAAATAATTTCATAAAAAACTGGCAACATTCTGGTATCAATGTTTGGGCAAACCCTTCTGCTTCATATTCAATAAATAATATGAAAATAATTGACAACTATTTAACAAGTCCTGACATTCCATATGGCGGTCGACTTTCATTTGCTGGTAATTCACATAACTCAGAGATAGCCTACAATACATTTGAGAATATGTATGGTGGAAGAATGCAAATGGATGGTAATGATAATCATGTTCATCACAATTTATTCAAAAATATGCGAGATGCACGTATTAAAAGCAATGAAGGTGGTGCTATAAGACTTGGTAATTGGAATGGACGCTCAAACTACAATCATCTTATTGAGAGCAATCTTTTTATTAACTGCTATTCATCAGCAATAATTGTCGGAGGCACAAACCATCCTCCATACACAGTGCATGATATCACTTTTAAAAACAATATTTTTCATAGTGATACAGCAGATAGTGAATATCGTAATTACTTTTTTATTCTTGCCGGAGACTCGACAAAAAATATCCATCTTATAAATAATAATATCGTCGCTGATCCTACAAAAACAACAATCTTATATTCAGGTTCAAATTACACTACTAGTGAGTTTGAGAATATTACGACCCTCAACGGGGAAACTGCTAATGGAAACTATAGTAACTCAACATACACCTTAAGTGTTGGGCAGAGATAACTATAACTTTAAAATTGGCAAAGTAATGAATATTGGCCACTACTTAATCCTGCAATAATTTGTGGCAGCTATTTTCTTAAACATATTCCAAATAAATCCATAACACACTGTAATTATTAACAAAAAAAAGCTTCATATTTAAAAAGGAATAACCGACAAGTAAAGTACTGTATTCTAGTTAAGTAAACACAAATAGAGGGAAATAAGAATGAAAAATTTCACTTTTATCAGCTATCTCCTGGTCGCCTTCACTTTTATGTCTTGTCTACCAGAGCCAAATCAGAATATTGAGAATTTAGAAACAAGCTCGGATGCCTTAGCCAAAAAACTACGAGACCCGGCCATCTTATCTATGTCTGGTCCCAGTAGTTTCCAATTTAAGGCTTCCTTACAAAAAGATATCATCAAAGAAACCTTCACTCTTTCCAACACAGGGGTTTCATCAGCAACAGCTGTAAGCTTTGATGCTCTTTCCGCACCATTTTCTATTGAAAGCAATACGTGCCCAAGCCGAATTAGACCTTCGCAAAGTTGCTCCTTTGTTATTAGCTATAATCCAGCTACTCAAGCGCAAGCGTTAAACGAACAAACCTTTGCTATAAGTTACTATGATGGTTTTAAAACAAGTTTAGCTGTCAAATATCTTTCAGGAGTACTAGCTACTGAACCTATCGTGGTAGCTCCCAACGATCCTCCTGTAGCTACCAATGTAGCGATCACAGGAAATGCCGTGGTGGGACAAACTCTGACTTTAGAATATAGCTATTCAGATGCTAATGGTGATCCAGAGAGTGGAACTATTATTGCCTGGTCTACCCCAACGGTTGAAGTGCAAAGAGGAACTAGTAAGACCTATACTATTCCAGCCGAACTTGCTGGTGAAACAATAAGCGCTTGGGTTCATCCCTCTGATGGAAAAGATGTTGGTGCAACAGTGCAAGCCTCCAATGGATATCTTACTATCGAAGCTGCTCCAGTTATTGTAGCTCCCAACGATCCTCCTGTAGCTACCAATGTAGTGATCACAGGAAATGCAGTTGTGGGACAAACTCTGACTTTAGAATATAGCTATTCAGATGCTAATGGTGATCCAGAGAGTGGAACTATTATTGCCTGGTCTACCCCAACGGTTGAAGTGCAAAGAGGAACTAGTAA
>JBFEUX010000120.1:0-8646 GCA_041547255.1 Bacteriovoracaceae bacterium
AAAGAAGAATTAGAAAAATACGGTCGCATCTATATGTATCGTTTTCGCCCAGACTATAAAATGTATGCAAGACCGATAGGAGAGTTTCCACATCAGTGTAAGCAAGCCGCCGCTATCATGCATATGATAAGTAATAATTTAGATTATGCTGTGGCCCAACACCCCCACGAGTTGATTACTTATGGAGGTAATGGTGCTGTCTTTCAAAACTGGGCACAATATTTACTGACCATGCAATACCTTGCCAATATGACAGAAGAGCAAACATTAGTGATGTACAGTGGACATCCCCTTGGACTTTTTCCTTCTCATAAGGATGCTCCAAGAGTGGTGGTAACAAATGGCATGATGATTCCAAATTATTCCAAGCAAGATGACTGGGAAAAGTATAATGCTTTGGGTGTTACTCAGTATGGCCAGATGACGGCTGGTTCTTTTATGTATATTGGCCCGCAAGGGATCGTTCACGGAACAACTATTACTGTATTGAATGCCCTTAGAAAATTGGCCGCTGGCAAAACCGAAACAGCTGGAAAGCTCTTTGTTAGTTCGGGACTTGGAGGAATGAGTGGGGCACAACCTAAGGCCGGAAATATTGCAGGTTGCGTTTCCATTATCGCTGAAATAAATCCTAAGGCCGTGCATACTCGCCATAGTCAAGGCTGGGTAGATGAGGTTTTTACCGATTTGGATTCATTAATCATTCGAATAAAAAAAGCACAAACAAATAAAGAGGCCGTATCCCTTGCTTACCAGGGTAATATCGTTGATCTATGGGAAAAACTGGCAGAAGAAAATGTCCAAGTTGATATTGGGTCGGATCAAACATCCTTACACAATCCATGGGCCGGAGGTTATTATCCAGCAGGTTTAAGTTTTGAACAGGCCAATGAGATGATGGCGAGTGAACCCAAGAAATTTCAGTTGTTGGTTCAAAAATCATTAGTGCGCCAAGTAAATGCGATAAAAAAACTAACGGCCAAAGGAATGTATTTCTTTGACTATGGAAATGCCTTCTTACTGGAAGCTTCTCGTGCTGGTGCTGATATCGTGAAAGAGGATGGAAGTTTTATTTATCCTAGTTATGTACAAGATATTATGGGCCCAATGTGTTTTGACTTTGGTTTTGGCCCATTCAGATGGGTCTGTACTTCGGCCGATCCCGCGGATCTGGCCTTAACTGACGAGCTTGCCAAAGCTGAGTTAGATAAATTAATGCAAGAAAGTCCCAATGAGATTAAGCAACAAATGCAAGATAATATCACCTGGATTACTGGTGCTCAGGAAAATAAATTAGTCGTTGGCTCACAGGCAAGGATTCTGTATGCCGATGCAGATGGAAGGATTGCTATCGCGAAAGCCTTTAACGATGCCATTAAAAATGGCCGTTTAAAGGGGCCTGTAGTTTTAGGTCGTGATCATCACGATGTTTCGGGGACTGATTCTCCTTATCGTGAAACAGCTAATATTTACGATGGTTCGCAATTTACTGCGGATATGGCCGTACACAATTTTGTGGGAGACTCTTTTCGAGGTGCCACCTGGGTGTCTTTACACAATGGCGGCGGAGTCGGTTGGGGTGAAGTTATTAATGGTGGATTTGGAATGGTTCTTGATGGAACACAGGACGCTGAACGCAGACTAAGCTCCATGCTTTACTGGGATGTGAACAATGGCATTACCCGACGTTCTTGGGCAAGAAATGAGGGCGCCATCTTTGCTATTAAGCGTGCTATGGAAAAGGAACCGCGTCTGCGGGTAACTATGCCAAATTTGGTAGATGAAGATCTGCTTAAATAAAAAATTTCCCGCTTATTTTTTTTTCGGAATTAAGAGACAATAAGGGTATGAAAAATCTAATCGCAATGCCTTTGATTCTTATTTCCTTTATGACCTTTGCAGCTGAAAGCAATAAGCCAGATGCTGGCAATCAGTTAGTAGATATCTACGCTGACGTGGACTATGGCCCGCAAGCTGAAATGGTTCTGGTGGGCAAGACTATGAACCGACAGGAATTTGAAAAATATTATAGCAACCAAATCAAAAATATTTTTGCTGTCTTTTGTAATGAGAAAAGATTTAACAGCGCGAACGATAAGGACACAAAAGCCGATAAAACTTTTTGTCAGGGCATTGCTAATCATCCGAGTGTAAAATTGGCCGATCAAATTCAGTTAGTTAAAAAGTTAAACCAGCACCATTGCCAGCGTGCATTTACTTCCAATAACCCACAGCTCAAAAACTGTTTGTCAGTTCCTCGTCAATTAAGCTACGGTGAAAGTCAGAAGTTAATGAAGGGGCGAGCGCCAGCAAGCACTTCAACACATGATTTGCACAGCATGTATCCTGTTTGGATACCCGGTTTTTCCAGCTCTTTGAGCGTTGAAGAAGTAGGGCGGATTAGCGGGGCAGATTTCCCTAGCGATTTATTTAATTAGCAGATAAGGTTTGCTTTACATTAAAATGCACTTTGGCATCCAAGGTCTACTTATACATTCAGGATCAACAGGCCTGGAGAAGGCAAGGCTTGCTACTGCAGTTAAAGCAGCGATCAAAATTAACTTAGAGATAAAAGCTTTTGTTGTTTTCATAATAACCATCCTATATGCAAGTAGACTTAGCACGCACTGGCCTTGCTCGCCACTAAGATAGTAAGAATTACATTGAATCTTTGGAAGTTTTTAGAGTAAGTTTTTTAAAGCCTCACTAGAATGCTCTTCGACTTCTTTGTGTAAGGAATTACCGTGGGCATCCATAGTAATTACCACTGGAAAGTCTTCAACAGTAAGCTCCCAAATTGCCTCAGGAGAACCTAGGTCTCGCCAATATACATTATCTACCGATTTAATTTTTTCTGCCAGAACTTGGGCAGCACCACCAATGGCATGCATATAGACACAGCCATAATCCTGGCAGCCTTTTAAGGTTTTTGGCCCCATACCACCCTTGCCAATAACACCTAGGATGCCATAGTCACGCATAACTTGCCATTCATAAGGCTCTTCTCTGATAGAAGTCGTTGGACCAGCGGCCTTAACTTCATAGCTTCCATCTTTATTTTCAATCACAACTGGCCCGCAATGATAGATAATTTGATTTTCTAAGTTTACCGGCGGTTTTTGACCATCATGAATGCGCTTGTGAACGGCATCTCTACCAGTAAAAAGTTTACCGGAGATAAGAACCATATCTCCCACTTTTAAATCCAGGATATCTTCTTTTTTAAAGGGATAGTTTAGCTTTTTCATATATGACCTTTTAATTTAGTATAACCATTTATTAATTTTATTATCATTTTTAAGAGTGACACCTTGGCGTCGATACGCCCAACACATATAAGAGATTGAAACATAGAATGATGCTGGTAAACGGTTGAGCACCCCAACTTTACAGCCAAGTAGGGTGGTTTTTCCACCAAAACCCATTGGCCCAATACCTAGCTTATTAGATGTTTGAACAATATCTTTTTCTAGTTTTGCTAAATCTTTATTGTCGTTGGTATCATCTAGTTTTCTAAAAAGTTGTTCCTTGGAGTTTATATAACCAGCACCGCGATCACCTCCAATACAGACACCTAAAACCCCTGGGCCACAGCCTTTTCCTTGAGCCTTATTGACAGCATCCAAGATTACTTTTCTTACCCCATCTAGATCTCTGCCAGCTCCCAATTCGGAATTTGGTAAGGAGTATTGAGCGCCAACATTTTCACAACCTCCGCCTTTTAGCATCAGACGAATTTCAACAGTTTTCTTTTTGTGTTCATGAAAGTGAATACTAGGATGTCCTGGCCCAATATTCATGGTTTCATTCTTACCAGTCAAAGAATCGACTGAGTTTTGTCTTAGGTAGCCAACCTTTGTCGCTGCCACGACGGCCTTCTGGCAGATTTTTGTGAAGTGTCCTTGGTTGAACCCTACTGGATGATTTACATAAAAAATGATAGTTCCGGTATCCTGGCATAAGGGCTGAGACTTCATTTTTGCTAATTTGATATTTGCTTGAATTATATTCATGGCATATTCGGCAGTCGTATTCTTTTCTTCTTTGGCCAGCGCCTTAAGAATAACTTTTTGTACATCATCAGGTATAACTGTCGAGGTCACACGAATAAGTTCGATAATACTTGATTGTAGTTCTTTGTCTGGACTCGCTTTAACAGGTGTTTTACTAAGTTTCTTGGTCTGCTTTTTTGTGGTTTTCTTAACGGTCTTTTTAGCGGTCTTTTTCTTCACTGCTTTTTTCTTTGCCATAACTGCACCTTTATAAAAGTAATTTAGTAAATAATAACAAGATCTTAATTAATGTAAAAGAGATTGACGTATAAAACTTCGTTTTTATAACATTCAGTTAAGGGAGAATTGTATGAAATATTTTGCAGTCCTAATGGTATTACTTCTCGGCTTTTCTAACGCATTTGCTAAGAAAATGTTTTATCCAAATATCCAGTTGATCGTCCAACCAGCCGCGACCAATGTTATTGCTACTAATCATTCCTATCGACATTATACTTGCACTGGAAATGTATACGTTTTTCATGCGAGTGGTTCTGTGCAAGTTGACCACTTTTATGCTTTTTTACCGTCCAATGTTTCGAGCTTTAAAAACATCTTTAATCCCAATTATGGCGACCCCATGCTTTATGCGGCCCATAACATTCGTTGTTTTTAGTTAGAGAAAAGCATAAAAACGAGCTATTCTGGTGCGAAGAATACAAAGCCCAGTTGGAACCACTGATAGAGAATATCGCTGTAGTTCTCATATGTGCTGTATTCAATCATGTCTTGTGCCGTGTATTCAGAGATATTGCTTAGTTTTGAGTATTGATCTGCATCCAAGTCAAAGACAAACTCATTGATAGCAAGTTGGTAATTTTCTTTATTTTTTAAGGCCGCAAAACGAATGAATTCATCTTTATAGAGTGGCAACTCTTTGAAGTGCTTAATAAATTCATCGTACTCTAAGTCGTCATTAAATTGAGTCACTCTCTTAGTACGGCTGCCGAACTTTAAAATAGATTTTGCCAGGAATTTTTTATCGCTAATTAACTTAAGTAATCTTTCTTCAATATCCTTTAAGTTCAGTTCATCAATAACCAGTTGGTCTTTTTCTATGCCAGAGTATTTGGTTTTATAAAAAGCTTCTGAGTCAAATTCATTAATAAGCTCTAAGGAGAGTTGATCGATTAATTTTTTATCTTCAAGAGATTTAAAACCTAGAGATATAGACAAGGATTGGCCAATACTTATTCCGTGATGAGCTACATGAGGGGGGATATAAATGAGATCACCCGGTTCTAAGGTAAAACTTTCATCTGCAGTAAACTCTTTAAGAATTTTTACAGCTAGTCCCTCTTGAAATTCAGGGTTTGGATTATGCTGAATTTCCCATTTACGCTTACCCTGTAGTTGCATAATAAAAACATTGTAGTTATCAATATGGGCCCCTACACTGGAGCCATCAGTAGAATAGGTACTCATGGCATCATCAAATAACCATCTAGGTAAGAAGCTCATTTGCTTGGTGAGTTTATAAATGTTTTCTAAATATAATTCCAAATTGTGATTAACTAAAGTCCAGTTCTTAGTTTGATCAGTGATATCTTTTCGTTCTATTGGCCCGTCTTGTACACTCCACTGAGGATCATTAAAACTTACTAGCCGTGATTCAAAATAATCATCTGTGGCCATCTCAATTAGCTCATTTAGGTCAATAAGACTTTCAGCATTTATACCCTGAAGGGCATTTTTTATAACCACTGGTTTCTGCTCCCAGTAGTTCTTTAGAAAGTCAATTTTGTCTAATTTATTTAAAAATTTCATAAGGCCATACAATATAATTTTTTGATGCATTGTATTTATGATATAAATCATAAAGAGTAAATGTTTATATCTTCTCAATGACTAGAAATGTTAATGATCGAAATGCCTTTTTAGTCGATGTCTTAGCACTTTGTGTTTAGCAGTATAAAACAACGAATTCTTTATTTCTTAAGGAATTTCTCTTTATTGATTAAAATTGTAGTTTAGGCTTGTGCTATGGTATCGAAATAATTAAAATACTGTACCATTATATTAGTTTAACAGAACTTTATCTAAATAAAGGAATTGGTAATATGAAAAAATTGTTAGGGGCATTTGTGGCCTTAATCGCGCTGGGTGCACTAAGTACCTTTGTTGTTGTTCAAGCAAGGCAACTTGGATTAAATCAGGGATACGCTCCCGACCAACCCGTTAAGTTTTCTCACAAGCTACATGCTGGTGATTTACAGATGGACTGTCAGTACTGTCACTTTGGTGCAGACAAGGGAAGACACGCTGGTGTTCCACCAACAGAATTATGTTTAAATTGTCATAGTAAAGTTAAGACAAGTTCTCCTGAAATTAAAAAATTACAAAATGCTGTTGATTCGGGTGAAAATATTCAATGGGTTAAAGTTAATCACTATGCTGACTTTGCATATTTTAACCACGCTCAACACGTGAACGTTGCAGGTGTGCAATGTCAAAAATGTCATGGACCTGTTGAGAAGATGGAAACCTACTATCAACATGGAAGCTTAGGCATGGGTTGGTGTATAGATTGTCATAGAAATAACGGTATTGCTCCTCCTAAAGATCATGATGCCATGATGGACAAATACAAAGATACTCAAGAAGGTTACCCATCAGGTGCTCACCTGAGAAAAGGGTATAGAGCAGGCGGCGACTGTAGTAAATGTCATTATTAATTAAAAAATTAATTAACTAAGGAAGATAATAAAATGAGTAATCTAGAAAACAAAAACACCTGTGGCACAAGCTGTGGATGTGGTTCCCAAGTTGATGGGTACTGGCAAGATGTAGAGAATAAAGTTCTGGATCCTAAAGTACTAAAAAATGAATTTGCAGAAGATGAATTTGATTCTTTTTCTGTACAGAAAACACGAAGAAACTTTTTAAAGATTATGGGGTTCTCTGTATCGGCCCTACCTCTTACTGGTTGTATTAAAATTCCAGTGCGTAAAGCTCTTCCGTATCTAAATAAACAAAATAATACAATTCCCGGAGTTGCAAACTGGTATGCTTCTACTTTTAAGGGGATGCCTGTTTTGGTTAAGACCCGTGAAGGAAGACCAATTAAGGTTGAAGGTAATGATAAATCAACTGCCAGCTATGGTGGGATCAATGCTCAAGCACAAGCTTCGGTATTGTCACTTTACGATAGTCATCGCTACCGTTCTCCATTAAGTGGAAAAACAGCAATTGAGTGGAAAGACTTTGATACTGCATTTAAAGCTACACTTGAAGGTGTTGAAGGTGAGATCGTTATCGTGACTCCATCTATCCATTCTCCTTCTGAAATTGCCCTTATCAAAGATTTTAGTAAAAAATATAACGCTAAACATATAGCTTATGATGCCATTTCACATGGTGCTCGTGCTAAGGCAAATGAAATTACTCATGGCACTTACACTCATGCTGAGTACGATTTTGAAAAGGCCAATGTGGTTGTTTCTTTAGAAGCTGACTTCCTTGGAAACTTTGGAAATGATGTTGCTAATACGAGGCAATATACTAGAAGAAGAAGTGCTAAGCATGAAGATGGAATGAATAAGCATATCCAGGTTGAGTCTGTGATGACTCTTACTGGATCAAATGCTGACTATAGATACACTAGATCTCAAGCTGATCAAAGAGATATCTTACTAGGCGTGCTTGCAAGTATTGCTGGTGGTGATCATTCAGTTAAGGCCGAAAACAAAGACGTAACTGCAATGATTGTAAAAGAACTTAGCGCAAATAAAGGTAAGTCGTTATTAGTTGCCGGTGCCAATGAAACAAACACCCAGGTGTTGGTTAATAAAATAAATCAAGCCCTAGGTAACTATGGAAAAACCGTTTGGGTTGCTAAAAAACCGGCAGAAGTTTTGGCCAAAGACGAAGATTTTGAAAACTTGGTTTCTAAAATGGAAAGCGGCAAAGTAAGCACCGTTCTTTTTGTTGGAGTTAACCCTGTTTACACATTCAATAATCCTGAAAAAATCAAAAAGGCTTTAAAGCAAGTGGAAAATGTTATCTCATTTGCAAGCAGTGAAGATGAAACGAGTGTCATGGCAAAATTAGTCGCGCCAATGAATCACCCTTATGAATCTTGGTCAGACACAATGGTGTCAAGCAAAGAGTTGTCCTTTACTCAGCCAGTAATTCAGCCATTATTTGGAAGTCGAATGTGGACGGAAACATTGATGACCGCTGCAGGCATCAGTGGAACTTTCTATGATTATATGAAGAAAAGATGGGCCGGGAAACTTGATTGGAATCAAGCTATCCATGATGGTGTGGTTACTATAAACAAAGCACCAACTACTTATTCATTTAGATCTTTTAATCTCGATAAATATATAAGTGGTCTAAAAAATATTAAGGGCGGAGCAGGTCTTAATATTGTCACATATGTAAAAAATGCTATCGGTAACGGTGATATGGCAAATAACCCATGGCTACAAGAATTGCCAGATCCAATCACCAAAGCAACATGGGATAACTATGTTATGGTTAGCCCAAGTCTAGCAAAGAAAAATTCTATTGAAACTGGAGACTTTCTTAAAGTTACTAATGGTAAGCATACGATAGAATTACCGGCCATGGTTCAGCCAGGTACCGCTTC
>JBFEUX010000378.1:0-1729 GCA_041547255.1 Bacteriovoracaceae bacterium
CTCCAATAATAAGCTTTTTGAGCATAATCTTGGTATCATTAACTTTTGTGGCCTGCAGTAAAAATGAGTTGAACTGCATATTATCCAAAGATAACATTCCCATTATGCTTTGTGTCGGAAGTTGAAGATTGTTGGAGGCGAGGTTAAGAGTCATATCGTTGAGTTTTCCATCATAGCCCATGTTTACGTACACAGTAGAAAGAACCATCTGTCCGCGTAGTTTTACTTGCGGGATAAAATCTTTTAACTTAGCAAAGTCGATTTTGTTTTCTGGGTTAACAAATTTTCTATTTTTTGATTCATTTTCAAGCAGAACTGAAAGGGAAGTAAAGCCTGGAACGAGATAGGCTTCAAAAGGAGTATCAAACACATTGGTTTTTAGTTTGAAGCTGGGGCCAAAAGGAGAAAAACTGAACCCACGAAAATACAGCATTGTTTCTTTGAGAGTAAGGCTTTGACCTCGTTTTCCGTAACAGTGTCCATCAACATTAACATTTTTTAGAACTAACTTAGGCGCAAAAAATTCAAAGTGATAGTCTTCTAATTTTATAGGGCAACCAGGGATATTGCTGATAGAAGAGAAAACTAATGAGTCAATTTTACTTGTAAGAGGAAAATAATAAAAAATAGTTAATATAAAAATAGTGAAGGCTATTAAAATATTCTTAGCTTTGAATATAAAACTATAGGAATAGTCGACGTTTTCTAATTCTTTTTCAATATTATTCATTATTGACTACTGTTTTACTAAAATGAGAAATATCAAAACTTCCAGCAAGCAATTGATTTTGAGGATTTTTTTCAATATGAAAACTTCTTAGTTTAAATTTATCGGTCACAAACAATCTTTGAACAAATTGGTAAAAATCCTTACTCGAAAAGTTCTGGACTTGGATGGTGGCGGTAGCTTCCGATATACCAGATGTTTCGATGGGGGTGAAATCAGATACTTTAACTTTATTACCATCAACTCCAACCATATTGAGGAGCATATTGAGTTTCGTTTTTAATTGGCCCTCAGTGGAAATTTCATTGCCAAAAACTTGAGCCGATTGTGAATTTAAGTCTCCAACTTGGCCAATAATACGAGAAGCAGAGTGAATTATTTTCTCTGTAGTGTTTAACTCATTTACGGCCCCAGAATAGAGCATATATGAAATGATGACGAGTAGAGAAGGTAAACCGATAGATAAAACCATCATAATACTCTTAATAATGGTTTGCTGTATTTCTTCTAGTTGGTTATAGGTATCAGATATATTCTGAAATTTGGCGTGCGTACGAAGCTCTTCAATCTGTTTTAAGACTTCTTCATCAAGGGTTTTCATAATATTTATTTTAAATAGCTTCATAGTTTATTTGCTCTTTCCACCTGCGGTTAAAGTTAGCTTTTCTTTGTTTAGTTCCACAAACCATTTTGTCTGGCCATCACTCGTCAGGCTTGCTTTTATTTGCTCGAGAATATTGATGTCTTGAGCACTAATGGTAAAGTCCACATTCTTATCTTCTGATCGGCTAAATTTTATAAGTTCAACTTTTTGACCATTTAGTAAAGAGATAACATGATTTAGACTGGCAAGGGCATTAATCTTTAATGATGACTGGATAACCTTCACTTCTTGTGAAATAAGCTTCTCTTTATTTTCTAATCTCTTAACAATCGTACGATAATTTTTACTATTTCTGGCACGTCTTGCAATGGGAGTAGTTATGATCTGATTGAGGGAGC
>JBFEUX010000085.1:0-11405 GCA_041547255.1 Bacteriovoracaceae bacterium
ATTCTCAATATTATTGAACGCAATCCGCAACTAGGGCCTTACCTCACAGATGTAGATACTGTTGGAAATGAAAAAGAGTTGTACCGAAAAGGTCATTTTCAAGATATGAAGATGGGATTTCGTAAACTACATTATAAAGGTTTCTCTATACGCTCTCACCATGGAGAGACATGGCATACGTTAAAAAAGGGTGTGCAGGCCGTAGATAACTCTATGAATATCTGGCATATCAACACGCTAGAACATGGTCTTAGTCTAGGTATCAATCCTAATTTCTACTATCATTCACTCTATCAAAGATTGATAGCAAGAAACGAACAGAATAAACCTATCAATCTTCACAGCAGTGACTGGTATGAGTTGGATGAAATGGACTGGCGGGAACATAGTTATATAAAAGAAAAACTATACAAAGGTGAACCTCTAAGTGAAGAAGAAAAAACCATCTTTGTAAAAACAAAATTTCATACAGCAAGAGAAGTAGAACATTATCAGCACGATGTACTTAACCGTATGATTACCAAAGGCGTATCTTTGATTGCGCTGCCCTCCTCCAACAAACGCTTAACTGGATCCTTTGAAGACTTCAAAGATCATCCATTTTCATGGTGGGAAAAAAAGGGAGTACATCTGGGAGTGGGAACTGATAACTACATTACGCTGGATACTAACTATCTACAAGAATTACTCATCCTCCTCTATACTGACCCAGAAAATCTAAAGATAACCAAACTTCTGATGGTGGCCAGTGGAGAAACCCGTAGACCTTATATCTCGCAATTACTGTGGCAGATGCGAAAATAAACGGATTTAGCGACTAGTCTAAAAAACGATCTTTTTCATCTGGAGAAGGAATTCGGCAATGTTTTAATTTGCCAAATAACTGATAACGTTTTTTCGCTAATTTATAATACAACAAATCACGCCAGGGTTTAGGTAGAAATTTAATATATTGCCCCAAGGAGAAAGGAAAACTCAGATGCGTACAAATCTCAACAAAAGCATCTGTTGCGTAGTACTTTTCCTTATCAGTAAAAAGTATTAAAGAACTCATATCTTTCACATCATGAGTACTTAAAAACTTTTGTGCTTTAACCCCTTGTAACGTTGCAATTTTAAAAACACGGTTTTTATCGTGACGAATAATAAAGTCAGCAAAGCGATTGCACATCACACAGACGCCATCAAAAAAAATAATTCGAATGCTAGCTTCATCTCTGCCCATGTACACAGTTTAACCTTTTTTTACGATAGCTCTTTTACGATTCGGATACAATGTCGTACAGATGGGGCATACTAGGCCCTTACAGCCTCTCGCCGTACAATATTCCCGGCCATAAAAGATAATTTGTAAATGTAACTTATTCCACTTTTCTTCCGGAAATAATCTTTTTAAGTCCTTCTCTGTTTGTTCTACCGATTTTCCATCTGTAAGCTTCCAGTTTTGGGCCAGACGGTGGATATGAGTATCTACAGGAAAAGCGGGTACATCAAATGCCTGGGACATGACCACCGAAGCTGTTTTATGCCCCACCCCTGGCAATTTCTCTAATTCTTCAAAACTTTGCGGGACTTCTGCGTCATGTTCATCAATAAGGATTTTGGATAACTCCCAAATGGCCTTAGATTTACGCGGACTAAGCCCGCAAGGTCTTATAATCTCTTTTATTTCTTCAATTGAGTGCTTCACCATCTCCTTAGGAGTATCTGCCATGGCAAAAAGTTTAGGCGTAATTTGATTTACTCTTTCATCTGTACATTGTGCCGACAATAAGACAGCAATGAGTAAGGTATAGGCATCTTTATGATCTAAGGGTATTGGCGTTTCAGGATAATACTTTTCTAAAGCATCTAATACGAATGCCGCACGTTTTATTTTACTTGTCGTATAATCAATCACTCTTTTTTATCTCCTGATAAATTTTTTCAACAGCAGATATGACATCAATTTTGGCCATTTTTATATCTTTAATAACTTTATCAAAATTGGAATGTTGTTTCATATCAGCTCTAAACTTTTCAACTAAAAGCTCCTGAATCCAGTCTACAACCTGTTCATCTCGTTTAGATAAATCATACTGATTAAAATAAGCGCTAATGGTTTTATCTATTTCATTAAAACCTGTTTTTAAAGTACTGGAACATTTCAGAACAGAGGTTTGCCACTGGCGCTTTTCTTGAAGAACCTCTAGGGACTTTTTATAATCATGAGCTGCAATATTAGCGGGTTTCAATTGATCACCATCGGCCTTATTTACCACAACAAGATCGCTAACCTCAAGGATCCCTCTTTTAATCCCTTGTAGCTCATCACCACTACCAGGTTGCATAAGTAAAATAAACATATCCACAATATGTGAAACACTGAGTTCACTTTGCCCCACGCCTACTGTTTCAATAAAAATATAATCAAATCCAAAGGCATCACAAACCAGCATTGCCTCACGAGTTTTAGCCGCAATACCTCCCAAAGTTGGTCCATTAGGAGTTGGACGAACAAAAGCATGGGGATGAGATGAAAGCCTACCCATGCGCGTTTTATCTCCAAGAATAGACCCTCCAGTAATTTGACTACTTGGATCTACCGCTAACACGGCAATTGTTTTACTTTGCTCGATCAAATGCATTCCAAAATTTTCTAAGAAAGTACTTTTTCCCACACCAGGTGTTCCAGAAATAGCAATGCGTCTGGCCTTACCTGTTTGTGGCAAGATTTTTCTAATGAGCTCTCCCGCTAATTTTTGATGTTTTGGATTGCTACTCTCCACCAAAGTAATGGCCCGGGCAAGAATGCTAAGATCCTTGTTTTTTATTCCCGTCAGATAGTCATTAATCGATAATTCTTTTTTCATTTATAATTTAAATTTGTATTAAGTTCATCTACTAATTTTTTTGCAGCTTCATGGATCACGGTTCCTGGCCCAAAAACACCTTTAACTCCCATGTCATATAATTTTTGATAGTCATCAGGAGGGATGACTCCTCCCACGACAATAAGAATATCTTCACGATTATACTTTTTAAGAGCTGATTGTAGCTTAGGCACCAAGGTTAAATGACCTGCCGCAAGTGAGCTAACACCGATGATGTGTACATCGTTTTCAACTGCTTGCTTGGCAACTTCTTCGGGTGTTTGAAACAAAGGTCCAATATCAACATCAAAGCCAATGTCTGCAAAGGCCGTGGCGATAACCTTTTGTCCTCGGTCATGGCCATCCTGGCCCATTTTGGCCAGCATAATTCGTGGTCTTCTTCCCTCACCTTTTTCAAAAATGGCAATAGACTGGTTTAAAGCTTGCATTTCTTTTGAATCTCCAAATGTAGATTTATAAACGCCACTAATGGCCTTTATTTGAGCTTGATGTCTACCAAAAACTTTTTCTAAAGCGTCACTTATTTCTCCAACAGTTGCTTTGGCCTCAGCTGCCTTAATAGCAAGATCTAATAAATTTCCTTGCCCGTTTTTAGCTGCTTCAGTTAAAGCGTTAAGGGTGTGCTCGACTGTTGCCTGGTCTCTATCCATTCTTAGTTGTTTCAACCTGGCAATTTGAGCTTCTCTTACTTTAGAATTATCGACTGATAACACAGGAATTTCTTCCTCTGTTTCCGATTGATATTTATTTACTCCCACCACAGTCTGCTTGAGTGAATCAATACGAGCTTGAGTTTTTGCACTGGCCTCTTCAATACGCATCTTAGGAATACCAGCTTCAATCGCCTTCTCCATTCCACCGTACTCAGCAATTTCCTGCATATGGCCCCAGGCCCTTTCCATCAGGTCATTTGTTAGCTTTTCGACATAATAGCTTCCGGCCCAAGGATCAACAAACTGGCATGTGTCTGTCTCATTTTGAATAAAGATCTGGGTGTTACGGGCAATCCTTGCACTAAAGTCAGTTGGTAACGCCAAGGCTTCATCTAATGAGTTCGTATGTAAAGACTGAGTTCCTCCATGGGTAGCAGCTAAAGCTTCTATACAAGTCCTAGTCACATTATTATAAACATCCTGTGCGGTTAATGACCAACCAGAAGTTTGGCTATGAGTTCTTAAACTCATAGACTTTGCATTTTTAGGATTAAAATCATTTACAATTTTTGCCCAGAGCAAACGTCCCGCCCGCATCTTTGCAATCTCCATAAAGTAATTCATCCCTATCGCCCAAAAAAATGAAAGACGAGGGGCAAATTTATCAATATCAATTCCCGCCTTCACACCAGCTTTTAAATACTCCAACCCATCGGCCAAAGTATAGGCCAGTTCTAAGTCAGCAGTAGCTCCAGCTTCCTGCATATGATATCCAGAGATAGAAATTGAATTAAATTTCGGCATATGTTGTGAAGTATATTCAAAGATATCGGCAATAATTTTCATCGAAGGTCCTGGTGGGTAAATATAAGTGTTTCGCACCATGAACTCTTTAAGAATATCATTTTGAATGGTTCCTGTTAGCTGTTCTTCTGAAACCCCTTGCTCCTTGGCGGCAACTACATACAGGGCAAGAATTGGTAATACAGCTCCATTCATTGTCATAGAAACAGACATTTTATCCAGCGGAATACCATCAAAAAGAATACGCATATCGTATATGGAATCAATGGCCACACCGGCCATTCCCACATCACCTTCTACCCGTGGATGATCGGAATCGTAACCACGATGAGTCGCTAAATCAAAAGCAATAGACAATCCTTTTTGTCCTTTCGCTAAATTGCGCTTATAAAATTTATTAGATTCTTCCGCAGTAGAAAAGCCAGCGTACTGTCGAATAGTCCAAGGACGTGACTTATACATCGTTGGATAAGGGCCACCTAAAAAAGGTGGAAGCCCAGCAGTGGCCCCAAGGTGAGAGACTCCCTGTAAATCCTCTTTTTTATATTCAGAAAAAACATTTATCTCTTCTGGAGTATTAAACTCTTGTCTTTGCCCAGAAGTCTTGCTCTCTTTGGCAAAAATATCTAATTGGTCTAAGTTAGAAAAACTCATTTATTTTTTCTCCTTAGCGATTTCTTTAAGAACCTGTAAAACATCTTGTCCCATATAAATATTTTGCATCCCAGTTTTAGAAAACTTTTTTCCCGCAATAAAGATGGGTATATCTGCTGGTAACTTTAGCTGTGCTAGCCAACTTTCATAAAGCTCATCCTGGGTACACAATACCACCACATCATAATTAGCAAGATTTTGCTCCTCCTGCCAAAATTGCACCTGACAAGCGTGACCTAATAACTCCATATAATTGGTACAAAACATAAGCCTTGCTGAAATTTTGGCCTCGTCACCATAAGCTAAAACCAGTGCTCTGAATGTTTTATTTTCTAAAGATTGGCGTAATCTCTCAAACTCATAAGCATTCCTTCTTAATGGAAATAAGTCCTTGCCCAAATTTATTTCGACAGGGCCGCCATAAAGTTTTTCTAACTCATCCTCTACATTGGGATAATTGTTAACTCCAGCAATTGTATATTTTAGCGAAGCAACTTCTTGCGCTCTTTGTTTTGCGACCTTTTCCACTTCTATAGATAGTTTGGTAAGATTACTTAACACCCCACCATCTTTTTCTAATTTTTTAAATAAACTAAAACTTAAATCGATATATTGATGAGTCAAAGACTCAATGGCATAACTTCCCTTGGCCGGGTCTTTAACTTGATCCAAATGAGATTCCTCGGCCAGCACCCGATAGGTATTGATCGCTTGCCTTTCCCCTAGTCCAGTCACTTTTTTGGACAACAAAGAACTTCCTAATTCATCATAAGAGCTCACTGCAATAATATCAGCACCACCAATAAATGCCGCCGCACAATCAGATGTCCCACGTAACATATTTACCCAAGGATCATAGAGGGTCTGCTCCCGTTGGGAGTTTACGGCCAACAACTCGAAGTCTTGAGTAGAGCATTGGGCCTGTAAGGACTCCAACATAAAGCGCATAGCTCGCAATTTTGCAATATTATTAAAATAAAGCGAATCAAGTGCTAGCTTAATTAAAAATGGCTTTTTATCAAAGTTTTCATCTACGTATTTAATAAGGCCAAGAGCAAAGGCCAGCTCTTGCACGATACTTCCTCCAGCATTGTGAATTATACTGGTATCTATCAAATATTTATCAGCATCACTGTCTGGCGTTTTCTTTTCAATATAGGATTGGTAAACATCGAAATGGGCGGCACTCAATTTTTCATTAGGGGCCAAAAGTCGCCTTTCAGCGGGAAAGCTTGATAAACTTAATGGTTGTACTTCTCTCGAATAAAAAGAATCGAAATGAATTCCTTCAACACTTCGTTTATTTAATTTTTTTTCCAGCTGGGAGCGATCATCAAGCTTCAAACTCTTTAGCGCAGCTGACAACCACATATCCTCATTAATGGCAGAAAATTGCTGCAGAATATCAATTGCCATCAAATCCTCCTTAATTGTCTTTTATCCTACCAAAACAAAACAGTATTTATAACTATTTTATCTATAAAGAAAACACTGAAGTAGCAACAATCTCAAAAGATGTCGACGCAATGTACAATATTAAGAAATGAATATCACTTTATTTGACGCTGGGTTATAATAATCTACATATGAAAAAAACTGTTCTGATTGAGAAAAATCCACAATTAGTAGATTTCTTTGGCCTCAATTTATTGGCCTGGGTAGGTTCCCATTCTCGCGCCTTTAGTGAAGCAATATTTGCCATTGAATACCTTCAGAAAAATGCTGGCGATATCGACCTGATTATTACTCGTGGAAAGATTAAAACGGAAAAAACAGCTCAAGCAATATATCAGTATTTACAAGAACACCAGCTCAAGATTCCTCTTATTGTGTTAGGAGATAATGATCTAGCGCAAGAATGTCAGTTTAGTCATATTGACTCGGCTTTTGATATTAAAGAGCTTATTCAGAGTGCGGCCCGTTTACTAGGAGTTACGGCCAAAGACATGGCTGCATTAGATGTACCAGACTACTTTGAAATTCCGATTGAACAATTTAAGATTTTAGATGCTCCCATATGCGACGTTTATAAAAAGAAAGATATAAACGATTATCAACTCTATTTAAAAGCGTTCGACTCTATTGCTCCCAATGAGCTAGATAAAATCGCCAAAGAAGAACTTCCTTTTTTATATGTACAAAAAAAAGACCGCTTGCGTTTTGTTAGCAATATAAACGAAGAAATTGCATCCAAGGTAAGTCTTAAAGAGCTCAATGAAGATGAACAAATGGGTGCTGTGGAAATGTCACAAAATCTATTGCAGCAAAAAATTGCGCGGCTGGGAATCACAGAAGAAACAGTCCAACTCTCCCAGCGTAATATGAAGTTTATGGCCAAGACGGCCAAAGGCATACCTAGCATTAAACATTTGCTTAAACGTTTAATTAAGAATAAATCAGGTTTTCAATTTAGACACTCTCAAGTCTTAATGTTTGTGGCCTCTCACCTGTTAGAACAGCTCGACTGGGTAACAGAGGAGCAACGAGATAAGCTACAATTTATGGCCTTCTGGCATGATATTGCCCTGGAAAACTCCCAGCAAGCACAAATCCACTCAGAGGAAGAACTTAAAAAATCTAATTTATCTCCGGAAGAAAAAGATCTAGTAAGAAAACATGCTCAAATTGGGGCCACAATTCTTTCAAAATACCCTAATGCGCCTATTGGAGTGGAACAAATTATCAAACAACATCATGGGGTGGCAAATGGTCTGGGCTTTTCTACCCACTATTCCCAAAATATTTCTCCCATGGCCATTGTATTTATCCTTTCCGAGGACCTAGTCACTGATATGATTGAGGCCGAAAAGAAAGGAGGCTTCGATTTTAAAAAGAAAATATTACAAATGCGCGAGCGCTACTCGACTCAAAGATTCAAAAAAATTATCGATGCTTTAGAAAGTTTGCTTAGTTAATAGCTTTAAAGCGACTTATTTTAAGGCTGCAACGTAAGTTACCCAAGCCTCACAGTTCTCCGCTTCTTCTGTTGCGTAAAACTCACCGTTTCCACTTTCGTCTTCCTCGTCATCGCCTTCCCAGTAGGCAACTGTCTTAGAAAATCCAGCTTCTTCTAATAAGTCTCTTAACTCACTCATTATCCACATACGCCACTCGTAGACAAAAACGTCTTTGCGTTTTTTCTCGCCCTTGCGCTTGAAGTGGATAGCAAAACGACAGTGATTATTAATTGGATTGAACTCCTGGCACTCCCAGTAATACTTGAACCCCTTATGTTTGATCTCATCTGTCATAACAGTTTGAGAGTCCGGGCCGCCAAATAGATCGATGAAAAAGACCCCTCCCTCATTTAGGGCCTCTTTTGCTTTTATAAAATATTCTAAAAGTTGTTTTCTTTGTTTAAAGATAAAATATGAAAAATTGAAGGCAAAACATATATCTACCTTTGGGGTTGTTCCAGCGAGAACATTTTCTAAAAGATAAGTCATACGCTTTTGAGCTGAAGGCTCTAATTTGGCAAGATGATGGGCCTTACCATACTCAACCGGCTCAGGGTCTAGATCAATTCCCCATGCAAAATGCTTTGGACTTTGTTTAACCCACTCACAACTAATGGCCGCTGTTCCACAAAAATCCTCACGTAATGTATAAGCCTTTTTTCCCCTTAACTCTTTAAATCTTTCGTTAAAGAACTCAACTTCATTGGCTGGATTTTGTACACTTTTTTCATAGTACCAATATTTATCAAAAGCTTGTGGTGGATTGTTAGTCATAATAATGTCCCCTGATTATTTCCAAATCATATAAAAAAACTATGTCATTGCAAAGAAAAATTAAAAAAAGGGGGCCGGAAAGCCCCCTTGTGGTTATCTATAAAGATCCTACTCTATTTTTTTTTAGCATATCGGAAAAGATATAAAGAGTTTCCTCGATCACTGGGTCTTTTTGCAGCTCCTCTTGAAATTCCTTAAAACTTTCTTTTTCTACGTCATTTTTAAGCTTTTTCATAGTTTGAACAACAATTTTTGGATTTTTGTCTTCAATTTTATCCTTTTCAGCTACTTCCCGAGCTTCTTTTCTAAATTTTTCCATTTCAACCAGGTTTAGACTTCTTATAGAGTCATCCTTACGTTTTTTGGACCAATTCACAGAATCAATAATCTTTTGAAACTTTTTATTACGCTTTACCCTTTCTTCACTATTCTGTTTGAGGGCAGTTAAATTATACTTTTGTTTATTCCATTTTTTATATTTTAATCCCTTTATTTCATTATATGGAATAGCATAATCAAGAGATTTTTCGCCTGATTCCAAATATCCATATTGATCTGGTAATAAGATATCTGGTTTTACCCCTCTAAATTGTGTCGACATACCATTAATACGATAAAACATATCAGTGGTAATTTTCATAGCACCAATAGGCCCTACGAATTTAGCAAAAAATGGGTTTAAATAATCTTGTAAATTCAAGATGGCCTGAACAGTTCCCTTACCATGTGTTTGCTCACTAGAACCAACAATTACCGCTCGATCATAATCTTTTAGTGCCGCTGCAACGATCTCTGAAGCTGATGCGCTGAAGCGATTTACTAAAACGATCAAAGGTTTGTCCCAATAAATTTTTCCATCTACATCTCTATGTACCTTCGCTTCCCCACGATTTTTTACCTGAACGATTGGACCTTTATCGATAAAAAGTCCTCCCATAAGTGTCGCATCCTGAAGAGCTCCACCACCGTTATTTCTTAAATTTAAAATTATCCCATCTACTTTATCTTTCATTTTTATAATTTCTTTTTTCACATCCTCAGAGCTATTACGCCCATTAGGATTTTGAAAATCACGATAGAACTTAGGTACGTGAATATAACCTATTTTTTGCTTAAGATCTTTATGCTCAATGATCGTACTTTTAACATAAGACTCTTCCAACACCACTTGATCTCTGGTAATTGCAATAATATTGGTCGTACCTTCTGGTTTCTTCACTTTTAAGCGCACAACTGAGCCTTTGGGGCCACGAATAAGCTTAACAGCGTCACGAATTGACATATCAACCACGTCGACAAAATCACCATCATCACCTTGACCGACACCTAAAATAATATCTTCCGCCTTCAACTCTTTTCCACGCCATGAGGCACTTCCTGGAATAATTCTTTCAACTTTAATAAATGAACCTTCCTCCCGTAACAGGGCCCCAATTCCTTCCAACTTTCCACTCATGTCGATATCGAAATCTTCTTTTTCTTCAGGAACCAGATACAAAGTATGAGGATCGTAAACGCGGGCAATTGAATTATAGAACTTATCCTGTTGATCAGTTTTCTTTTCTTCTTGAAGTCTTTTAAATACTTTTGCATAACGCTTACTCACTTTTTCGCGAGCAGACTGCATTAGTTCTTTGAAAGTTTTTTTCTTTTCTTTCTTAACAACTTTTTTCTTTTTCTTCTTTTTCTTCTTGTCTTTCTTTTGATTCACACCATCTTGCTCATCCTTTAAATCAAAATACTGGACCAACACTTCTAGTTTTATCAGTTTGTGCCAGCGCTCTTTAAGATCATCCACGTCATCAACAAACTTTCTCTTTTCTGCATCTGTTTCATACTTTTCATTCTTTTTGAAATCAAAATCTTTTTTCAGCGTTGTTTTTACATAATCAGCAATTAGCGGAATACGAGAACGCATAATTTTTTGAGTCAATCGAATGATAGACAGATCACCTTTTATCAACTGGTCATCAAACTTATCACGGTATTTACTAAGCTTATCTACATCGTCATTAGTAAGAAACTGCTTCCCATAATCAATGCGCTCAAGATATAGCTTAAACGCTTTTTTAGATAAATCGTCATCAATTCTTTTATGTGAAAAATGAATATTCTCCAGTGTCTGCTGTAACAATCTTCCCAAAGCTTCATCCGGATCTGGGGTAAAGTTTTGTATCGCCCCTAGCGGAGTCTTCTTATCGTCTTTTTCAGCATTTTTCGTTTTTGCGAAGCTTGTGCCAATAGTAACTTGTAAGCATAATAACAACAGAATAAACTTCATTAGCTAACCCTTTTTATTTTTTAGTAGTTGGTGGTAAATTCGGCAATCATGGCCTTAATCATCTTAATTTTCTTTTTTTCATCGGAGCAAATAGTCAGTTTTTCTCCTCTTAATTTAAGAAAATAAGAATTAGTACATTTTTTATTTTCTCGTGCTTTCATCATATATTTGAATGAAACAAAATTATCGACAAACTTATCATCTAGTTTTTGAGCAGCTACAGAATCTACTTTTTGCGAGGATAAAACTTTTTTGTTTTCAAGAGTTAAAAAATTAAAATTTCCTGTAACACTTGTTTCTAACAAATAAGTTCTTTTATCCTTAGAGTTTAAATTTTTAATTGAAAAAACTTCCTTGTTACCTCGCAAATCGGTATTAAATGCTTTGTCCTCGGCATATGAAAAAGATG
>JBFEUX010000311.1:0-2836 GCA_041547255.1 Bacteriovoracaceae bacterium
CTAGTTTACATTGAAAACTTAATCCATTTACTCAAAGATAAAAAAAATTTAGAATTAGTGTATCAAAATAAATTAGTTTGTCATAGATTATTCGAATTCATTTCGATATGGTAAAACTTCATTGAGGACCACTATGACAACGGAATTCCCACAGGAACATTATATAGAATTGACAGGTCTTTCTCCTTTTTTAGTAGGCCGCATTACCATCTATGAACAATTGCTAGGGCGCTTTGCGAACTTTAATGTGGAAATAGACATCGTACAAAATGAAACCGGCAAGATTTATAATCATGTGCGCAGTCTTTATAATCAACCGGAAGCGCGAGAAGCTTTGGATCTAGCAGTGCAATATTTAAAGGAATACCTTGAATCTAAAAAGCATTAAGTTTAATATAGAGTGAACTTAATTGGAGACTTAAGAAGCAATGAGTCAAGCAATACTAATTTCTAATAATTCTGTCACGAATGACCTGCTTGAGGTGAATCTACGTGCTTATGTGGCGACCAATGTGACGGTTAAGCCCAGCTTGGAATCAGCACTGGATTTGTTGGACCAAAGTCCTAATGTCGATGCGATTATTATTTTTAAAGACTCAGCAATTGATGGGGAACAGGTCGAGGCTTTTGTGGCCTCACTGGGGGACAAAAAACTGAACATACCAGTTGTTATTCTAGGTGAGTACAGTCAGAAAATTCCACGCACCCTGGAAATTAAAAGTAAGTACAATATTAAAGGTCTACTGCAGGCCATGGCAAAAATTTTAGAGATTACTGCCAAAGATATGGCCAGTCTTAAAGTTGGTAAATATTTTCCAATCCCGCTAGGACTTTTTCACCCTTCCGATCCAGCTTATTGTGAAGTTTTTCTTCGCACCCAAACAGAAGACTTTGATTATCAGTATCAAAAAATTGTTCCGGTAGGTAAGCCTTGGCTTGAAGAGTTCAAGCAGTATCGCGATAATGGTGAAACGCATCTTTATATAGACTCTCAAAAGAGATTACATTTTATTAATCAAGCTTCTGCTGCCTTGGTTAGTGAGTTGGATAATAAAGATGTTACCAATGATGAGCGTGTGGAAATTACTCAGCAGGCGATGGGAATGGTGGCCGAAGAAGTTTTTGAGAATCAGGAGATTTCGGAGCAAGTGGCCGAGGTTTCTAAAGCTTGTATTTCCTCAATCACTAAAGTGGTTAAAAGTGTTCCTAAGCTTAAGGGCATGCTGGAAATGTTGTTAGAAAATCCGTCAGACTATTGTTATAAGCATTCTGTTTTGACAACTTTTATCGCCAGTAAAATAATAGAAAAAATTTCGTGGGGAACCGCTGAACAGCAGAACAAAGTGGCCTTTTCACTTTTTTTCCATGACATCTTTTTGGTACCTCTTTATAAAAAATACCCTGATGCCGCTTCAGAGGAAGACTTACTCTTTAGTGAAGATGTGAGTGATGATCAAAAACAAGTTGTGCTTGACCACGCTAAGATGGCCGGAGAGTTGGTTAAGACCTTTCCTCGCTGTCCCATCGGTGCTGATATGATTATTACCCAACACCATGGGATGACCAGTGGGCAGGGATTTGCCAATAGTTTTAAAGACGATATTTCTCCTTTGGCAAAGATCATGATTGTGTCCGAAGATATTGCCGTTGGTATCCTAGAGGATATCAATGCTGAAAAGAAAATTAAAATTGATACTGTTCGAATTTGTAATGAGTTAGTCAATAAGTATAGAAATCATACCTATAAGAAAATTATTGATGCCTTTCATGAAACTAAGCTTTAATTTTTAAAATTTGTTTTAGTATCTTTTGCGTTTCTTTGAAAATTCCAATATCAAAATTTTGAGTCATTTGCTTTAAGGTTTTGGCCAGTAGCTGGTTGCTAATTTCTTCACCATCGATTTCAGCGGCAATATATTGAGCAGCATTGAAGACGGCTATAATTTGGGTAAGCTTTGAGTTAGAAGGTTTATTGGGAAAACCATTTTTATTGGGAAGCTCGTGGTGGTTTTCAATAATAAAGTCGATATCTGGGTAATTAACAAATTGTTTTGCAAAGCGGGCCGCATCCATGGGGTGATTCATATATTCGAAGCGGGTTTTTTCTTTAATGTCCATGGAATCTAATTGTTTGACGGTATTTACTTTTGTCAAAACTTCCTCTGGTAGGGTGAGGTCATGTAAGATCGCACTTATAATGAGCTTTCTTTTGGTTGTTTCACTTTCCCAACCTAGTTTTTTGGAGATGGCAATGCTGATCATGGCCGTAAGTAAACTCTTACTGGAAATTCCTTGATACAAATTGGGGTATTCTAAAAAGATATCTCCTAGTCTTGCTTTTTGTTTGGTCAGCTCAATAATGGCATTAATGGTGGCATCAGTTAATTGCATCACAGTGCTATTTACACCTAAGGCCAGGATATATTGATGAGCAATAGTGATCGATCTTAGCATAAGAAGGTATGCGTCCTTATTATTATAATTAATCGCTTGATAAGCTTTTAAACATTTTTGCGATTCCTGTTCCAGGTATTTTAGTTGATCATCTTTTTTGATATAAAGAAATTTAACATTTTTCTTGGCATACTTGGATAGAGAGGAGTGTGAATAGGTTTTGCCCGCACTGATAAGCTTTACAAAGGATTTTGCAGTTATTCCTAAGTAGATGTCATAAGGAAATGAGTTATAAAGATAAAAAGACTTTATCTTCATTGGTATAAAATCATCTGCATTAGCTTCTTCGATTGCCTGCTCAAACTCTTCGTCCTGTGCCCATTTAAGAGCATTCTGAATCTTTTCTTTGAATTCATCATAAAAACCGTCACGGTCAAAGGGC
>JBFEUX010000113.1:0-9070 GCA_041547255.1 Bacteriovoracaceae bacterium
AAAAAAGTAGCTAAGAAAAAAGCTACTAAAAAAGTAGCTAAGAAAAAAGCTACTAAAAAAGTAGCTAAGAAAAAAGCTACTAAAAAAGCAACTAAGAAAAAAGTTGCTAAGAAGAAATAATCTAGTTATTACTTCGATACTGGGCCCTCAATTGAGGGCCTTTTTTTTATCTAATTTCTACTCAACTGCTATTTCTCTGACTATAATTGAATTAAATAAGAGAAGGGAAATTTGTTATGAAAATCATTAATCGGTTATTTTGGAAAGGTTTAGTTGTTGTTGTTCCGGTGACTCTCTCTATTTATCTCTTTCTGGTCATTCTCAATAAAGCAGAAAATATTTTTGGGCAGATGATTAAGCAGCTTGTTGGGCCATCTAATTATATTCCTGGAATTGGAATTGTTGTCACTTTTATCTTTTTGGTTGGAGTGGGAGTTTTAGTTAGTAACTTTATCACTGGAAGTATCATTAAATTCTTTATTGGCCAGTTTGAAAGAGTTCCTTTTATTAAGACCATTTATAATCCGTTGCGAGATCTAATTGCTCTTTTTGGTGGCTCCGGGCCGGGAAATATGAAAAAAGTTGTGCTCGTGAACTTTGATAATCTGGGCATTCAAAGTCTTGGTTTGGTAACGAGAGATGAATTTGATGATCTACCTTCCACTACTTTTGCTAAAGAAACAGTCGCCGTCTATTTGCCTCTGAGTTATATGTTGGGAGGAGTTACTGTCTTAGTACCTAGAGCTAATGTTAAAGAAGTGGATATTCCTGTGGATAAGGCGATAAAACTGGCCATTACTGGTTGGATTAAGGCCGATAAAAATGCCATCTAGTTGTCCTCTTTGTTCTTCGGACTCAGTTAACTTCCAATTTCACCAGCCTTTGCATAAAAGAGACTTTTACTTGTGTGAAAACTGCGATTTGTCGTTTGTAGATCGAGCTCAGTTATTAGATTTAAAAACGGAAAAATCTCGTTATGATCTACACCAGAATGATATTCGTTCTGCTGGCTATGAAAAGTTTCTTCGTCGTTTAGTTAATCCGATTATCGGACAATTTTCTCTTGATGCTCAAGGATTGGATTACGGGCAAGGTCCTTATCCTATGCTATTGGAAATTATGAGGGAGGAAGGATTTAAAAATCTGGTAGGCCATGATCCCATTTATCATCCAGATCAAGCGGTATTTAAGGCCTCCTATGACTTTATTACTATGTGTGAGGTTATTGAGCATATATATGACTTAAAAACAGATCTAGATGCTTTAGTGGCCTTATTAAGACCAAGTGCTTGGTGGGTTGTGAGCACTGGAATCAAAATACCAGGGGCCGATATTTCAAAATGGCACTACATCCTAGATGATACGCATATTAATCTATTTTCAGAATTAACATTCTCCTGGATGGAAAAAGAATATTCTTTAACCAGAGTAAAATTAGATAAGTCGCTGGTTATTTTTTCGAAAAAATAAAAGGTTGTTCTAAATCTATTAACTCGTGGTTTTCAATTTTAGGGAAGTTAATAGTATCTGTAATTTTAAAGATACATTCTGAAAAATTATTGGGATAGGGTTTATTATCCAGCTTAAACTTTTCTATTTGTCCTTGAGCGTTAATTGAAAGGTGTAAAATAACTCTCAAGCGCTCTTGCTTAAGCTTTTGAAAAACCTTGTTTTCTTTAGCACATTTGGCATATTGATCAGCTTTTTGATTCAGACGAGAAATAATATCTGTTTGAATTTTTCTCTCGCGGCTTCGGTCCTTAAAAATGCTACAACTGCTAAGAAGAATAGTTAAAATAAGGGTTAAAATTCGAATTTCCATGTGTTTTATAATATACAAATAAAGTCATAATTAAAAGTTATCTAATAAAAGGATTCGATTCATGAAACCAGCAAATTATCCGCAAAATCCATCACATCTTTGGAATATTTTTTATGATTTCACCCAAACCCCCAGGCCTAGTAAAAAAGAAGAGAAGATTGCACAATATTTAGTGGAATTGGCCGAGCATAATGGTTTAAAGTATGTGGTCGACGCGGCGGGGAATGTGATTATTTATGTTCCCGGCAAAAACGGCAGAGAGAATGATGCCCCAGTTATTATCCAAAATCATGTTGATATGGTGACTGATGCCCTTCCAACGCGAAAGATAAACTTTGAAACAGATCCTATCAGCCTTCTGGTGGATGGAGAATGGCTAACGGCCGACGGTACAACTCTAGGTGCCGATAATGGAATAGGCTGTGCTGCCGCATTGGCCACCATATTTGAAAAAGATATGGTTCATCCTCCCTTGGAATTACTTTTCACCCTTGATGAAGAAACCGGCCTAAACGGTGCTTTGGGATTAGAGCATAAATATTTAAGCGCGAAAAAGATGCTGAATTTAGACACTGAAGAGTGGGGGAGCTTGTATATTGGCTGTGCCGGTGGCATTGATTATGAATTAACCAAAGATGTAAAACTGGTAGCGCCACTAGCGGATTTAACAGCCGTTAAGATTCAAGTTGAAGGATTCATTGGAGGCCATTCGGGGGTTGATATTCATGAGCAAAGAGGAAATGCTCTTAAATTTTTGGGTGAAGTTCTAAATACGCTTAGTGGAGAGTTTCAATTAGCAGAGCTTCGTGGAGGGAGAGCACATAATATTATCCCTCGTGACGCTTTCACTATTGTATATTTAGATGAGAAGCAAATACAAGACTTGAAACATGCAACTGAAGAGCTAAAGCGAAAGTGGTTATCTTTTTTACCTAAAAATGACCAAAACTTCTCTATCGCAGTCACAGCAGTCGACTTTGCGGGAGAAGTGTTATCTGCTAAGGACTCACGTCAACTGGTGCAGTATATGGCCCTCTTTCCCCATGGGGCCCATAGTTATGATCTCAATGATCGCTCTTTAGTGAGTATGAGTAATAATTTTGCTCGTTTTTTGGTTGTGAACGGTAAGGTATATACCCAATCTTCATTAAGATTTTTTGATAGAGAAGAAATAAAGTCCTTGGAGCTGCAAGTGCATACTTTGGGAGAGCTATTTCAAATGAAGGTTGAGAGTCATTCTGAGTACCCTAGTTGGAAGCCGGTAAGAGAAAATCCTGTGCTGGATCTGGTACAAAAGGTTTATCAGGACAACTTCGCACAAAAAGCTGAAGTAACAGCTATTCATGCTGGTTTGGAATGTGGTATTTTAAGAGATAAAATAGGACCTATTGATGTGGTTTCTTTTGGGCCAACAATCACTGGTGCGCATTCCCCGGATGAAAGGGTGAATATTCCCAGTGTGGTTAGTTTTTGGAAGTTATTTAAGGCCGTGTTGGCCGAAATTTAGGAAGGGGGACAGATGAGTTATCCATTTTATAAAATGCTACATATTATTTCGGTTGTGGTATTTTTTGCGTTGTTTGCAGCTGCGGCCTATAGTGGCCAACACTCTAAAAAGAATAAAATTATAACAGGAGTAATGCTGTTGCTTATTATCACCGGAGGGATGGGCCTTAAAAAGTTTGCTGCCCCAGGAAGTTGGCCAATGTGGCTTAATATAAAAATGGCAATTTGGCTTATCGTTGGTGGAATGGGCCATGTCGTAGTAAAAAAGTTTCCTCAATATGCAGTGAAAGCATTCTGGGGAAGTGTTGGACTTTTGACACTTGCTAGTTACTTGGCAAATTATAAGCCTTAGGATTTGCCAAATATACCGGATTATTTTTACAATTAGGTATTATGGGAATTATTCGATTTTTTATAAATCTTTATACATGGATAGTTATCGCTGATGTGGTGCTTAGTTATATGCCTCAGTACCAGTATCAGCAATGGGCCAAAACAATTAGAACATTAGCTGGCTATAGTCTTAAACCGGTACGCAAAATATTGCCACCAGATTTGCCGTTTGATTTTAGTCCCATGATTGTTTTGATTCTTTTGCAATTAATACCGGCCCTTTGGTAAACAAGGATGTTACATGTTTGATGAAATAGATTTTCTAGTCCGGGAAACTTTTAAAGATGCCGAAGGGCAAAAGCCTGCTCGCGGATTTTTTGATAGTTTCTTTAGAAAAGATGAAAAATTACCGGATGAGGTTCCGGGCTTTTTTTATCATTTACAAAAAAAGGCTTCAACTTTTGTGATCCGTATTCACGCTTGTAAAAACTTAAAAGCAGAATACAAAAATATTCTTAAGCACCCTAACCTCTATCCCGCCTTACGTTTGGGAGAAGGCGAGGAAGAAATTGAAGAAAAACTTTGCTTTTTTGAATGTGACCGCTTTGAGATTGCCCAAAATATTAAAGCTCATTTAGGCAATAAGCGCTTTCCTCTTTTTGAAGAACATATTTTTAATATTTCAGATCCTGGGGATAGTTGGTGGTTAAAAGCAGATGGCCATCATTTAAAAATATTATTCAAACTATCTCACACTGAGGATATTTCTCGATTAGTTAAATTAGGACCTCTCGGTGATCCAGAGCGATCCCAAGACGTTTTAAATCAGTTGTATGGTTATTTCAAAATGATCTTTCCTGTGGAGAACTATGCTAGTGCTCACTCTCAATGGTCTATTAGTTGTGAACAGAGTGATAACCGTAATTTTAATTTCCTGAAAGAACTTTTTATTACTGGAGAGCCGAATTACGATCTTTGGGATTTTCTCATGAAACTAGAAAGAGAGAATCAAGACGAAAAGGTGAGAGATTCTATTCAGAAGGCAAATTACTTTCTTATGGAATTGGCAGCAACTCGTCATTTTTGGAAAATAATCGAAGAACAGCTTTAATTTTCTTGTAATTTTTTAGCAGCGATAAAACCTGAGACCATTATTTGCGCCAGCATGCCCAGCTCTTCATCGTCTTCAACACCATAGAAATCTTCAATATGGTCCACGAAAATCTCGATGGCCTCATCGTCCACGTAGCTCTCTACGCTTTTCATAAGTTGCTCAGCATTTAGCTCTTTAAGGCTTTCAAAGTATTTAACTAATTGTTCTTTTTCTGTATCTAGCATGCCGATTTTTTATCTTTTCGAGGTGAATTCGTAAAGAATAATAAATTAATTACACGAATATCTTAAGTTTTCTTGTGTTTAAAGGAAATTGTGATAGAACGGTGCCCAACAAACAATATACCACTAAGATTCCGGGCATATGCTCTTACGCCTCATGGAATACGAATCTCGGTGGTTTGAACCACTGGGGTTAGAGTTTTCCAGTTACGAAAGGACATTTAAATGTTATTTGAAGAGTTGAATCTTAAGCCTTCTTCTATGAAGGCAATTACCGCTATGGGGTTTGTGGAACCCACTGAAATTCAAGAAAAATCCATACCTAAATTGTTGGAAGCAGAAATTGATTTTATTGGCCAAGCCCAAACGGGAACAGGTAAAACAGCTGCTTTTTCTTTACCATTATTAGAAAAAATCGACCTTAAGGCCAAGCATATTCAGGCCATGGTTATTGCTCCTACTAGAGAGCTTGCTAATCAAATTTGTGAGGAAATCGACAAACTTTCGAAATTCGAGCCTGTACGCACCCTAGCAGTATACGGGGGAGTACCAATTTCGGGGCAGTTGCGCGAACTTAAAAAGAATAAACCACAGGTTATCGTGGGAACTCCAGGACGTCTTTTGGATGTTATGGGAAGAGGGGCCTTTGATTTAGAAAGATGCCAATATGTCATTTTGGATGAAGCAGATGAAATGCTAGACATGGGATTTTTTGAGGACGTTCAAGAAATTATTGCAGAAGTTCCTGAAAAGAAAATTTGGATGTTTTCAGCAACTATGCCTAAACCTATTTTAAATCTCATTAATCAGCATTTTTGTGATCCGGAGTTAGTAAAAGTAACTAGAAAAATTCTGACTTCTGATGCCGTAGAACAAAAATATTGTGTCGTTAATAGATATGATATGGCAGAAGCTCTTTGCCGTTATTTAGACTATAATCAAGATATTTATGCGATTGTATTTACTCGAACTAAAGTAGGTGCAAAAGAGCTAACTGATGAGCTTAATGCACGCGGGTTTCCTTCGGATGCCCTTCATGGTGATATGTCACAAGAACAACGTGACCTTACGATGAAAAAATTTAAAGAGAAAAAAATCAATCTATTGGTTTGTACAGACGTTGCTGCCAGAGGGATTGATGTTAACGATCTTACTCACGTTATTAACTTTGCTCTTCCGCAAGATAACGAGTCTTATGTTCACCGAATCGGAAGAACTGGGCGTGGGGGAAGTAAGGGGATTGCTCTTTCTATTATTGAGCCACCTGAAACGAGAAGAATTTCTCAGATTGAAAGAATTACTAAGGCGAAAATTGAACATGTTAAACTTCCTAAAGTTTCCAAGATTGTGGATGTTTTAACAGAGAAAGCTTTTAACCAGTTCGATACTCTTATTGAGTCTTTTGATGAGGACGCTGAAAACTATGATGCTTTCAAAGAAAGATTTGCTGATAAGTCACAAGAAGAAATTATGCGCGGACTTTATGCCTTTATTTTTGAGCAATCTTTGAAACGTTACAAAAAAGCAAAATCAATTGATATTGAACCAAGACAAAGAAGAGAAAGAAGTGAGCGTGGTGAACGCGGAGAACGTGGTGCCCGCACAGCTAATGGAGCGCAAGCCGGTTATGAAAGATATCATATTACCCTGGGAAGACAGAGCGGTATGAATCCAGGGGAGCTTATTCGCTTAGTGGCCAGAAATCTTTCTATTGATGGGGGAAATCTAGGTAAGATTACTGTTATGAATGAGTTTTCTTTCTTTGAGCTACCGGATACTTATGCAGATAGAGTTATGGATCTCAATCAACAAACTTGGAATGGTGAAAGTTTTAAAGTTCAAGTGGCCAAAGGTAAAGCGGCTGGAGACGCTCGTCGTGGCCGTAGAAATGGCAATCGTTCTTCGTCAGACCGTTCTTCGGGCAGAGCTCCTCGCAGTGGAAATTTCAGAGCTGAAGCTACTCAGAAGAAAGCATTCAGAAGACATTACTAATCTGATTAATTTAACCGATTTTTAAATAAAAAGTGCCTAGTTTTGACTAGGCATTTTTTTCGAATTTTTTGATTTGTTGTGTTGAAAATGTAATTAGATTAAAATAGTATAGAAAGTACAATAAAATCAACGACTTAATACAGGGAAGTTCAAGTTGGAATTTGTTTTTGAGAGCGATAATAATCAGCATTCTATGAGTAGTGGAGATATCATAAGCCCTGTGGGTACGGGAATAAGTAATTCAAGTAGAAGAACTACCCGCCGCAGTGTTCCCACAAGTTTTTCTGATATTGAATTTAATGAACCAGTAAAACGTACCCGTCGTCGGGCCACTGGACCTAAAGTCAGTTATGTAAAATCACCTAAAAAGAAAAAGCGAGTCAAAACTGCAAAGTTTGAATGGACTTGGATGAAAGTGGGCTGGCTGATTTGTGTCGCCCTGGTTTTGCGTTTGTTTTTTATGGAAAGTGGAGTGATTGATTACTATCAAATGAACCAGGTTTTAGAGCAAAAAGATAATGATTTAATTAGCTTGCGTCAGGAAAATGCCGAACTCATTCGCGAAATTCATAAAATTAAAACTTCACCTGCTTATCAAAAAAAGTTAGCACGAGATCACTTAGGTGTACTCGCTAAAGACGAGTACTTGGTGCTTTTTTCCCGTGAATCGAGATTTAATACCTCTTTTTAATTGCTTTTAATTCTAAGTACCATTCCAGGTTTAATTTTTTTGGCCAAAGGAGAGTCTGCTCGTAATTCCAGCACGTGTTGGCTAAATACTTTTTTAGAAAAGGGCGTTTTGCCGCGATCAGGCTTATGCGGATAGTGTTTAAGTCCACGGTGAATCTCTAGCACATAATAATCGGCATTCATGAAGATCAGATCTAAGTCGAAATAAGTTTCTGGCATCCAAAACTGACGTACAAACATCTGTTTTTCAGGAAACAGCATACCTTCTTTTTTCGAGAAGTCTTCTGGTCTTATGCCACTTAAGCCTTTTCGTTGTTGGCGCATCGTCTCAGCTATATACACTTTTACCTCTTCTCCGGAAGGCAGGATGATTTTGGCCTGCTTATAATCTTGTAAATGCTTTGCAGTAGAGGCGTTGCAAGCCGTCAAAAATCCTAAATAAATAAGAAAAATAATGAGCTTTGCTGAACTTTGATGTATATAGGTAAACATACTGCAAATTCTAATATACGGAGCGGAAAATGGGAAACCACAATAGCAATAGTACTAACCTACCAGGACTGATGAGAACTCACCACTGTGCACAATTACGAGCTTCGGATGTGGGAAAAGAAGTAGTTCTTTGTGGGTGGAATAATAAGTATCGTGATCTAGGTGGTCTACATTTTATAGATATCCGCGATAAATTTGGTATGACTCAATTGGCCTTTGATGAGTATAAAGGTGATTTTTCAGTACTTAAGAATCTTTCCCTGGAATCGGTTATCATGGCGAAGGGAGTGGTCCGTGCCCGTCCAGATTCTGCTAAAAATAAAAATATGGATACTGGTGAGGTAGAGTTAAGTGTAAGTGAAATTTCTGAGCTTTCACATGCTGGCGAGGTACCTTTTTTACCCCATGGACAAATTGCTGCTACCGAAGATTTAAGACTTAAATATCGTTATCTCGATTTACGTGGTGATAAATTGCAAAATATTCTTTCGATTAGATCCAATGCGATGAGATTAACTCGCGAAGCTTTGTATGAAGAAGGATTTACAGAAGTAGAAACTCCAATCCTGTATAAGACAACTCCGGAGGGGGCAAGAGACTATATCGTTCCTTCCAGAGTACATCCTGGAAAAGTGTATGCTCTTCCTCAATCGCCACAAACGCTTAAGCAATTGCTTATGATTGGTAACACTGATAAGTATTTTCAAATCTGTAAATGTTTTAGAGATGAGGATTTAAGAGCAGATAGACAACCGGAATTTACTCAAATCGATATTGAAGTAAGTTTTGCCACCCAAGAATATTTAAAAAATCTTGCGACTAAATTAGTAAAAAAATTATTCAAGCTGGAAGATAATTTTGAAATTCCAGTGATGAGTCATGCTGAGGCCATGCGACGAT
>JBFEUX010000283.1:0-3271 GCA_041547255.1 Bacteriovoracaceae bacterium
AACTTTCTTTGGCAGCATGATAGCGGTGCTCGTAATCCTCCACGAGACGAGTAATTTCTCTTGTATATTGCTCATCTTTGAGTTTATTCTCATCAAGGACTTCTTCAATATTTTTTACCAATTTTTTGATATTACTCACCAAAAACCCCTTTCCATAAATAAACAGCACAATGCCACCATTATCTATTATAGATGACCGTCTGCGCAGATAAAGAAGGTAATTTATTCTCCTCAGGAATAGGCTGCAGTGGTAATAATACCTTAAAAATTGGTTCAGTTTTCAATTTATTATCTAGACTTCGGCACTCAACTACTCATCATTGGCGACGTAAATTTCATTTAACTTAGTCCAATAGCCAGTGAATTCAACTTTTTCCTTGTACCAAACAAAATCTGGTCTCATCCGAGTTACCCAGGAGCCACCAACAATTTTGCCCCAGGAATTGAGATCTAAATAATAAATATATTCTTTTACATCATACAAAGCTAACTCGGTTCCAATAACTGGATTCATGGTCGGCTCAATCGATTTAGTATATTTTACCGTTGTACGAACCTTAACCCGGCTCACTGCTGTAAAATGCGAGTCTGCAGCAACTGCCGCACTTCCTACAATATGACTTTGAAAAGAAATGGGAGCATGATTCCACACTTCCCTTTTAGGATCAATATCTGCAATAAAAGCATCTTTAGTAAGACCTAGTCTATTGGCCAGAATGATATGAAAAGAGCCAGCATTAATATCTGAACAACCAGTTCCCCACCAGGTAGAAAAACATCTCTTTCCGACCTGTATAACTCGACTTCTACCTTCTCGTGCATAGTAATTACCAAGTAATGCTTTTACATCACTTGCATAAAAAGTCAGCGTAATTCCATCAGCACTTGTTACTGTAACTGTCTTGGGTTCTTTGTAGTGAAGTGAGGCTGGAGCTATTCCGTGGCATATACCATACCAAATAGGTGACCGTGGACTTGTCGATCTCCACATTTTTCTTACGGTTGGATAGCTATAGTCACCAACGTACAAATCATATTTCTCAGCCGGAGATAATTCATTTAGTTGCTCCGCTGTCATTAAACGGGCTTCTCTTAAAGTAGGAGAATGATATCTAAAATTTTGTGGATATTCTGCATTCCATCTCCAGGCAATGCTTCCCTTATAGTTAGGCCAATAAGAGTCTGGCCACGCATAGCCAGAATCACCGAGGTCTCCTTGCAGCGGAAGATCCGTTAGTCGGCTTTTAAAGTTTCTATCTAGTTTATAAGGATTGTTATAGCCGTTCCAGGTATTAGTTAGACTTTCAACCTCTGCAAAAGAGGTGAATGCCATTGAAAAAGTAATCATCGTAATAAGTAGAGTCTTCATTTGCACTTCCTTGTATATTTTTTACTACTAATTCATACAAGAAAAATAACTAAATATCTCTTAACTATCTCAGAGCTGAGTGTGATAAAGATCACCCATTAATTAATTTTAAAAAGAAATAATCTATACCATCTGTCAGCATATGCCATAAAAGTCCGATTGCTATCAATCTGGATTTACCTGGAATGAGAAGCAAGCAATAAAGAGTGATCGCGGGATAAGAATGTAATAAATGATTTCCTATACTTAAACGATGAGGATCAAAAATAGGCTCTGATAAAAGATGATCTAAATCCACCAGGTTTGTCATAACTAGAATAAACCAGGCTTTCTTCCAGTGCCTGGAGTCCCAGATTTTAGCGATAGCGGCCGGTGCGAGCAAATGCAGCCCAAAATGAATAGCATGTCTTAAAATCACTAGTGTCATAATGCCCCATTTTAAGCTAATTTAAGATGGATAACAATGTAAGGATTGTTCACTTCCCAAACAAACCCGAAGTTGCTAGTCTGCGCTTATTAATTACAGAATATTGGGGGGAAGAATGAAATCCTTATTACTGATGCTTTTAATGGCAACATCTTTTATTTCATGTAACGGTGGCGTAGCTACAGTTACCACCTACGGCTATTATGATCCATATATCTATAATGGATATGACTGTTGGGACTATTATTGTGATGATGGTTATTATTACTACGATCCATATGATGGCTATTACTATGACGTGTACGTTTACGAAAAGCTAGGAGGGACTCCTAAAGATCTAAACAAGGCTAAAGCTATTGCGGAAGCAAAAGAGATCAAGGCCAAAGCGGAATTTTTAAGTGACACTTATGCGCTTTCACTTGAAAGAAGTAAGGAAGTAGCGAGACTAACCACTCACTGGAAACGTGCCTCCCTTAAAGGTATGACTGCTGCTGAAAACGATGCCTTCTCTACTGAACTTCTTGGCTTCTCTATCAGAAAAGCGCAAAAAGAACTGAAAACTGGTAAGGCGAGTTTAGAAGATCTGGTGAATTCAGCAGCTAGGGCGAATGATATTACCCCAGAGCATGCAAGCAAACTAATGGCCCAAATTTTAGGTTTATAATATAAATAAATGGCCCAGTAAAAGCTGGGCCTTTTTTGTACCCTAAAACTTTAAAATATAGGCACGAAAAACTGCCAGCTTAAGTACTTAGAAGCTCTATTTTCCTCGTAACTCACTGAAATTACGACAAATCCTAATTAGTTTATACCTTAGTTTACACTTTAGTTTATACTTTAGTTTATGAAGATTTTTTCAAAGTTTAGAAAAAAACAACAAGAAGTTATCAACTTTCTTAATAGAAGTCCTCGGGTTAGGATTAACCCCTTTCACACGCTTAAGTTAATTATCGATGATAAGAACTACGAAATTGCTAATATCTCTGTAAGTGGTATCGGCATCAAAACTGATCGGGACTTAAAAGAACGTAAAACTGCTGAAGAAATATCTGCACAACTTATATTAAATGATGAGAAACTTGATATTAAATTCGTACTTATTCACCATGGCGATCAAACGACTGGCGTAAGAGTCACTCATCCTACAACAAAATTTGAAAACTTTATCTGGAATTGTTTTTTGGTTGAGTTTAAAGGCTTAAGCCTAAAACAAGTAAAGCCAGAACTTATTCGTAAAATTCAAAAAGGTACTCCCTATTGGTTTTATGGGGATAATTCACATGAATTATATTTTGTTACTTACCTAGATGGAATCCTCAATTTTCATATTAATTTTGAAGATTTTTTTCTACAAAAAGACGCCTTTGGCTTTTATAACTTAGGTAAAATTGAAGATGATGATGATGGCCCTCATCACAAAAAAAGTAATATTCTCAACAATGCAGAAAAAATCCCTAAAGATAAGTACGATCTGG
>JBFEUX010000244.1:0-4084 GCA_041547255.1 Bacteriovoracaceae bacterium
TGAAAAAGTTTGTTTTGATTTTGAGCTTTCTCTTTTGTTCTCTCGCTGTAGCTGAAATAAACTGGCCAGCCTCTCATTATACGATCGAATCTCTTAATCGTCGCGTTTTTTTTAAACTGAGTAATTACTTTGAGCTGCTTAGTACAACTGCTCGTTTTGAATATACGCATAACGGTTTTAATATACTCTTTAATCGATTTGATCGTCCCCGGTTGCGGGCCAGCTTTAAAATAAGAGGAGAGTATACCTACTTAACTTATACCTCCTGGAATAAAAAATATACGATAAAGGTTAGCAACACTGACGAAGAGGTTGCCTGGGAACTTCTCCATTTTAAATTTGATAAAATCATACGACAAAAAGAGTTCAAAATTATTTTTCTTAACTCAGAGTTACAGTTTATTAAAAAAAGTGAGGGGCGACATATTCTTATGAGTTATTTATTGGACTGGGCAGATATTTATCTCAAAGAAGAATACGCTAACAATAGACTCACAAGTAAATTATGGTATCGCTGTGCTAGATGCGGAAGTGAGCGTTTGATGTTCATTTTACAAAAGCTGAATGGTACTTTCAAGCGAACTTACTTAGTCGGTCAAGAGCAAGATTCAGTAGGGCCAAAACGTTTCTATACCATCGCCAATAGATGGTATCTCTCACCGTTTACCCGACTAGGCAACTCGATCCTACTCACACTCCAAACGGAATATGGTTGGCCATCGGAATAAAGCTGCATTTGTGTTACAATAATTTATGGCCAATGAGAGAAATATTCTATTTCTTTATCCTTTATCAAATCGCTTGGAAGAGCTTAAAGAAGAGTTAGAGAAAGATGAAGATATAACTGTTTATGAAATGGAATCGTCCGCGGAATTTTCGCAACTAATTGGCATTCTGGAAGATGCCATCGTTTTTGGCACTGATGTAAAAAAGTTTCCGGCAGCTCTCGCCGAAAATAAAAAATTCGTTAAATCCTCCCATATTAAAACATTTTTAATGCAAGACAAAATACTGCCTCCACATATTGTATCCAAAATGCGAAAGGATGGTTTGAGCGAAGTTATACAGGAGTCGAGTTCGATTAAGACCATTTTACATAAAATTAATATGTTTTATGCTCCGATGGAAGCCAAGCTGCGGATGGAAGAAGAGGCAAAGAATAGATCTATTATGTCTAGTACAGTGTTGACGGATAAAACTCAAGAAGAACGCAAGGCACTCGCACAACAGCAAAATGAAAAACTACATGTGGAAAAAACGCTATTGCCTGAAGAAGATAATTCGCAAGAGTTAGATAGTAGTAAACGTAAGAAGTATGACATGAGTTCATTTATTGGAGCTTCTTCACAAAATATGAGATGGCAGTCCAAGCCGGGCTCAGGAGCTATTTTTAATTCTCCCTTTGATAATTTACAAAGAAGGAATCTAACCAAGTTTGATCCTGTGAATGATCTACCAAAACTGAAGCGCGCCAAATTTGAACCTTTTGCTCATCCTGAGAGTAGACAAAATAACAACATGACTCCAGGCTTGGACCAAGGGGGCGAGTTAAAAAGAAAGCATGTGGCCAATATTGAATTTACTGGAAAGCAGTTAGAGAAGCATAAGCATAATTTCAAAGAATTAGAAAAAGAATTTGATCGTAAAAGGGCCAATTTTAAAGCTGTTGAAACTGAACTTGAGCGCAAAACTGTCGATTTGCAAAACCTTTTTTCCGAAATAGAGCAGAAAAAACGTGGCCGTTTTGAGGAAGTTAACCGAGAGCACGCTAAGCGCAAAACATTTCAAGAGACTTTGCCTGAGTTAGATCGCAAAAAGAAAAAATTTGAAGAGGTACAGCGGCTATTTGAAAGAAAAAAATTAGATTTAGATTTGGCCAACTCTGAGTATGAAAAGAAGAAAAAAAAATTCGATGCTGTAGAACCAGAAAAAAACAGGGCCAATACAACTTTTTATGAAGTACAGACCGATAATAAAAAGCGCCATAAAATTTTGAACGAATTAGAGGAGTTGGCCCGTAAGAAAAAGACTCTGTTGGAGGAAATTCTTAATGACCGTGAGTTAAAGAAATTACACTTAGGGCCAGTCGAAAATCAAAAAAAGAAAAATAAGTTCGAGGAAGAAGAAGCGTATTATAAGAAAAAACGAGGAGTGAACCTAGAGACCTTGCGCCAGAAGAAAGAAAGGAAGGGCTTTGAACCTGTTGAATACGAAATCCCCAAGAAAAAAGGATTTATTGAGGCAGAGGAAGAGGACGCTAAAAATAGAGGTCGCTTTGAAGAGCTTTCTCAGGATAAGCAACGAAAAAATCTTAACTTTGATTTAGATAAAAAGGGAAGAGAAAGAAAAACAATTGATGAACAAGAGAAACTTCGAAAATTACAAGCGGCCAGAGAAATTGAAAATGATGATTTTGACCACGAGGAAGATGTGCTTAATAGTTTTGCCTCGGACAAAGATCTGGGAGAGCAAACAATCGATTATAGAGACTTTGATAAAAAATCTCCTGTGGAGGGCGAGTTTGCAGATAAAGATGGGGAAGAACAAGAGTATGTAAACACCACCCCTGTAGCTTCGATTTTAGAAGAGCCTGAACTTACCTGGTATGAAAACAAATCTTATGGCCTGGAATATCTCGTTATCCACAATAGCTTTTTGTTACAAGATCCAATAGATGCTCTAAGTCTATTTAAGTTTATTCATTTTGCTTTAATGAAAGAGTATAAAGCAGACATAAGTTTATATTTGCTTAAACCTAATGTGGATGAACCTCAGGGCATTGATGATTATATATGTCTTTATTCTGGCCACCGACAACGGCAAGCAGCACTTTCAGATGAAGACTTTCAACTCGAGATGAGAGAGAAGTTTAGTGTGTGGAAAGAGGTTCGCTTGCCATCCTGGAAAGATGAAACCTATCAAGTTGCGATTAATGAGTTTGTCTATCCTTATTTTGAAGACGGGCGGTATATGGGATTGGCGGTTTCTCATTACCAAAATTCAGTTCAGACCCATGAGGATGCTGCAAAAGTAGAAATTCTGTTTATGTGCCTTAAAGGTACAATTTTGGATGAGTATCTAAAAAAGAGGTCGAGCTAATGTTAAAGTTCTATCGGGTACATAGTAGTTTTTTTGAAATCGAAGAACTATTCTCTTTTAATATTTATCTATTTGATACTAGAAGAGAACAACGCATCGTAAGCCTACATTCCAACTCACCGGTAACGGCAGAGCTTTTGGAAGAATGGAGGCAGCTGGAAGATAAAGGTGCCTACTTACAAATTTACCGGGAAAATTTAAATGAGTTTCATTATGAAACAGAAATAACTGAACAGCAGTTGTTGGAGTTGAATAAGTTCTATTTTCGCATGTCCGAACTTCAAAACAAACGATTTGAAATTTATGAAAAGAAGAGTAAGGAAGATTTCTTATTGCGGAGCACTCTAAATCAAATTTCTAAGACGGGAGATTTCAGCCCCTTAATCGAGCGGGTACGGGCGGAAGTTTTAGTCTTTCCACTTCACGAGTCAGAATTAGTTTCTATGACGACTGAATTAGTCGATAAGCTCTTTATTAGAGATATTATGCCGGTTCGGGTTGCAGCTCTTTCCTATATGCTGGCCAAGCAAAACAAAATTACCGACCGCGAGCAATTGTGTATTATATTACAAGGGGCCTTGTTAAAAGACCTGGGGCTTGCCCATATTTGCAGCAGCTTATTGTTAAAATTTCAAGATTTGCAAAAAGAGGATATCTATACCAAACACTGTATGTTGTCTATTTATGTATTATCTAAGGCCGGTTTTGAAGTTCATAAATTAGTAAAAAGATTGATTCTAGAGTCTCATGAACAAGCAGATGGTTCAGGCTTTCCAAGGAATAAAAAGGAAGGACATATTAATTATACTTCTTATATTGTAAATTTATCTGATCAGATTCTTATGTATTCTGAGGGAAAAATTAACGGGCGTAAGACAGAGCTCTCTCAAGCTATTCGATTATTCTATAATAGAGTTCACAGCGAGGGGATAAATATTAGTTTTCCTGCAAGGTTGTTGGACTCGCTACAGTCGTTATTATTGAA
>JBFEUX010000026.1:0-20855 GCA_041547255.1 Bacteriovoracaceae bacterium
GCTTTTTTAGCCACTTTCTTCTTAGCAGCTTTTTTAGCTACTTTCTTCTTAGTAGCTTTTTTAGCCACTTTCTTCTTAGCAGCTTTTTTAGCTACTTTCTTCTTAGCAGCTTTTTTAGTTACTTTCTTTTTAGTTGCTTTTTTAGCTACTTTCTTCTTAGTAGCTTTTTTAGTTACTTTCTTCTTTGCCACTTTAGTTATCCTTTTCAAAAGTTTAAACATGATATTTTTCTTAGTTAAGAAACAATATAAGTATAGTATGCTAACTCAGATTTTTTCAAGCGGATTAAAACTAAATTTTACAGTTCGGCACTGCCCAGGTCTATGGTTAAAGAACTGGTATCTAATGGATTTTTAAAGGTACTTCTGAGGGCATCTGGACTGATACTTTTAGGGTGTCCTTCAGAATAAATAAGCATATTGTCATTACTGCCATAGGCACTGGATTTTCCTGCAATAGACTTTAAAGGGATTAATTTTGTAGAGTAAAAATTACGAATCATTCTAGTACTCGTTCCAGAAATGGCATTCTTGTGCACTCCGTCGTTGGATCCTGCGTCATGTTCACGTCCTGGTCGATAGGCAGTAAATAGTTGTGCTGACAAATCTTCAGATAAGGTGTACTCGTTGGAATATATTTCACCTCCAAATCCCGGGCCATTCCATCGTTCTAGCATAAGGTCTTTCAGAGTCCAGGGAGGAAGGCCACATTTAGCAGTACTTTCTTTAACGAAATTAACATTGCCAGTGTAAAAATAAACAAATTTACCATTGATACTGGCACAACTAGGCTGATTGGTACTAAGAAAGCTTGCACCTACTGTAGGATCATTTTCTATTTTCTCAAACTCATCGGGAGTTAGATCACTTAATGCCATGGCGGCTGCTGCACCAGTATTTTGATCAGAGGTGCCCGATTTATTGTTGGAGAAAATATCAGCGGCTACAATATTCATCGCATTTCTATATTTTAAGATGGCGTCTTCTTGAAATTCCAAGTAGCCGGAAATGGCCGTCTCTAAGTCAGCAGTTGATTTATAAATCATGGCTGGGTCGTTGCTGCTGTATAGAGGTGCATATAAGTTTAATTGATAAACATTGAAAGTTTTTGAATTAGTTGTGAATGTTTTGGGAATGCCAGCAATGACTCCCCAGGAGTCAGTCCTAAGACCCTTGTTAACTGTTTCAGGAGTAGGAATAAGGTAATTATTTGCATCATATAAGGTAGGAGCTTTGACTGCAAAGATGGCGTCATTTATATCAGAGGTCGTGATGGCGTTAGCGCTTCTAATATTTCTTAAATTATTTGAAAATTTAGTAAACATAGCTTTGTTATATAAGCCTGCCGTGGGATTTTCACCTGTTATCTTAGTGTGGGCGATAACTTGAATATTATCACTACCAGAGTTTAGATAATCTTCTCGGTTACTAATTGAATCTCTAGGGTAATCGTAAATCAAATTAGGAACGCCATAAAAAATCTCATTTCCTGCTACTTTTCCACCGACTTGGTCTTGGTCATCCATTAACCAGAACTGCATAAGATCGTTTCCCATATTTAAGGGGACTGGCATACCTGGTTCATAGTCAGAGCCACCACCTTTCCCTGTTGCTCCACGAAACGTTTGGGTATCCAAAGCTGAAATATAGGCGCTTGATTTTTTTTTGGCCCTTGGTTTTACATATGGATAGCCATCCCTTTCACTAACATTAAAGAGCATTGGCCCAATTCTGCCTCCAAATGGTTTAGCCGCAGCATAAGCAGTAAGAATCATATTGTCTTGATCGAAAGGATTGAATAAACCAGTAAATTTAACTTTTCCTTCTACCGCATAATAAGTAAGGATGTCAGGGTTTTTGGTAAAGCCTAGAGGGTATCCAGGAATAGGTAATCCTATTTTCGTGGCATTACATTGAGCTTCTGCACTTACTGCTTGTCCACCAGCTTTAACGTCACCGGTAGATGCAGTAAAGGCAGTATAAAAAGTAGAATAATTTACGGTCATAAGTTTTAAGTCTAAATAGTACTTACGAGTGGCTGCGTGCCCGTCTGGTATTAATAAGGTACTTAGAGAATTTACTTTTTGAAGACTGGTGTTTAAGGAGGGACTCAACTCAGTAAGGGTAAATGAGGTTTGCATTTGCTTATCGGGAGTTCTTCCAATATTTTTATAGCCAGATAAAAAAGCTTTCATCGCACGTTCGTGACTTGGTTTATTTAATTGGCCAGCCTCCACATTACACTTAATACCATATCCTTTATTAGCACAGACGTTACCCATCGGAGGAAAGTTAACCTGCGCTTCTAAATTTCTCACTCTTAATGCCAGTTCAAATGCTTTAGGAAAAGCACCCATAAAATTAGCTGCAACTTGTGGAGCAGCAGCAGACAGGGTGTTATCTGCATCATCAATATTTACATTATAGGCCCAAGCATTTGCTGTATAAAAATTTAGTTCAGATCGTTGGGAACAGTCTTTAGCTTTCTCTGTAACGATTGTATCAATAAATGCATTAGTTGTTTCATCCATACCTAGTACGTTTGAAGCCTCAAACCTAGGAAGACCTGGTACCAAATAACGGGTACACATACCAACACCGCCTGTGTTAGCAAAGTCAATACAAACGGATGGAAAGTTGTAGTAATCCACGACACCTTGAGCACCTCCTTGTGTCGTACGGGTATAAGGTTTCATGGTAAAATCAGTATTTGGGTCAAAGCTAGCACTGGCCCCAGCAACACCTTCTAAGTTTAAACTTCCCAGCACATAATATTTGAACATCCATTCTTTATAGACGTTGCGCATCTCCCAGTTCATATAAGCAATATTAGTTAACTGTCTAGCCTGGACTGCGGCACCTGCATAAGCTGCAGCATCCGTTGCATTTTGTAGATTAATTTTGGCCTTTACAAAGATTCCAATGTTCACAATAAAAGCAATAAAGGTAATCATCACCACAATTGTAGTTGAAAAAAATATGGAAACTTGGCCTTTCGAATTAATAATCTTTCTTGTGGTCATAGGTAAGTAAAATTTTCCCGCAGGAGCAATGTGTCACTAAGTCTAGTGTCATTTTACCAGAAGTTCCCTCTAACTAGCAATATAACTATTCGTAATTATGTTGATCATTTTGGTATGAAGCTTGCGTTATCTTAGGCAACCACAGGGTGCCGATCTGTGGTTGTTGAACGTACGTTAAATTCGGCATACCTTCTTTTTTCTTTTTTTTCGTTTTGTTTCACCCCTGGGGTATGTAGATACCCCGGAGGTCCTTTTAAATTTCATCCATTTTGGCTCATCTTGATTTTCAGCTACGTCGTCACTCACTGCAACGTACTAAACGTACGTTTCACTCGCTCCTCCTTGCTTCAATTCAATCTAAGCCAAACTGAATAAAATTTGGGCCAAGACATAGCAACTGGATAAAATTATTCTTTGGAGAATTCTGATTGATCTTCTGTTTGGGCCACGCGCATATTTTCGGAGCGGATTTTTTCCAGGCTGAAATACTTGTTCGATTTACTCGTGTAGAGAATGATAAGCGGGACGCCAGCTGTTAATAAGATACTAGAAACTGCAAGAAGATAAATCCTTTTTTCAGAAATGACCCCAGGTGCAGCGGCCAGCAGTGCAGAAATATTCATGGTGAAAGTGTTATATATGGCAAAACTGGCAGAAAAAATAAGATAAGCTGTTAAGACTTTTCGTGCAGTCGCATTTCTTTTTAAGAGAAAGATGGCACAGATGAGCGCAATACTAGAACCAATTAAAGCAATAATACTGAGTGTAGATTGAGGGATTTGAGTGGTAACCATGGGAGTAACTGTGCCTTGTAATAGATTGTGAACTTGTCCAAAGATATTAACACTAGCTGAGATAATAATGTAGATAGCGAGTAGGGTAATTCTAAGTGGTCGTTTCATTTTCATCCCTTTAAATAAGTATAGGGGTCTAGCCTAGCATGCTGTGGGGTCTTTGCAAATTCTTCCGTGTTTAATTCCACCAACTAATATGCTTTAATATAGTTGTAGGAGGTGCAAATGAACAAGGTGAGTCCATTGCAAACAGGAAGATTTTATCGGGTTAAAAAACCTCGTAAAAAATTTTTATGTGCTCTTTGTTCAGCTCCTAGAGAAATGAAATACAGTAAAAATTTAAGTGCCAAAAATTTTGCTCAAATTATTATCTTTTCTATTTTTTTAAGTTGGGCACTCTTTCCTATCATGGGAGTAAAGTCAGTTCTTTTGGTATTTCCGGTTTGGATGACTTTTGAAATCATAAATAAAATTTTATATCGCAGAGAAATCCCTTGTCCTTACTGTGGTTTTGACGCTACTTGGTATCGTCGTGATGTGAAAGTGGCAAACCGGATGGTGAAAGATTTTTGGACTACCAATTATCCAGAGTTGATGGATAAAGACCAGAAAGAACCTGAAGTTGCGGCTGCTATTGCGAAGCAAAATAAATCTTCAGAAATGATTCAAGCAGAAGCCCATTCTTAATTAATTTATTCGATAGCTTAGATGACGAAGGTCAATTTTTTACACAGAAGTGGTGTGTTGAGGTATATTGCTGTGTGTCTCATTTTAGTTATTTAAAGACCTTATAAACTCCTAAAAGTGCATTGGATCTGCATATTTCTCTCGCAAGGTTGAGGATTCTACTTTCATTTTGGTAGAATTAGTTATAAACCTATTAAACACAAAGAGATTTAAGGAGACGTAATGAGCGTAAACAAAGTTATTTTACTTGGTAGATTAGGACAGGACCCAGAGTTAAAGTACACGCCATCTGGTGCAGCTGTTTGTAATTTTTCACTTGCAACTAGTGAGACTTGGAATGATAAAAATTCTGGCCAAAAGCAAGAAAGAACTGAGTGGCATAGAGTTGTTGTTTGGGGAAAATTAGCAGAACTTTGTAATCAATATCTTTCTAAGGGACGTCAAGCTTTTGTAGAAGGAAGACTACAAACAAGATCTTGGGATGATCAGAATGGTCAGAAAAGATATACGACTGAGATCAATGCTACGACTGTTCAGTTTATTGGTGGACAAGCCAGCGCTGGTTCAAATGATTATGCTCCAAGCCAAGCAAGTTCAGCTCCTGCTAAGGAACCTGCCCAAGATTATAATATCGCTACAGACGCAAACTTTGCTTCTGACGATATACCATTTTAATCAAGTTCGTTTAGATTTTTTTCTATAAAAGGCCCTTATTTTGTAGAGGGCCTTTTTTTTACCTGCTATTTATTCAGTTTTATTGTGATAGAATGTTATTACAATTTTTAAAAGGATTTGAAGTTGGGTGAAAGAAGTTTTTTTTCAGTTAGTTATGACCTTATTGTGTGTGATAAGAACTTTCTATACGATTTATTTGTAAATTCATCTTCTAATGAAAAACGCCAAAAGTTTGTTCGAATTTTTCCTCAAGGACAAGAACTAACTAAAGAGGATATTGAAACGTTTAGAAAAAAATATCTGCAGTTATATGTCCCAGAAGATCAGCGTAGTCTTTATATGCGAAGTCTGGTGAAATCAGATGATGTTTCAGATGAGCAAGCAGTTAGTTTTATTAAAGATTCAGCTATTAAACATTTGCATAATGTTTTTGATCCTAAAAAAGAATTCAGTACAGAAGTTTTGTATGAAACAATCCAGGGATGTAAGGATGCTGTTGAAAATATGATTGATGTGCTTGATGACTATAATATTGATGGGCTTAGAGCATTAATTGGAAATTTATCAGGACATGATTTTTACACTTATGACCATTCAATAAATGTTTCCATGTACTGTATTACCATCATACGAGTTATTAAACCGAATGCTACTAGAGCTGAACTAGTGCATGGTGGTCTAGGTGGTCTACTGCACGACTTAGGAAAAATCAAAATTCCAACGGAAATTTTAAATAAGCCAGATGGTCTAACTGACGAGCAATATGAAGTTATTAAAACTCACCCAGATCTAGGTATAAATTTATTAATGGATAATGAAGATTTGAATTTTGAAGATCTAGATTTAAAAACTATTGGGCGAGTTATTCATGAACATCATGAAAATGTAGATGGAAGCGGTTACCCTAATAAAATTGAAGGAAAAGATATCCATTTATTAGCGAAAATATGTGCAATTGCTGATTTCTTCGATGCAATTACTACCAAAAGATCTTATAGTGAAGTTGTACCTATTAGCCAGGCCTTAGGGATTATGGAGCGAACTGCCGGTAAGAAAATTGATGAAAAACTTTATAAGGCTTTTGCAGCTCACGTTAGTAGCGCGGGAATTAAATCAGCAAAACAACTTAAGATCGCAGATTCTTTTGATCCTTCTATTCCTCATGCAACACTTCCTTTAGAGGAAGTAAAAGAAATGTTTGCGGGAGAAGATTTTGGTAAGATCCGCTTGATAGATGAGAATTCTAAGAAGAAAAAGTAGTCTTTATGGAAATTGAGTTTTCTGGCTTTGAAAAAGCCTACGAGGTCCTTAAACAATATATCTATCGTACTCCACTTATACGTAATGAGTGGCTTTCAAAAAAATATGCTTGTAATGTGTATCTCAAATTGGAAAATCTGCAACCAGTAGGTTCTTTTAAGCTGAGAGGTGCCACCAATATGATATCCAATCTAAGTGAGGAAGAACGTCAAAAGGGTGTTGTGGCCGTTAGTGCTGGAAACCATGCTCAGGGGGTCGCTTGGGCCGCTCAAAAATTTGGAATCGATGCTACGATTATCATGCCTAAACCTTCTCCTTTAGTGAAGATAATGAATACAGAAGCTTTGGGGGCCAAAGTTATTTTGGAAGGGGAGAATCTCGATGAGAGTTTTGAATATGCAAAAGAATATTTAAAAAAACATAAGAAGGTCTATGTACATCCTTTCAATGATGAAGATGTCATATACGGTCAGGGAAGCATTGGCTTTGAGCTTAAAGATCAAATTGATCACATCGATTTTATCTTTGGAAGCATCGGAGGCGGGGGACTGATGGCCGGCGTGGGAAATGTCGTTAAAAACTTCTTTCCAGGAATTACAGTCGTGGGATCGCAGTCAACAGGTGCAGCCTCTATGATTAAATCTTTGCAGCAAGGAAAGTTAATAGAGAGTGAGACGGTAACTACTTTTGCAGATGGCATAAAAGTAAAAAAACCCGAATTTAAGATGTACGAGTTATTAGATAAGGTTGTGGATGAAGCTCTACAGGTAGAAGATGAAAAGGTTGCAATGGCACTCTTGCAACTAATTGAGCAAGCCCGAATCATAGCAGAAGGGGCTGGGGCCATAACTTTGGCAGCCTTTCATGAGTTATATGAATCAAATCCGAGACGTTTTAAAAATAAAAATATTGTTTTAATTATTAGCGGTGGAAATATCGATGTTAACTTAGTTGATAGAATTATTGATAATGGGTTACTTGAGTCTAAGCGGCGTGGACGAATAAATATTCTTCTTAATGATAGCCCAGGTGCCCTTCATAACTTAACACGCATATTGATGGATTCTGAGGCAAACGTTCTGCAGGTTTACCACCGAAGAGATGTCCCTCATATTCAGTTAGATCAATCAGTTGTCGAGTTAACGATTGAGTGTCGCGGGATAACTCACTATCAAGAAGTTTATGAACTTCTTAGTCAACACTTTAAAATTATAGCTTAATGCCAGTGGTCGGCTAGTTCGGGCATTATTCTTTAATCTAATATAAAAAGATTTCTTAAGTTTGTTTACATTAGGTTGTCATCCCTTAGAATCTCAAAGTAGAATTTTCTGTATATTATTCAAAACGGGAGAAAGTATGAAGGTTATGTTTTTAGTTATGAGTCTTTTATCTGCATCTGTTGCACAGGCAAGTATCATTTGTAGTATGGCCGATAAAGCAATTGATGTAGCAGTTGTTACGTTTGCTGATACATTTAAATGTCAAAAGCGTGAGGCAATTGAGTTAGATATTAAAGATGTGATCAATTATGAGGAACGTTGTCAGGAGACATCAAGCGATTCACTACTTGAAGCTAAATCAGTTATGTGTAAAACGCTTGCTTCTACCATTGCAGTTATTACAGCAGATAAAATTCCTGCCAATTGGGAATGTGACAAGGATCATTCAGAGCAGGTTATTAAAGATTTTGTAAATGATATGTGTGAAAAAATTGAAGGTTCTCTTAGCGATAGCGAAGAGTTTCTTTAAGTCTTTTTAAGTATTATGATTTAAATAAAAGCCTATGTTCAATGCATAGGCTTTTTTTATGATAAGTAAAAAACTATTTTTTGTTCTCTGTTTTTGTTTCAGTTTTTTCTTCTGTTTTAGCAGGAGTTGTTGGCATTTCTGCATCAGAGTTTAACGGAGCTGCAATTGGAGCTTCGTTATCAAAAAGAGATTGTTTAGACTCGTTAGATTTTAGAATCGTTAGTGTTATTGAGTTCACCATGAAAAGAATCGCAAGCGCGGTTGTCATCTTGGTGAAGAAATTTCCTTTGGCAGAAGAAGTAAAAATAGCCTGAGATGAACCAGAACCCATCATTGCACCAGCTTCAGCTCCTTTTCCAAATTGAAGTAATACAACAATTGTTAAAAGGACACAGATAAGAACATGAAAAGCAATTAAACCATTAACCATTTTTATTTTCCTCGCTAATTTTTTGTAGTGGTTTTTCTATCAAATCAGAATTCGTTTGTGAACTCTAATTTATACATGCGGCGCATAATTGAGTGAAGCTTTCAGCCTGTAAGCTGGCCCCACCAACAAGTCCACCATTTATATTGGTCTGTGCCAGTAATTCTGTCACGTTACCAGGTTTTACACTACCGCCATATAGGATAGAGATTTCCGCTCCCGTTTCACCATATAGCTCTTGTAGTAATTCTCTTATTTTATCGTGAACTTCCCCAGCTTGCTCAGGAGTCGCTGTTTTTCCCGTTCCGATGGCCCACACAGGTTCGTAAGCAATAATGAGTTCGGATTCATTATTAAGTAAAACATTCGTTAGCCCAGCTTTAAGTTGGCCAAGAACGATATCAAAAGTTTTTCCAGCTTCTCTTTCTTCTAATGTTTCACCAATGCATAAGACTGGAACCAATCCTTTTTCGATGGCCTTTTTTGTCTTGCTATTGATAAATTTATCCGATTCAGCGTAATAGCTTCTGCGTTCTGAATGGCCAATAAGTGTGAAGTGGGCACCTAGTTCCATCAGTGAGTCAGTAGATATTTCTCCTGTATAGGCTCCTTGCTCTTGATCAGAACAGTTTTGAGCGCCAATAAGTACACCTGTTTTGGCCCCCCACTCTAAACATTTTGGAATGTGAATCGCCTGGGGAGAAATCCAAAAGTTATTTTGGTTATTTTCTAATTTTAATTCAGAAAAGAATGCATCAATATCTTTGAGAGATTGGTTCATTTTCCAGTTTCCAATCATATAAGTCTTAGGCATTTTAAACTCCAAATTTTAGGGCCTGAACTCCTGGAAGTTCGCCTCTTTCAATATACTCTAAACTAGCTCCACCACCAGTAGAGATATGAGACATTTTATCAGCAAAACCAGATTTGTTGGCCGCACTTACTGAGTCTCCACCACCAACGAGAGTAAAGGCATCCAAATTGGCGATGATTTCACATAGAGCGAAAGTTCCTTTAGCATAATCTGGATTCTCAAAAGCCCCCATGGGACCGTTCCATAACACTGTCTTGGCGGTTTTTAAAACCTCAGAAAACTTCACGATAGTATTTGGCCCAATATCTAATCCCATCTTATCTGTATCGATATTGATGGTTGCACATTCACTTGGAGCTCCCCCAAATTCTGTAGATACAATATGGTCAACTGGTAATTGCAGTTTGTGACCTTTATCTGCTCTTATTATTGATTGCGCTAGTTTTACATCTTCTTCACTACAAAGAGATTTTCCAACTTCATGACCTTGTGCTTTTAAAAAAGGGTAGGCCATAGCACCACCAATGATCAGCTTATCAACACTAACCATAAGTTTTTCAATAGTTTTGATTTTATCAGAAACCTTAGCTCCTCCCACGACGGCAACAAAAGGCTTGGCAGGATTATTTAGTACTTTATCTAAAGCTTCGATTTCTTTTTTCAATAAAAAACCAGCATAAGCTTTGTTAGGAAAAAAATGGTTGATTGCATAGACAGAAGCATGTTTTCTATGGGCAGCACCAAAAGCATCATTTACATAGATATCACCATACTCAGCAAGTTTCTTAGCAAAATGAGTAGAGTTTGTTTCTTCTTCAGGTAGAAAACGAAGGTTTTCTAAAAGAACAATTTTTGTTTCTTTCAGTGTTAATAGTTCCTTCGTTCCACTATCGACAGGCGATTCGGTAAGAATAACATCTTGACCAAGTTTTTCCGCTAGATAGTTGGCCACTGGTTCAAGTGAGTATTTCTTATTTACTTCTCCCTTAGGTCTACCCAAGTGACTCATAAGAACTAACTTACTGGCCCCTTGATCTAGAATGTATTTGATGGTGGGAAGGGCCAAGTCTACTCTTGAAGTATCAGTAATTTTTCCATCTTTAAGCGGAACATTAAAGTCAAAGCGTGCGAGCACACTTTTGCCGGTAATTTCAGCTTCTTCTATGCTTTTTAATGCCATAAGATTTCCCTATTTAAGTTTAGAACCAATATAGTTGGCTAGGTCACAAACTCTATTTGAGAATCCAACTTCATTATCGTACCAAGAAACAACTTTTACCTGATTTCCAATAACATTAGTTAAAGCAGGATCAAGAGTTGAAGAGTTTGGATTACCCATAAAATCAATAGAAACGAGAGGTTCTTCTTCGTAGCCAAGAACACCGTGTAGGTTGCTATGAGCAGCCTCTTTCATGGCAGCATTAACTTCTTCCACAGTTACCGTTTTCTTAAGTGTTGCAGTTAAATCAACAAGTGATACATCTGGAGTTGGAACTCTTACCGCGTATCCATCAAGTTTTCCTGCTAATTCTGGAAGAACAAGTCCAACGGCCTTTGCAGCACCTGTCGAAGTTGGGATCATATTCATTGCAGCAGCTCTAGATCTTCTAGGATCAGAGTGGTTAGCATCTAAAATTCTTTGATCACCTGTATAGGCGTGAATAGTAGTCATAAAACCTTGCTCAACACCAAAAGCATCATTTAAGACTTTGGCAATTGGAGCTAGACAGTTGGTAGTACAACTAGCATTAGAAACAATATTGTGAGTTTCTGGGTTATAAGTTTCGTGGTTAATTCCATAAACAAAAGTGGCGTCAAGGTCTTTACCAGGAGCACACATAATTACTTTTTTAACAGTTCCACCTAAGTGCTTTCCAAGACCGGCTTTGTCTTTGAAAACTCCAGTTGCATCGATCACAATATCAACATTTTCAGAATCCCAATCAATCTCACTTGGATCTCTTTGGTTGAAAAACTTCATAGAGCTTGAGCCACATGTAAGACGCTCACCATTCCATTCTACGCCACCAGGAAATTTCCCGTGTAGTGAATCATATTTTAAAAGGTGAAGAAATTCTTCTGCTTTACCAGGATTGTTAACAGCAACGATTTCTAGGTCGGCGAACTTGCCTTCAATTTTTCTCTTTTCGAACTCTCTTAGTACAGTTCTACCAATACGTCCTAATCCGTTAATTCCAAGTTTAATTGTGCTCATAGTCATCACCTTTTTTTTGAAAAATATTTTAGAAATTTGGGCTAACTATGCCATATCTAGTTTCCTTTGAATATAATTAATTATGCTTTTTTGGCCTCTCAGAGCTGGCTTAAGCAATGAATTTAGATATAATGCTAGCTGTTTTTAGAAAGGGAAATTTATGCAAAGAGTTAACGTTCAAGATCTACGGCCGAAGCAAGAGGTTGAGTCTATTTTTATGGTTAAATATTTAGCTGTCGCTGAAGCAAAGGATGGCAAAAAATATCTTAATATCATACTTTCAGATGGAACTGGAGATATCGAGGGAAGAAGCTGGAATAACGCCGAAGAGATTTATAGCAGCATCAGCAAGGGAAGCTTTGTTCAGGTAAAAGGCAAAACAAATATTTACCAGGGAAGAAAACAGTTTATCTTGCAAGCAATTAGCGAAGTTTCTAAAGACTCGGTGAACGTTGATGATTTTGTGATGAAGGCCAGCCGTAGTGTAGAGGAGATGTATAGTGAGCTTTGTGAGTTAGTTAATCAATTAACTGATGTTTATATAAGAGATCTTTTAAAGAGTATTTTGGAGGACCATGAGATTGCTCGTCGTTTAAAAAAATGGCAAGCAGGTAAAACTATTCATCACGCTTATCAAGGGGGCTTGTTAGAGCATATTCTTAGTTGCTCCCAACTGGCCGTTCACCTTTCTAAGTTCTATCAAGTAAACGAAAACTACGTAGTTGCCGGGGCCATTTTACATGATTTATGTAAAATCTATGAACTGACTGATGATATTAATGTTGAATATACGGAAGAGGGGAAATTAGTTGGCCATCTGGTAAAAGGCTTGGAAGTAGTGGACCGCTTCGCCTATAGAATTAAAGATTTTCCTTATCAGCTAAAAACGCATCTTAAGCATATTTTGCTTTCCCATCATGGAGAGTATGCTTTTGGTTCCCCTAAATTACCACAAACCCGTGAAGCCATGTTGGTGCATTTAATTGATCTGATGGATTCTAAAATGCATACTTTTGAAACCATAGTGAGAACAGATAATAATTCAGGTCACTGGACAGGCTTTATTAAGCACCTGGACAGATTGGTTTATAAGAATGAACTGCCTTATTTTCCCGAATATATAGATTCTGAAAGTCGTGGTGGAAAATCACAGGATAACCCCAAGAAATCAAAGAAGAGATCTGATAAAGAACTCAAAGGGTCTATGGCCGATGCACTCAAGGGCTTCAAATTAGATTAAGTATAAGTTTAACTTAAGTGAAATATAAGTGATTTATAATGCTTATATTTTGCCAAAAACTAGATAAGTCCTTGAAATGACGGTTCTTTGCATCGTGTAAAAAATATAGCAACCCTTTAGTTTTATATAGATATCCCTTAAATTAGCATTAAGTTTAATTTTAGTGGGATATGCTAATGCACAAATGTTTAACCATTTTCACTCTCTCTTTGATGTCTGTTCTTGGCAGCTATGCTTATGGCAAAACTCCTAGTATTCAATTAAATTATCCAGACAAAACATCTACTAAACTTGCGGGATTAAAACTAAAAACAAATATTGGGTCATCTGTTATTTCGCAGAATAGCCTGCAAAATAAAGCAAATATTATGCGCTTGGATATGGGAGTAGCTGTAGAGCAAAAACTAATGCAAGATATTCGCTTTGATTTTAAAGCAAAAGCACAACTAGTTAAGGGAAGTTCAGACTCCCTCTTTAACAACAACCAGCTTCAATCCCAAAGTAGATTAATTTTAGGTAAAGCAGAAATTATTTGGGAACCAATGAATATGATTGAATTAAAAGCTGGAGCGATTAGTCTTGGCGACTTTGATTATCGTATGCTTTTAGGACGTGGTTCGTTCTTAGGGGCAAAAGAAAGTTTAAATTATCAAGTTGGAAACTTTTCTTCTTCAATGTTTGCCTTTCAATCAGTGCCAACCAACAGAAACTACTCTAATCGTTTAGATGAAGTAGACGAAGGGATGCCTGCTTTTTATATGGAAGGGATAAAGCTCGGTTATGAAGGGGATATGATTGCAGTTAAGGCCAGTTCTGCTCATTTTGCTTTTAGCAACCTTTCTAATTCTGTAGCAGGTGCTAGTCAGTACTACGGAAATACGGTTAATGCCATTGATAACACAAATGCAGAGTTTGTTTATTCATATATTGGTTGGGCGAATACGGCCCAGATTTCTTTGAAACTGAATCACTGGAGCTTCGGAGCTCTTGGTGAGTATGTTATCAATCAAGCGGCTCCAACTGAGAACCAGGCCACTCGTATTGGACCTTTTGCTTTATTTTATGGAAAAGACAGTAAGTACACGATGAGTGTTCAGCAAATTAGAAGTGAGGCGGATGCCTCTGTTGCTTATTATAACACTCTTACCTACGGGAATAATAATACTCAAGGAACTCATTTCATGTTCAAGTATGAGAATGAAAAAAATCAGTTTGATATTGAGTTTACATACAGACAAGTTCAAGAAATTAGATTGAATCAGTTATCTGAATTAGATTCTGATGAAGTCGTTTATTTGGAGTTTAAAAAAGCATATGAAATTTTTTAATGTATTATTGATCCATTTATTCCTATTAGGTGTTTTTATCGGTTGTTCTGGCAGCGTTGAGGATAAAAACATGGGCTTGAGTAAAGATGAAAAAGTCGATCTGGGAAGGGCCAGTGCTGAAGACAATAACATAGAAGTCACTGCAATGAGCTTTGACTCACAACAGGTTAATCGAGAGAGCGAAGATAAGAACTCTAATATTATGAGTAAATTCTATTCCGTTAAAGTCTGTCTGAATGATAGAAAACTGGTAAAAGGATTTGGGAATCGTACTGTTTGGGTTGATGGTAAGGCTCAGGTGACAGACTCAGCAGGCTGTATTCGTATTTCACATGATATTCCTTATGATTATAGTGATAATAATGTTTGTAAGGCCTATAAACGCGAGCTTAAACTTGCAAAGAACCGCAAAAGAACACTTTCTTATTCAATAAATTTTCACGAAGACAGAATTTATAATCATGATCATTCAAGAAGCTGTGGAGCTTCAACTGTAAAGGCCAAAAAGTCGATAGCACAGGATGAAATCTTTTTAAAAGATGTTTTCTTAACTTATGGGAAGAATTTATCACGCATTCGCTCGGATGTACGATTTATTAAACATGAAACTAAAGTTCAATCTTGTTTAGATATAACGAAAACTTCTGAACCACTTGCAAATACTCGTATAAAAGTGATGGCCACCAATAAAGAAACAGGGGAAATCAGTACCGCGGATTATGCTAGCTTACGCACGGATAATAAAGGATGCTTTACTACTGATTTTATTTCAAGCTATGAGCAATTCAGAAACTCCCACTGGATGGAAGTTGATCTTAAGATTATTGTGATGAGCGGTCAGTTGCGAGGTAAATCTACCCATCGCTCAGTTTATATTAATCCTTGGGAACCATCTCGTTTAGTTTATGGGATTGGGGAAATTGGAAGAAGACCAAATGAAATTCCATTTAAAAGTAAATACGCTAAATTCCATATGGATGGAGTGATGTATATTCAAATTGGTAATGATACCAAGAATATGCAAATAAATGATTATCTGGGATTAACAATTTCCAAGTCCTACCAGGTTGTTTTAAATCCTTATGTGGATAGAGAACATCGTTATACACCAGGTGCTAAGCCAATTGAAAAGCTTTTTCCGGAAGGGAAGTTTAAACTTTCAATGGTATTACTCGCTCCTAAAGAGGGAGATATGGAGATTAATAAGCACAACTTTGAAGATTTTGAGTTTATTACCGGTGCACAAAAGATCGTTTCTCTTAAAAATGGAATTATTAACGAATTGATGAATATCCCTTTTAAAATGACGGACCTTCCTCGCTTGGCAGTAAGGACTATGTCAATTTTTAAGGTTGAGCCACTTGAGGATATAGGACTTGAAAGTACTGTGGTAACTGGCTTTTTTAAAGCAAGAATTGCATGGATTAAGACCAATGTCCTTCAATCGACAGATTTAAATATTCCAAACTATGTAGATAAAACTTGGCGTTCTATTTACGAAGGTGCCTCTAAAAAAGATATAAGTGCCGAAGAGATGAGCTCGAATTGTTCTATCTCTAAAGAGTTATCAAAAGATACTTGCTTAAAAGGAATTACAGAGATAATTAACTCTGACGTCGATGCTAAAACTATTGCTTATCGAGAGTACGTTGATCGTATGTTTAATAAACTTACACTTCAAAAAAGTGATTTGTATAGTAAGGTTGGTGCAAAACAAAGTATTCCAGCGAAGACAATTTATACTAATTATCTAAAGAAGAATTATAAGAATTTAGAAATCTATAATATTAGAGAGCTAAAGCGGAAAAAAGGAATCAGCATAACTAGTGCTGACTTTGATCAACTGTTTCCTGAAAATAAGACTGATCAGGTTTTAACTCGAAGTATGCTTACTCAACTATGTAAAGAATTAAAGAAAAAGAAAAGTTATGCCAGTAGATTTGGCCATGCTGGAATGGGCCTTAATCGTGACTATAATGCTTGTTTGAAAAGCCCACATGAGTTTTTTGCCTTGAAAGGAACAAGACATGTTAAAAAAGTTAATAAAATAGGTGAAAGTTACTCGAATGGATTTTCTATAGACTTTGGTGAGCGTTATGGAGTTAGCTCAGGAGAGTCGGATAGTTTTGATGAGTCAAGTTCAACTTTTGTAGCGGCAGATGCTGGTTTAAAAATACCTCTTCCTCTTGTAGGTGATTTTTTGGGGCTTGGAGTTAAAGTTGGAAAGAACTGGCAAACTAGAGTAGGACATTCTATCCATGATGGATATAGTTATACTGAAAATATTAGTACCCATAAGAATCTTGGAGTAGAAAAGTTCATTGTTGATATTGATATTAATGTTGAGAGATGTATCCTTATTCAAAGTCTACCAAGATTAAATAAGATCCGCAGAGAAGCTGACGATGATCATTATCTGACGGCAGAAGATGCTAAAACAACCACACTAGTTTGCGATCCAAAAGTAGTTTCGGAAACCTATACAGAGTCTTGGTATTTTGTTCAATCTAGGATTGAGTCTTCAATTGCCCGCGATTATGACGGTGTAAAAGAAAGAAAGTTATTAAAAGTTCTTAGAGGGTCAACCAATTTTAAAGAATTACGTAAGGCGCTTCGAAAAATTTCTGAAAACTCATTAGTTGTTGATAATATCGGACATATGACTCCAGAAGATGAGCTTGTTCGTAATTGGGGCTTTTTACTTGGTGATAATCTGAGTGATGATGAGGCGGCTAAGTTTCTAACTGAAAATGTCGAAGGCTCATTCCCTGGAACGATTGAAGGTGATGGTAGTTCACCTGCTTTCCTTTACTAAAATTGAAAAAGATCTAGAGCATTTTGATAACAAGTATTAGCGACAATATTTGGCTCTTCGCTTTTAATTTCAGCGATTTTTTCTAAAATGAAAGGTAGTTTATCAGGTGCATTTTCTTTTCCACGATGCGGTACCGGGGTAAGAAAAGGAGCATCAGTTTCCAATAAGGTTTGCTTTAAAGGACACATTTTGACAATTTCTCTTACCTCATCAGCTTTTTTAAAGGTAATGATACCATTAAATCCCAGATAGAATCCCAAATCAATTGCGGTCTGGGCCAGCTCTGGTCCTGAAGTAAAACTATGAACAACACCTTTGCATTTTAGTTGTGGCGCATATTCTTTTAGGATATTAATCATGTCTTCATCTGCATCTCGCGAATGAATCACGACGGGCATATTTTCTTCTACTGCAATTTGTAATTGCTCTTGAAAAACTTTACGCTGCACATCTCTTGGAGAGTTGTCGTAGTGGTAATCTAGTCCGATTTCGCCAACCGCCAGCATTTTATCAGACTTGCATCGAGCCTTGATGATATCTAAATGAGAGCTATTGCAAAGCTTAGCATCATGGGGATGAATTCCTTGGGTATAGTAAACTTCTGGGAATTTCTCAGCAAGTTGTTTGGCCACATCGAAGTTGTCAGGCTCAACTGAAATAGTAAGAAATTTTTCAACTCCTTGCTCTTTGGCATTTTTTAAGATTTCTTCTACGGGAAGAAGTTTTAAATAATCTAAGTGGCAATGGGTTTCAATAATTCTATAGGTCATTTATTTAACAGCGAATTTAAAATGGCCTTTAGGTGTACAAAGGGCACTGATCCTTCTAGCTTTTTCCCATTAATAATTAAGGTTGGCGTGGATTTTAAATTATACTGGTCTCCAGCATTGAGCGTTTGTTGAATTTGATCCATGACTTCTTTATTTTCAAAGCAATCAGAACTAAGCCCAAATTTTTCCGCCCAGGCATTTAAGTTTACCGAATTAATGGCGTTTTGATGTTCAAAAATATAATCATGAATTTTTGCAAATTTTTCTTTATCGCAGGCAGCCAGATAAGATGCCTTACAGGCATTGGCGTGTAGTCCACGTTTCATCTTAGTATTGCAACTGGTATCCAAAGGATAGAAAAGGTACTGAATATTAACCTTGTCACCAAACTCAGCAATAATTTTGGGAACTTGCTCTGCTACTTTTAGGCAAAAAGGGCATTCGAAATCAGAAAAAATAGAAATACGAAGAGGCGCCGAAGCAAAGTTATCGGTGGCCATATGAATTTTATAGGGAGATTCCACAACTGGATCGCCATAATCTTTTAATGAGTTAAATTGGCCAATATAGCTTTCGGCCAAGGCATCTTTTTGCTTATCCTTTTTTGCCAGGTAAATATTAAATCCGATGAGGGGAACAATTAGGATACCAGCAAAGATTCCCGCAGCTTTAAGGTCAATGCCAAAGTTTAAGCCTGAGAACTTATGCATCATTGCGTAGGCTGAAATGGAGAGGCCATAGTACAGGGTACATATAGGACAAAGACCGCCAAGACTGATAATCGAGTAGGTAAAAAGAATCACACACACGAGTAGGTTGAGAAGTAAGAGCGTTTTCAATGTTTTTTCAAAATCAGCATTTCCAGCAAATGCGGTTAGGATGCATATGACACCAATAATAATTCCAAACATGGAAGTAGGCATACCAAGAATGGTTCCCATTTGCGATTGAGTCGCTTTATCACAGGCCCAAAAATCATTTATATTACATAAGCTGGAAGTTGAGCCTATGCCTTCAGGGTAAAGTGTATTAAAATAATGATTTGTCAGATAGATACCAGTAAATATCATTCCAATTCCAATAAGGACAAAAGTAAAATTTGGTATTGTTAGTCCATTAAGAGTAAGGGATTTTGTTTCATTCATTTTTATACCTCTATTCTATATTTAAAAATATTCCAATTTCTTATTTCTGTTTTGTCTCTACGATAGCTATTATATGCAGAATTTTCAAATGTGCATATATCTGATTCTGATATATAAGCTTCAGGATGGGCCTTGGTTAATTGACTAACAGCTTCCTTTTGTAAGTCAAAGTATAATTTGTCATTTTTATGGTGAAAATGTGAATTATCAGGAAAATGATTTTGAAATTCAGCTGTGACTTCATATTTATAGATAGATGGCCCAATAAAAATAGTATCGATTTCACAAGTTTGAAGCAGTGGGTGAGTAAGAATATTGTTTTGCAGTCCTTTCCAACCAGCGTGAATGAGGCAAATTTTCTTTCCTATGAAGAGAATGGGTAAGCAGTCGGCAGTTTTAATCGCAATGATTTGCTTTGGATATTTAACAGGATCAATAATGATACCATCTGCTTTGATTTGCTCTAGATTTTGTCCTTGGTATTCAATGATGTCTGGTGAATGAGTTTGCTGAACTTCAATTACGGGAAAATCAGGCTTGTCATTAAAAACTTCAAAAACACCTTTTTGAAAGTTCTCTTGAAATAAGAGTTTCATATCAATTCCCCTAATATTTTTAAAACGTGCTGAAAAATATCGGGTGGGTCTTTTTCAAAAAACAATTCTTCTTTTGTTATAGGGTGAATAAAGCCTAATTGTTTTGCATGTAAAAAGGGGTGTTCGTAGTCTTTTAATAGTTTTTTTAGACGGTGATCTAAAAAATGTTGTTCTTCTTTAGATCTTCCGTAAGTTTGGTCATTTAATATCGGAGAGTTTAATAACTCGGATAGGTGAACCCGGATTTGGTGGGTGCGGCCTGTTTCTAGCGTTAGTTCCACATGGGAAAATTTATCAAAATGCGAAAGAGTCTTAAGGTGAGTAATGGCATTTTTACCATGTTCTATTTTAGTACTCATCTTGAGTCTATTATGAGGATTTCTGCCAATTAATGAGGTTAGAGTTTGTTGGTCAGGAAGTTTTGTCCCAAGGCAAATCGCCTCGTACTTTCTGTTGATATCGTGGGCACCAAAGAGCTTAACTAAGCCTTCATGAGTTTTTTGCTCTTTAGCAATAACCATAATACCACTAGTCCCTTTATCTAAACGGTGAACAATACCGGGACGCATTTCATTGCCTATGCCCTTCAAGTCCTTACAATGATAAAGGATCGCATTTACCAGGGTCCCTTCATAATTTCCAGGAGCAGGGTGGACCACCAGGCCCGCTGGTTTGTTTATGATCATTAGATATTCATCTTCATACAATATTTCTAAGGGGATATTTTCAGCTTTAAGATCTGTAGATACCGGATCGGGAGGAAGAAAATTGATAATAGTTCCCGCCTTTGGCATTTTCTTTAATTCAAGTTTTGTGTCTGAAGTAATGTGTCCATCTTCGAATAGTTTTTTAATCAGATTACGACTGTATTCGGGAAATTTATTTGCCAAGAACGCATCGAGACGTTTAAATTCACTAAGGTCTTGCTGATTGATTGTAAGTTGAATTTTTTCAACTGATGTCATTTACCGAGTCATTTTTTAAATTCTTTAAATGTTGCAAATAAGATGTCGCAATCAAATCAGGATTTAATTTTAAGCATTTAGCATACTGGTATACGAATCCTCTGGTGTAAACTTCCGCTGGTAATTTCGCAAACTCATCTTCTTCAATATTACGTATATAAGTCTTAGAAACTCTGGTCATATCGGCCATGCGCTCAATAGTAACTTGCTTGTATTCCCTAATTTTTTTTAGGAATTCACCGGAGAATTCCGTACAATTTTCAATCTCTTGTTCAAACTGGGGATCTTCATCGTAGTTTAATCCAAATTTTTTAAACGCTTGAACTTTGGATACGGTAGTATCATCTTTAACA
>JBFEUX010000184.1:0-6002 GCA_041547255.1 Bacteriovoracaceae bacterium
CAAGCAGAACTTAATATTATTACGGATTTGATGAGAAATGACTTAACTAAGATCAATCTCTCTCCAGCGCGGGTTGTTCATCGACGCTATCCTTTGCATGTTCCAGGTTTAGTTCATCAATTCTCAGTGGTGGAAACTGACCTGGCCAAAAATAATACTTTAAAAGATATTATTTTAAGCATTTTTCCGGGGGGAAGTATTACTGGTGCTCCCAAAAAAAATGTAATGAAACTCATTAAAGAAATTGAAAAATACAGCCGTGGCTTTTATTGCGGATCTACCATTTTTCTTTATCAACATTTAAAAACAGCTTCCATTAATATTCGTTCAGCAGAAATTGATTTTTTACAGGATGAAATCATGTATGGTTCTGGCGGAGGAATTACGCTGGGAAGTGAGGCCAGGGCCGAATATGATGAAGTTTTAGCAAAACTCAAAAGCTTTCTTTTACTTCTAAGTTAAAAAAACTCATAAATTTTAGATACTTATGGTTAAATTAAGAAAAATTTATAAAAAAAACTTACATTTGGGGCTCAATAATTGACATAATTTTTTGTGGATAGATATGCTTGATGTCAACGAGAGAGAAATGCTTTTACAAGGATGATAAGAGCGATAAGTTCAAGGAGCTAAGAATGAATCCTAGTGGTGATAACAAGAAAGTTGACATTAAGGCTTTTGCTGAGATGGCCGGGTTTCCCGAAGAGTTGGTTCGCAAAGAATTATTTAGAGATGCGGATGATAATCGCGATGTTTCTTTGGAGGAACTAAGAGCTGCGATGGTAACCTATCTTGATTTAACAATGCTTGATAGTTAATTTTTAGAGCAAAAGAAAAAATTCAAATAAGGGCGAGCCGAACTTCCTCAAGTTTTTGACGTTTTGCCGTTTATTTACCTCTGGTTTACTTCAAGAGATGACCAGTTCCATCTTTCATTATGATTCTGATTAGAAATTTTCCTAACACATTAATATTACGATAACTAGCACAGGCTAATTTAACTCATTAAAAATATGTTTTTTTTATGAAGAAACGCCTCAAATTATTGGAATGGTAGCCGATAAGTTAGCGTGATAAGATAAGTAATTGCACATATTTTACTGGTGAAGAATGGATAAAGCACAAATACCATTTAATTGGAAAGAAACTTGCCTGTTTCAGCGCAACTCCAATCTTTATACCTTCAGTAGAGACCCTCTGTTTAAAAAAATTCAATTTACACATATCTATATGCCTTGGGATGACTCTATTGAAAATGAACTGATGTTTAAGATTAAGGCAGATATTACGGAACTGGGTAAAGTATTTATTCCTTTAATGAACTTTAATCAAAAAGGTTTTGATATTTCAGTCCAGGAGTTTGAAACCATTAATAACCAGCTGACTCATGGGGGAGGCGAAACCCATCTTATCATGACTAACCTTAAGTCCATTCATATCTTTCGTGTACAGAAAATTGTAAAACGAAATGGAGTTAAGGATAAAAATATAAACAAAATTTTTCAAAAAAATAAATATAATTATTGGTTGGTCGTGGATGATGTCTTTGTTTTAGATGTCGATCATATGGGCGATGAAGAAGGCTTAATAGATAATTTGAATTGCTTTATACAAGAAGATCAAGTTCAAAATATTTTTCGTGTTCCACATTCAACTAACAATGACAATGAGGGAACATCCAACTTTCGCTGGATTGAGTTTAATCGTAATCTCACTTATGATTATTTTATTCGTAATAGTGAATTAAAAGCGAATATTTTTCAAGATTCCTGGGAACATCTAGGTCGATCCACTCAACACTATTTAATAACCTGCGAATTAGAACGTCAAAAATGTGTTTTTTACCGCGATCAGGAAAAATGGGCCCATTTAAAACAAGCTTTTTGTGCCTATAAAAATGCTCTCGTTGCGGAATTAAATGAAATTTATATTTTACCTCTTGTGGTTGCCATTGGCTCTTTCGAAAGTTTATTTGAGGCATGGAATGTGGTGAAGGCTGGTCTTTCAAACTCTAAGAGTACTGACTTGATAGAAGAGGTCTTGGATGGAAAACAAACACAAATTGACGATCTAGAAGATATTCTTCTTTTTAGCAAGAATTCTAAATCTCTTTATTATAGTCTTAAAAACCAATTTGCTAAAAAATTTCACAAAGAAGAGTACCTACTTATTGAAAACTTTTTAGCAAAACAGGATTCTTTAGTTAATACATTTGAATGCCGTCATCTTCCAGAGAATGTGAAGCTTATTATTGATATTGAAGATTGGATCAAGTTTATGGATAAACAAATTCAGGCTGGAAAAGCAAACGATCTTAAAGGTGCTAATTTAAAACTTTCTCATTTAGTCAGTCTTATGATTTCCACTCATCATGATGATAATATTTTCTTTAAATTATTAGAAGAGAAGATGAGCAAAGGCTCAGTACAAAAAAGCTTTGCAGATGAGGTTAAAAGCCTAAATATTGCGAAAATTAAAAAAGCTGCATAATTAGTAGCTGACCATTTTCTTCCGGAAAAAACTGTATATCCCTTAAAATCTGTAAAGTTCCTTTCATAAGTATCCGAATTATTATCCAAAGGAATTTAATTTAAAAAGGCCACGGAAATGGATATAGCAACGATAATTGGATTAGTATTAGCAATTTTGGCGATTGTAGGATCAATCTTAGCAGGTGGTTCTCTCGCTGCTTTTTTCGATGTCCCTTCGATCCTCGTTGTAGGAGGAGGGGTTCTCGCGGCCATCTTTATTAAATGGCCAATGGACCAGGTTAAGCTCTTAGTTTCAATTTACTTAAAGTCTATTTTAAATACAGCAACAGATCCTAAGGCCATGATAGAGGAAATTCAAAAATTGGCAGAGACGGCCAGAAGAGAATCTGTTTTTGCTTTGGAGAAGGTGCCAGTGGAAGATCCATTTTTAAAGAAAGCGGTGACATTGGCAGCAGATAACCGTCCACCAGAGGTTATTTCTTCCATACTACAATTAGAAATCGACTCATTATCCGAGCGACATAAAACAGGAATCAGTATTATCTCTGAAGTAGGAAATGATGGTCCAGCCTTTGGTATGATCGGGACTCTTATTGGTCTGGTTATCATGCTTCAAAACCTTTCCGGTGGTCCGGAAGAGTTAGGTAAAGCGATGGCCGTTGCGATCTTAACCACTTTTTATGGTGCTGTTTTGGCCAACGTTTTTATGTTACCAGTTGCAAATAAATTGAAATTTTATTCAGAAAATGAAGCATTAGTTATGAATATTATCGTAGCAGGTGTGCTTGGAATAGTAGCAGGGGAGAACCCTCGTGTTATTCGTGAGAAATTAGACTCATTCTTACCACCAAACCAACGTAAAGTTGAGGGAATTGAATAATGGCCGATGAAGATGAAATGGAATGCCCTGAGTGTCCACCTCAGGAAGAATGTCCACCTCCCGGCGCGCCGGCATGGATGGCCACTTTTTCGGATCTTGTTACACTTCTGCTAACATTCTTTGTTCTTTTGTATGCTATGAGTAAAACAGATGAATCAAAGTTTCAATCGGTGGCCGGATCTATTCGTAAAGCTTTTGCGGGTAATGCGATGAAGATAGGTGAAACGATTCAGCTAGGGAAGTCTCCAGATGATTCACCAACAATGATTGAATCTCAAGAACCTGTAGAGCCGTTTCCTATCGATTTATTAACGACTGAAGGCATTTTAGATAAGCACGAAATCAATCGAGAATCAGATGAAGACTTGGATCTTATGCGAAAAGTTTTGGCCGATTATGATTTGGCGGAATCGGTTGATGTGTATCAAATGTCTGAAGGGGTAAAAATTCGCGTAAAAGATAAAGTTATTTTCAAAAAGGGATCGACGGAAATAGATAATCGCTCATTTATTCCTGTCTTTAATAAAATTACTAATTTGATGAAAGAGAATGATTGGCATATACATATTGAAGGTTATGCTGACCCAGGGGAAAAATCGGTAAATGGAACTAGCTTTGGGCCATATTTATTGAGTGCTAAAAGAGTAGAAGAGGTAACGAAGGTACTTATTAAAAATGGTGTGCGGCCAGAGAAAATTTCTTCCGTGTTCTACGGGGATAGCCGGGCGGTAGCTAATGATATTAATAGAAAAGTTGAATTTGTCCTAAGAAAGCGCGACCTACGTACCAAAGGGCGACCGGTTCGTGCACAATAAGCTCGACATTTGTTTTCTGTATGACGAAGACGATGTCAAAACTGGCATAAAAAACTTATTAAAAATTTCTAGCAATCAAATAAAGAAACATGGGTTATCTCCCAAATTCTTAAATAGGCAGCTAAAAGCAAAAGAAAGTTTAGCTTTGCCTATTGATTTGCTTAATCATCAAATGATAAATCCACTGTTTAAAGGGGAGCGGCCACTTATTATCAGTGAAGATGAGCAGCTATTGGCCCTACATAAACCAGTGCGTATTCATTGTCATCCTTTGAAATATAGTGAATCAGATAATTTGCTTTCTTTCCTGCGTAGTGAAAACTACGCTGAGTTATTGGAAGTTAATAAAGACAGTTATGATCGCGGTTTGATTTATCGCCTAGATTTTGAAACCAGCGGATTGATTTTATATGCAAAGTCGGATGAGCTTTATCAAAAACTACGTGATAATTTCTCTTCTGTCGTAATAGAAAAAAGTTACTTGGCAATTGTTACAGGTAGGTGTGAACTTCAAGGGCACTTTACTCATTATTTAAAAGATACTGGAATCAAAGGTGCTGTCATCCAAGAATGTGATAAAGATACGACCAATGCTAAGCAAGCGGATTGTGAATTAGAGTCATTAGATTATAATTCGCAACAAGATGTTAGTCTGGTAAAAGTCAAATTAAAGCAAGGGCATCGCCACCAGATTCGGAAACAGCTTGAGCTATTAGGATATAGTATTTTAGGTGACCCACTTTATGGCAAGAGAAAGGCAGAGCGGATGTTCTTACATTGCTACGCTTATACTTTGGATTTAGATGAAAAGTGTTCTTACCAGGATAATAATTTGGGATTATTCTCGAATTTCTTTAACTTTAACCGTGAGCTTTAAATGTTCTGCGATCGCTTGAGGTGTTTTCCTTTTTAGCAATTCTACGACAGCTTGCCCGTCAGTTTTTGAATCAATGGTTAGCTGCTCATTTATTAATTTCATTTTTACGTATTTTAATCCGGCCAGGGTTTCAGGGTTAGAAAGCTGGGCTAATTTGACATAGCTATTGGCCAAATTTTTGTACATTTCTGGTCTAAGGCTCAGAATATTAGTGTGGCGGGAATTATGCTCGATAGCGATCTTTAATAGCTGCGTACCCGGACATTCCATCTCCCAATTGTCGGGTGCCTTTTTCTCCACTTTCTCCATAACACTACGACAGGTATTGGGAATACGGCTTCCACTATATTTTTTTAGCCATTTTTTGGTTTTAGGGTCCGTAAGAAACAGAACAAAAAGGATAACTCCAATTGCAAGTACTGGATATTTCAAAGCATTTTTCCAAATCATACTTATATTATGCCCGGGATAACACTAAAAAGCACTAAAGTTAAACCTGATTAAAACCGACAAGTATATTAGTTGATTTGAGAGGTAATATGAGTGAAAGTTCAATTGTAGATCAAGCTAAATTTTGGGAAATTTTAAAGTATTTAACCGAATTAAAAAAGCCTATTTTGTTAACTCAAGCTTGCCAAGATTTAAAGCTCGCTAAGAGTGAACTCAATTCATACTTTAATTTCTTAACAGAAATTGGAAGTAGCATTGAAATCGAGGCCAGTAATGAGCAGGATGAAAAGTTAATAGCTTTTTCTGGTCCGGCTCAGTTTGCCATCGATCAGGATTTTGATTCCTTTTCCCCCTTATACAGTCTAGAGAATATTATTGAGGATTTGGAACCAAGTATTACCGGTAATTTGCAACCAGCTAATAAAGAAACTCTTGTTTTTCTAGAAGAGTCTTTAGTCGATAAGCTTTGTGTAAATATGGTCTATCAA
>JBFEUX010000055.1:0-14073 GCA_041547255.1 Bacteriovoracaceae bacterium
GCGAGTTTGTGTTCTACCTGAGTCGAGTTTAGAGGCCAACTTGGAAATCAACGCGAATCTAAGAAACTTCTCAATAGCAAAAGAGCAAAAAATGCGTGATGCCTTAGAGCGTTTAAAGATTGTCATCAACTCCGAAGAGTTTAAGCAAGAAATCCTTTCCCATACTTTTAATGGGGAGTATAGCTTTGCTAACAATAATGGACTCACTAATGATGAGATCTATGAAGTTATTCTACGTGGAGCAGAGACATTAATGCCTGAGGAAGATGAAGAGATTGACGTGGACATCACGCTTTACTACAGCAATAATTCAACCGTTGGATACACCTATCCTGATTCAACGAGAATTTGGGTTAATGACAAATTTTTCTCAGGATTTACGCTTGGAAAAGTTGCTGCCAATGTGGCCCATGAATGGACGCACAAAATAGGTTTTGGCCATGATTTTAACCGAACAGCAATTAGACCTTACTCAGTTCCATATGGTGTGGGAAGCATTATTCAAAAATTAGTGGATGGAATGTAAAAACCTTTAAAGTTGTGCTTGTAGGTAATCTTTAATCTCTTTTTTATTACCTTTAACGACTTTAATCTTTTGAGAAGGTGAGCTACTAGGAATAGAAAGTTCATCTTCTCTTGCCCTTTCGAATACCAACTCAATCTCACTTTCAACTTTAGAGCTTGCACTATTTTGTCTATGTCTAACGGCCATCGTTGCACTAGCATCTTTAAGCAGTTCTTTTAAAAGAAGTAAGTTTACATTTCCTTCAGCATTATCTTCTGAGCTTGAATTGTTAAGAATAGCAAGCTCTTTATCCGAGAACATATAATTACTAATTTTAACCTTACAGAAAGCAATTCCGCCTAAGGACTTACTGCGAACAATAATTCGCTTATTTTCATCTAAATACTGAGTACTATCCATAGCAAAGGTTATCAGTGATAGTAAAAGCTGCTCTAAAACTTCCTGATTAGCATAAACTCTAAAATCATCATTTAGGTCAGTATCTAAAATGATTCCTTCATTAAAAGCTCTGGCTTGTAGTCGATCCAAAACAGTATTAAAAGAAACACTAAAATCGCTAATACTGCGAGTACTTTCATCAGCATTGATTTTGTATACATCTTGATGATCAATTCGATTCATTTCTAATAGTGAGTCTTCCAATCTTTGGTTTTCTGCTTTAAGCTCTTCTAATTCTTCACGCACCATTTTGGCCGTCTCAGGCATATGTAAATATGCTGTTAATTTGGCAACAACAGTGTTAACTTCAAATTTTTTATCTTGAGCTGCGATTGCTTTTTCAATTGCCTTCAACTCCCCTAGGTCTAATCTACGACGCGCATAGAATCCTAGCCCACACAATGCCATGGCGATAAAAGATAAGATAGAACCAGCAAGAGCTAAATATTGATCAGAGTCAATACTCTTACTTGCTGCTAACAAGCCTGTTTCCAGTGAATTATTTAGATCTTCCAATTCTGAAAATTTACGAGTGATATTAGACTGGCTAATGTCCATATTTTCTTCAGTCGCCATCTTCATTACTTTAGTCACTTTTTGATCAAACCAATGAAGATCACTTTTAAAATTATTCACTGTATTTAAAAGTGACTTATTTGTCCCTAAAGAGCTAACAACCGAAGAAACTTCTGCCAAACAATCTCCTGTCATATTACGAAAGTCAGTTTCCAAATATGCAGAACTAAAATCACGAATCATTAAAGCTGTAAAAGTTTGAGTAATACGTTGAAAACAAATATTGGCCCCTGCCTTGGCTTGGTGATAGCCCATTTGTTTTTGTGTGAAATTTCTGGCCAATATACTCATGGCCACCAAGCTAATGGCCGCCGCAATTGCGATAAAGCTAAAAGTTCGAATACTAGGGAGATTTTTTTTCATAATTTGTCCGTAAATTATATTGTCACAGTCCTTCATTAGACCCTTTAATATTTTCGAATACCTCTGCGTGTTCGTCAAGGAAGGTAATCTCTACTCTATGTAATTACGGCAACTTACCTAAGTGTCTAAAACTAAAGATATTACATATTGGTTATGATTTTCACAAATAGACGAATTCAAGGTATATAATTTCTGTGGTTATGAGTTTTAAGCGTAGAAAAACCATATTTATTCCTGCCCTCATAGTGAGTCTTCTCATTCACACGGCACTGTTATTTAAGTCCACCAAAGAATTAGATTTTAGTCTTAGCTCAGTTTCACCCAATCACAAATTTAAGCTTAAAAGCATCCGTACAGTTGGTGAAAAAAAAGGAAAAAAAGAAAAATTACTCTATATTCCCCAACCAAAAAACAAAGTTTCACGCCGCTCTAAAGGCCCGAGCTTACAAGACCTTAAGCTTTCACCATACACTCCTAAAATAGATGCTGTTAGCAAAGAAGAATACGAAAAGAGTCAACGTAAACATGTGGTAAGAAGTCTTGATATTAATAAAAATCAAATTAAAGACTTTTTAAGAAATCCCGCACCAGGTTTCCTCACGCCCAGACAGGCGCTACAAGCTTTAGGTGATACTGATGTAGACATAAAGCTGGAAGTCCCTAAAGGTATTGCTGAAGACGAACTCAATAAACATGAATTAGTCTTTTATAGTTTCCAGAGAAGAACAGTGATGGCCTATATCAACTCCTTTAAAAAAGAGTTACATAGCTTCGAGAGAAGAAACCCTCATTTGCAATTTCCCCTGACAAAACATCACCAACTCATGGCCGGTCGGGTTGTCTATGATAAGAATGGGGATATCATGCGAATTGAAACTCTTAAGTGGAGCCACATCAATAAGCTACAAGGATTTTTCATGGATGTGTTAAAGAATATGACAGCACTTCCCAATCCTCCCAAGGAAATTTTGGAAAATGATCAATTTGCCATTAACTTTATCTTAAATGTTAATCCTCAATAACGAATGGTAATTACTGGTTTGGTAAGAAACCGATAGATTCTTTGAAAAATATTTAATTTTTTTAGTGGATAAATTTCTTCATTTACGGCCGTAATCTCTTGCCTAAGATCTCTTAAACTATGCATAGTAGATTGAGGTGTGGGAATAAGTTGTCTTAAAAAATCTCTCTCTTTTAGCTTTCTTTCATAAAAATCTGCCAGCTGCCGATCCTCACCAATTGCCGCTTCTGCAAGAGAAATATCCTTGGCATCAATTGTTCCATTAACATAAGCACTAATTAAATTGGCATTTTTATTACTAATCGAAGCTACTTCCATACTTGCTCCAAAGAAGAAGAGGTCGTGCTATCCAAAACCTCATGTTTAGCATTATAAAAGGCTTCAATCACTTGGTACCTATCTAAAACAAACACTTCTTGTAAGTCTGAAACTGTGAAGCCCACAATTTCTTTTAAATAAAGTAAGCCTCTTTTGAACATGCTTAAATTGTAGAAATTTTCGAACTCTGATCCTAGCTCCTGGTTATTTGCACTTAACAAATGGGCTCTTTTGAGGGTCAAATCATAAACTTCTCTTACCAGCTCACGATAGAGATATTTTTGAAAGCTTTTTCGATGGGATTTATTGTCCAAATCCAAGTCTTCTTTGGAAAGAAAATCCTTATTCTCAATAATAAAAACGGTATAAGCATCAACCACCAATTGTTCGGCCGCTAACTCATCCCCCGCAATTACATATGCAAAGTCATAAACTTTGGGAATAATATGATCAATAATAAAGCTTAATTCTTCCCTACCCATAAGAAGATCTTAAAAGATTGGTTATTCTAAGGCAAATAATCAGTTTCCGCCCACCTACTTTCAAGTAGTTAGCTTAAAGCTTTCGTTATAAGGGATTATTTTTTCAATGGACCATTAAGGTTTTTCAACCAATAACCGATGAGACAACAAGGTTAATAGCATAGGAAAAAGCTTATGAAAGGTTTTGTGAATTTAATTATTTTGAGTTTACTTGTTTTATCATTAGGTGCTTGTACGCCTTCCTCAAAGAAAAAGAACTCAGGCTCTACTGACACAGACACCGGAGTTGATAACAACGGAACACCTGATAATGGTGGCGGTAATGGAGGGGGAACTCATACTTATAACACCTGCTCAGGAACCAGTTCTGATGGCATGGGTGATGGTTATGCTATTCACAGTCTCAATTTATTTTTAGCCGGTCACCAAGCTTGGTTACCTGGCACTTACTCAGATCCATTAGCGCAACAAACAATGCCAACCATCAAACAAGCTGGCTTGCTTTTTAAATCAGATACAAAATTAAAGATCAGATTCAAGGTTAATGCTCAACCTTTTCCCACTGCGGGTGAGGAATATTGTTATGGTCGAGATACTGAACAGCCAGCAGATCAATACCCTTACACTAAGTTAAGGTTTAGAGTACATTTAAGAGATGTTATATGTCTGGATAATCCAGCTCCCGCCAATCCTGATAATTGCCAATCTTATGGATTAGGTGATCGATATAGAACGCAAATTGTTGAACCGATTAGTGAGGGAACCTGTGGCCCAATCATTGATCTGGGGCCAATTAGAAATCAAACAGTATACGGAACAACCATCGAAGTTGAAGATGTTAAAGCTGATTCTGCTTGTCAGGCAGGTGCAGAGTATTATTGTCCGGCAGAGAAAATTGTGAGAGCTGCAAGTTGTTGGAGTATGACTTTACAAGTAGTCACCGATTACACTCAGGATTTTGCTAACTAATTTATTAGAACTGATGTCCATCAGCAAATTTTGTACAGTTTCATTACATTGATTCATCTAGTATTATAGTTACGTTATGTACTAGAAATGTGGAGCCTTACTAATATGATGGAATATATCCCTACAATCACAAATCTTTTTGCAATTGCTTTCCTTCCTATGCTTATCTATTGTCTTGTCGTGAAAAGAAAATTAAGCACTGACTGTGCTGATAAAGACTATTTCATAACGGAAATTAATGAGCTAAGAAAAATAAACCAAGACTTACAACAGGAACCAAACAATATGAGTGGAACTGACTGTAAAGCCGCATCTGAAGAGGTCGCTTCTACCATTAAAAGGGCCTATGATAAAGCCGACCATATCATTGAAGCCTCGAGTAAAGATCTTATCGACTTTGAGAAAAATATTAAAAAGAATACTGAGGTGACGCTAGAGATGGTCAAAAATATTGATGAGGTTCACTCTAAAATTGGCACTCTTAAAACTTCTCTTTCCCAGCTATCTCGTAGCTCCGAGGGGCTAACTCAGCTAGATAATAAACTAGAAGAAATTCATACTTGTATCAAAAGTATTACCGATAAATCTACACAAATTATTGATATTGCCTTTCAGGCAAAACTACTTTCTTTTAATGCATCAGTAGAAGCATCTAGAGCAGGTGAACAGGGTAAAGGATTTGCTGTGGTCGCGACAGAGATGGGTAATCTGGCCAATAGTACTCAGAACTCCTCTGAAGAGATTTCTAAATCAGTAACTTTTAGTAATCAAGTTCTTAAAAGTATCAAAGAAGAAATCCTCAACCAGGTCAGCAGCCTTAAAGCAACCTTGGAACATTTTAATATCGCTTTTGAAGAAGCCCAAAATAGAGTAACTGGCCTTTATGACTTCAGTAATGAACTTAAAACCTTTACGAATGCACTCAATGAAAATGTAAAATCCTTTAGTAGTAACAATAAGACTGGTCTAGAATCACTTACCAGTTATCTATCTGATTGTATTGGCGCCGTAACTAACACTCGAGTTACTAATATTTCACCTCAAGAAGCGTATAATGAGCTTAGTAGCTTTACTATCATCGACGTGCGACGCCCAGAAGAATTCAATGATGACCTAGGGCATATTGAAAATGCTACGTTAATGACTTTACAAGATCACATTGAAAGCAAATTACAAAAACTTGATCCTAATAAAAAATATCTCTTTGTTTGTCGAAGTGGTGGGCGCTCGGTTAAAGGGGCCCGTATTGCACTAACAAATCAATTCAAGCAGGTATATAACCTAGACGGCGGTATGCTGAACTGGAAAAAAGCGAATCTTAAATCTGTTGGAATTAACGGGAATTAAATATCTTCCCACTCACCTTCACTTGCAGATGGCACTCCGTGCGTTCCTGAAGCTTTAGCTTTTAGCTTGGTCGCAACACTGGCTTGACTAGGCTTTCTCTGCACTTCTATTGATTGCTTTACTTGTGCTTTGTTTTTTTCTGCTTTTAGTTCAATAACGTTATCAGCTTTACTGATAGCTTTTTTAGCTTCAGCTACTTTCTTTTTGCGTTTAAATGCTTCAGAACTCTTCTTATTTTGATGTTTGGCCAGCTCTTTAGCATGGGTCTCTGAGTCCTGACGCCCAGTAATTAAGCAGTTTAACGTATTAGTTACGACTTGTATTTTACTTGCTTCTTTGCCTAAGGACTCACTAATTTTACTAGTTTCGTGGGCAATAATAGTGTTTTGCTTAGTCACCTTATCCAACTCACTCATGGCCCTAGAGATTTCTTCTACACCCTGAGACTGCTCAACTGAGGCAACTGCAATCTCTTCTATCATATTATCTAAATTATTAGCATATTCTAAAATATCACCCAAAGAGCGATCGCATTCTCTGGCAACATCTTTTCCTTGTTCAACCTTTGTCGTTCCCTTTTGCACCAATTCTTTTACTTTGGACTCAGTACCCTTGGCGATATTTTCAACTTTTTGCACACTTTGATTAAGCATCTCTTCAATTTGCTTGGCCGCATCGCCAGAGTGTTGTGCTAACTTACCAACTTCTTCGGCAACAACTGAAAAGCCTTTTCCATGTTCGCCAGCTCGTGCAGCTTCCACAGAAGCGTTAAAAGATAAAAGTTTGGTTTGGAAGACGATATCATTAATCACCAAAGTTTTATCTTCAATTTCTCTAATCACGGAAATGATCTCTTGAATTTCTGCAGCATTTTTGGTCATTTGATCAATAATCTCAGAGTTAGCATCACTAATCTCATCGATTGATGAAAGCATTCTTGTAATAGTCCCCTTTCCTATCTTGGCAGCTTCACGACTATTGGCCGACAGCTTCTTAGAAGATTGGGAAGCATCTGTATTCTTATTAATCATACTGCTAATTTCATTTAAGGAAGCAACCGTTTGCTGTAAATTTGAAGCTTGCTCATTGGTTGCATCTGAAAGATCATGTGAATGATCTGAGACTTTTTTAATCTCTTTGAGCAGACTTTTAGCTCCAGTATCCACTTCATGGGAAATATTCAATAAATTCTTTGCCAGGCGACAACTTACCCAATATCCAATGGCACCACCTGCAAAAATAGTTAATGCAAAAGTCATATAAAACTCTAGGCTTACTTCGGCCCCAGTAGCATATAACCTATAAACAGTCAGCGCCCCTACCGTCAGTAATAATCCAAAGTTTAAAAGCGCTAATTTCATGCTCAATTTCATCTTTTACTCCGCATTCGCTAGTGAATTTCTCATCTAAGCTCTATTTCGGCACTTTAAAGATAAAAGATTAGTAAAAATACGCCACTAAAAAATGTAATTTATATCATTTGGAATTTTCTCTATGACTATCAGGTATGGCCGTTTGCTGACGAGTCCACATAGATGTTCTACCAAAAAGAGAGAAGCCAACATATCCTCTAAGCTTTAATTCATTTTTGGACTTTAACTTCATATAAGCGGAATAAGTTTTTCCTGATTTGGGATCATAAATCTTTCCCCCTTTCCACTCTTGATCGTCTTGATCAAAAACAAAGTTGGTAAGATTTTTCAACCCTTGAAGAGAGCGGCTTTGTAAACTTTCATTTGGATTTTTTTCATCCAATTTATCTTTAACTTTTCCTTCAAAGATATCTTTTAGCCAAACTAATTTTCCCTCAAACTTTCCAGAGACTTTTTCTATTTGGATCACTCCGGAGCCAGACTCTGAGAGCCAATAACCTAGAATATCATTGGCCGTAAATTTTTCTTCTGCAAAAACAGAATGACTAAAAACGCTCAGCAATAAGTAAACAAAGATTTTTTTCATATGCATATGACACCTCTACTAATAATCCAGGACAAGTAACATTTATTTCATTTATTCCACCACCTAATAAATCAAAAGCAATAAAACGAACTCCATCTTCATAAAGCTCTTTGGCAACTTTATCGCAAATTGACTTAAGAGTTTCGGGCAACTCTACTTTTTCAAACTTAGCTCCCTGAGCAATATTGGCCAAAAACTCTCCAGCTTGGGGCTTTTTAATAATTGAGCCAATTTCTTCTGCATCAAAATAAATGGCACGATATTCACCTTCGTAAACATCGTCTTTAAATGGCTGGCAGACAATTGCTCCCATAAACTCTTTTACTTTCTTTTGAAATTTGTCCATCAATTCAGGATCTGACATGCTCACTTTTTCCACCCCAATTCCAGAATAGAGATCAAGTGGTTTCAGGATAAGATCTTTTATCCCCTGCTTGGCCAAATCTGCTGTAAACTTAGTGAACCCTTCCTCAGAGCTTCCTATATAACTTGGAAGACTATTTTCTAAATCCCGATAAGCGACAAGCTTTTCGTTATACTTCATAATTTTTAGTGGAGAATTAATTACCTCACATTGAGTTTGGTTCTGGATAAAATCCAACATCCACAGATAGCGTTGGTAACGGGAGTCATAAGGTGGGTCAATACGCATATGAATGATATCATTTTCAGTCACTTCATAATCGATGGTCTCAGTCTTTTCAAGTTTGGCCAGATAGCAACCATCTTCTTTAAAGCTACCACTAAATTTATATAGTTTTAGTTCAGTTTTAATTTCATTGGTAATATAAAAATCTTTTTCAAATAATAAGTAAGACTCAATTCCCCTTTGCTGAAAGCTTAAGGCCATCATTAAAGTAGAATCTTTTTTGATATTTAATTTTTCTAATGGATCTATAAAAAATATATGGGCCATATTAAACCTTTGCTCTGACATGAGATATAAAATCTGAGTCAGCATCATAATTCTTTTCTAACTTAATCAACAATAGAACAAAATCCTTCAAAGGTAAATTAAGTTGCTGGTAAAGATCAGAAATATCATTATGCTTAGCTTCATAAGTCTTAAAGGCCGCAAAGCGGGCATTATTCCAAGGACCACTCAAAGGCCAACATTTCTTCATCTGCAATTCAGCACATTTTTTCTTTATTCTAGGTTTAAAAACATTTTGTAGAAACTCATCACCAATCTTATCAAAATTAGTTTTTTCTAACTGATAACGCTTATTCAACTTAGATGCCAGCGCTACAATTTCCTGTTTCAAAAGATTATTACGCTTTACGTTTTCCTGTTGTCTTTGCTGTTCTTTCTGATCAAACTGATAGTAATCAAGCATCATTTTATCTGCCACAAATTGTGCCAAATTCTCATTAAAAGTTACATCACTACCTACAAATAAGATGGTATGTACTAACTCATGAAATACTAAACGAGTGAGTTCCTTTTCTTTAAAGTAAAAAAATGAGGACAGGATATTGTCATGAAATGGCCAATAGGGATTATTTAATGTGGAATAGGCATACACGGGTCGCATATAGGTTTGAAAGTCTTGTGCTTCTTTATCTTGCTTATATTCTTTGGCCGACTCTTTTGAAAAAAAACCTAAATAAGGAAAACTTCCCATAAAAGGAAAGCTCGTTGGCATGGCCTTTATTTCATTTTTTGGAGAATGAATCACCAGGTAGGTAACCGCCTCTTGATCCAATAGTTTAACTTCATCATAGATAGGATAAGCTTTTAACCCATAGTATTTAAAAAAATAATCTTTCACCTTCATGATGATTTTTACTTTTTGCTTATGCTCATCACTATAGTTAGGATCTTTCAAAAAGTCTTCGTTATCTATATCCTCATATTCTAGTGAAATTTGTCCTATCCCCTGTTCGGCCAGGTAAGACATTTTGGCACAAGAGACAAGAGTAAAGAGCAGAATAACCCTTAGAACATCCATGAGAATCCTGCCGAATATGTCACATTATTTTGGGCCTCAGATGTTTCAAAGTCGGGCATAACTGTTTTGGCGGCCAAGGTTAGTCCCATAAGCTGAGTTATGCGAAAGCGTAAGGAGAAACTCGCATAACTAGAACTGTAAACGACCTTATCTTGTTCTTTTTTAAATGTATATTCTACGCCACTTTGATCTAATGAGTACTTAGTCGTACCGGATGTGGTGTACTTAGCATAACCAATTGCAATTGACGGTATAATACGTGATTTACGACTAGCAAAAGATTGACGAATCCCCACTCCACTGACTTGTGTTAGAACCGTACTGTCGACTTCTAAAATCGTAAAAGTTCCATCAGAAGAAACAGCTCCTCTATCATCGATAAGTCTCTCGGTAGTGGAAGAATAATTTAACTCTAAAGCAGTGTACTCCCAAATATACCAAGCCCAGTTAACTGAATAACCTTCAGAGGTTGTTCTCGCCGAACCGGGATCCACATTAGGGTCCGTTTCAATACCGTTCACTCTTCTCTCAGAAAAGGTATAGCTCAAATTAAAGTCAACATAGCCATAGATATTGGTAGAAATAAAAAATAAAAAAATAAATAAACGCACTCACTCACCTCTTATGGTGTGGACTTTCTCGTAAGGATAAAGCTAATGCAGGCAATGGCGAGAAAGACCAGCATAATTTTTAGACCGTAGTGAATATTAGCTAAAACAATACTACTACTAAAAATCAAAATAATGATAAATACCGCTCCTGCTTTCGCCTTAGGACGGATCACTTTATTTTGTTCCCAATCTATTATAGCATTACCAAAGTATGGTAATCTAGTGAGCCAAGAATGCACCTTAGGTGAACTCTTAGAAAAAAGATAAGCTGCAAGAATCAAAAATGGTGTTGTGGGCACTATAGGCAATAAAGCACCAATAATTCCGAGTACTATACTAACCCAGCCAAGTATAAAAAGAAGAGTTCGGATGGCATATTTTACCGGCACCAGCTACACCTTATTGCAAAAGAGTTGGTCTCCTACCATGATCTCTAATTATCTCACCTTGGCAAGACAAAGCTGTGGCCGAGGTGATTTTTAAATCTACCCAGTGCCACATATAATCTTGATCATCGATCTCAGGTTTAAAATGTACGATACGAAAACAACTGGTACGTCCTTTCCACTTGGTTTCACCTTTCATCATGCCTTTTCCTTCGACAAGCACACGATAAGTTTTTCCAACCATTTTTGAGCGAACTTCTTCTTGAATTTTTAATTGATGAGCTTGAATTTCTCGCAGTCGTCTACCACGAATATCCTTATTTAGAATATCGTTCATACGAGCAGCTTTAGTTCCCTTACGGGCCGAAAAATTATATGAGTAAATAAAATCGAATTGGGCCTTATCTAATAAATCTAACGTAGCACGATGCTCAGCCTCTGTCTCATTAGGAAAGCCAGCGATAATATCTGTTGAAAGAACAATATCAGGATTTGCTTCTCGCAATTTTTCAAGTCGCTCCACATAGTGCTCTACTGAATACTGACGCAACATTCTTTGCAAGACTGAATTCGAACCAGACTGCACAGGTAGGTGTAAATGATTAGCCAATTTTTTGGATTTACCATGGGCCGCAATTAACTCATCAGAAATATCATATGGATGACTGGTGGTATAACGAATCAACTGCAATCCCTCTATTTTTTCCAGCTCCAAAATCAGCTCGGCCAAAGACTCACCGTTTTTCTTTCCAAAAGAGTTTACGTTTTGTCCCAAGAGAGTCACTTCTTGAATCCCCTGGTGGGCCACTAATCTAGCTACATCATTAACGATCTCGGTAATACTTCTCGACTTCTCTCTTCCCCTGGTAAAAGGAACAATACAGTAGGAACAAAACTTATCACAACCTTTAATGATATTGACGAATGCTTGAGGTGAACCGTGAGTAATCTTAGTATCAATCGAATAGTTTTCACTACGATCCCAACTGGTCACTGCAAATTTAGAATCCCCTGCATATGCGCGATAAACCATCTCTCCGATATTGTCGATAACATCTGTTCCAAACGCAAAATCCAATTGTGGATACTTTTTCAACAACTCTTTTGATTCAGTTTGCGCAATACAACCACCGGCCGCAATTTTTATTTCTTTATTTGTTTTTTTATTATGTTTAGTTCCACCAAGATGGGAGTAAAACTTTTGATTAGCTAAATCTCGAATGGCACAAGTATTAAAAAGTAAAAGATCTGCTTCATCCTGATCTTGAGTTAAAGTAAAATTTAAAGGATCTAGATGGGATAAAATTCTTTCTGTGTCATGATAATTCATCTGACAGCCATAAGTTTTTACCCAGACTTTTCGTTTAGGAAATTCGAGATCACCGACTAGTTTTGACCCATTCTCAAGAGTCTTGATTTCATCATAATTAATTTGGTCCACAAGCTCACCCTGTTTATTGGTTCTTATGTATAATATTGGTGCGCTAACTTAACAGAATTAACAGCACGTGTCTATCTAAGGTACGCGACACCACATCCTGATTTCATAGTGTTACCTACTAATATTTTTAATTTATTAGAAATTTTTCAGGCCCTCTAGGCAAAGAGTAAATAGATGAATATCTATATGAAATATTTTGGAGATTTAAAATGCGTATTTCAACAATGATTTGCTTAATCACCACCCTTATCATGCTGAATAAGATAGCATGGGCGATTATCAATCAATAATTCTGATACAAACTATTGTAATCAGGATATGGTGTCGCGTACTTATAAGCCGTAGTTTTTCACAGCAATATAGAATAATAAGTTAAAGACAAAATGCAGGGCAATAGGCTCGGACATTCCCTTAGTTTCCTCACGAGATTTAGCACAAACCCAACCTAGGATTAAGGTATACAGCACTTGAAAATAAATAAAAGGATGAAATTCTTCACTTAAAAACCAAATAGCAGATAAATGGGAGAAGCTAAAAAGAAGACCATTTACGGCCAATTTCATTTTACTTGAATAGTCGCCAATCTCCGCCAATTCATATAAAGCACCACGAAACACAAACTCTTCAATAAACGGGGCCAAAAATAGTATCTGCAGCGCCAAATTATCCACATAACGAAAGGGCGTGGCCAGCAGAGCAGCCTTAGTAATTCCCACACAAACAAATGCAAATAATGTTATAAAAACAAATCGAATTAAAGTTTTTATCTTATCCCAACGCCCCAGAACCGGTGATTTTTTTACGATAAAAAAAACAGCTGCGCTAAAAAGCAAATCGAATACATAAGAATATGAGATACTGCTATCTGAGTGTATTTGTTCCCATGGAAAAAACCAGGAAATATAAAAATATATAATTGCCCCTAAGGGCAAGAATGCATAACGGATTTTTGCCATATCCCTATGCTAGCTTTTTTAACTTATGTTCACAATACTTTATAAAATCTTGTTTAAAATTTAGCGGATCCAAAATCTCAACCCCAGAACCTAACTCACATAGCCATTCATATACTTCTTTACCCGGCTCTAAAGTTGCAGCCCAGATAAAGTCCCCATGAGGATTAGTAAACAGACAAACATTATCAAAGTATTTTTGATCAAAATTAAGGCTAAATCTGTCTCTCGCATAAATCTTTAAAACAAGGCGTACCTGGTTTCCATTCATTAGTCGCATGGAACGAATAAAATTATCTACCTCTAATTGGGAATAATGCGGTTTATACTCCCCCTCTGCTTCAAAAACAGTTTGAATTTCAGCGAGATTAATATTAACGAGAGTCTTATCAACAATGTCTTCCGCAACTAAGTTTAGGCTGGAATCAAAGTACACTATTTTGCGAGGAAAAACTCGCATATTATTATTTTGATAGACCATATTTACACAAAGCTTATCGACTAAAGACTCTTCTAGAAAAACAAGAGTTTCTTTATTAGCTGGTTGCAAATTACCGGTAATGCTTGGTTCCAAATCCTCAATAATATTTTCTAGACTGTATAAGGGCGAAAAGGAATCAAAATCCTGATCGATGGCAAACTGGGGCGGCCCAGAAAAAGCTATTAACTTTTTATCCTGCTCATGATTGGCCTCGATTTCAATGCTACTTCCAATTTCGGTTAAGAAATTA
>JBFEUX010000128.1:0-8303 GCA_041547255.1 Bacteriovoracaceae bacterium
ATTCTCCTCGTTTACTACTCAAGCAGCGTCCCCGAATTGAGACTCTTGAAGTCTATTGTGATGGTAAGCTTCTGCCTGCAGGAAAACGCTCTGAGGGAGGGATGTGGTTCTATAGTAAAAAATATAACAGTATAAATTTTTATAACCTGGACTTTGTAGAAGATTTTAAAAATGGTAAGATCCGCATTAAATACGATATTAATGATGGGATTAACCGTGATTAAAAAAATGTCTTTATAGCTCAGCCTTGATTTTTTAATGTTATGAAAAAATATCTTTCTCTCTATATATTATTTTTTACCCATATCTGCTTAGCACTTAATCCAGGTGATCAGGTTCAGGATTTTACGCTGATGAACCAGTTAGACCAAAAAGTTAAACTTTCTGATTATAAGGGAAAGTTTATCATATTAGAGTGGTTTAACTCCGGTTGTCCTTACGTACAAAAACATTATAAGTCGCAAAATATGCAGACAATCCAAAGACTTTATCAAAATAACCCTAACGTGGTTTGGCTCACTATTGTTTCATCCGCCAAGGGAAAACAAGGTTATTTTAGTGATGCCAACCAAGCGTTGGATATTATGAATAAATGGCAAATGGCCTCAAGCCATCTTTTAAGAGATGTGGATGGCAAAGTAGGTCAGCTTTATGGGGCGAAGACTACTCCACATATATTCATTGTAGGGCCCCAGCAGAAATTGCGTTATATGGGAGCGATCGATTCTATTGCCTCCTCGGATCCTAAGGATATTGGTAAGGCCAGAAATTATATAACGGCAAGTATGAGTAAACTGCTATTGCAACAAGAGCCTAGACCGGCCAAGACTAAGCCTTATGGTTGTTCTGTAAAATATTAATCTTGATTTAATTTTTTCTGTAGTTCTTTACGATGCTTGACTCGCTCCTGAGCATTTTTATAGCGGCGAATTTCATCGGGTGTTTCGGGTTTGATGTCAGGGACAGATATGGGCTTTCCAAATTCATCAATGGCCACAAAAGTTAAATAAGCCTTGGTGGTGACTCGGCTTACATTACTATAGGGGTTTTCACTTTCAACTTTCACTCCAATTATCATGGAAGTCGTCCCCACGTAATTCACAGAAGCTTTAATCACCACTTGTGAGCCAATATTAATGGGGGAGTGAAACTCAATATCATCTATATGTACCGTTACCACAGGATTATTGCAGTGTCGACTGGCGCACATCGCAGCTGCGATATCGATCCAACTCATGACTTTACCTCCAAAAATAGTCCCATGGGCATTGGTGTCCCCAGGCATGACTAATTCACGCATGATGACTTCACTTTGTTTTGGTGTTTTTGATTTTCTCTGCATTAGTTACTTCCTGAGTCGCAATAAAAGTGATGGTTCCATCTAAAGCCTTGTTGAAATGAGTCATTCCCCATAGGAAATGGGTCATCTCCACCTATGTTATTGTCATTTACCGAATCGAGTATAGAATAAATCGCTTCACTTGGAGCAGATTCATTTGCTTCACTTGGCGCAGTATATAATGGTTCATTAAAAAGGGCGACAGCCGCACCTGATCTAACTTGCCCAGTTTCACAAAACTTCTCACCTAAGACAAAAAGCTTATTTCTAACATCTGCTCTGGTAACATCAGGTTCCCCTGTAAATGGATCAAAATCATCCTCTGTCAATGGTGCCTCTAAAGTTGTGCTCACACCTTCACTTGATACAAATTTATTGAAGTAGACGTTTAGATCAGTTCCTGCAGGTAGCGCACATTTCATTTTACCTACTTCTCCTGTTATATTGACTTTATAACCCGAGCAGCATTGGTTGGCAGGTTCAGTTGCATCAGTCACTGTTCCAAGTTCCAGACAACATTTGAACTTATTATCTGAAAATACCGGCGTTATTTGGACTAATTCCTGTGTCGCTACCACGTTTTGGTTCAGGGCATTTGCATTATAAGGTGCTGGAGCAGTATCCGTTTCCCAAGGCGTGTCAGCGTAAGGGTTTATGAATGTGCGGTCATGATTAATAAAGTCCGCAACTGTTTTAAGTTTTTGCCCAAAGGCCACGTCCTTAAAGATACCTGGTACTAACTCCTGGTAAACATCATTACAATAGATTGGTTCATAGGTCATTTGTGGAATACCAAGATATTCTAGTTTTGCCAGTTTACGTAAGTAGTAAAGAGCACTTCCTGGATCAGCTGAACGTCGATGAGGTAGTAAACTAGGCTCTGTGACAGCACTTGCTCCAACCTTTCTCATTTCCCAGCCCAGTGTTCCCACTGGATTTTTAAATTTTATTTTTAACCAACTATCATCTTGCTTAAAATTGGCATTATTTACAATGTCAGCATTTTCAAAAGTCACCCGTAAGCTGCGATTATTGGTATCGTAAAAAGCACAGCAATTCATTTGAGTGCCATCGGGAGTTACCGGAGTTCCTTCTCCGCAGGCATTAGGGGCAACTAAATCATAAGAATCTGTTATTCCTCCTGTGACAGCAGCTCCAGCATAAACACGACAACGCATATATTCTCCATCTTCAGGGTCGGTAGTACCTGCAGTATTTGGTGAGTTATTATTGCTTGGGTTTCTTAAAAATATTTGTACATCTGTATCAGCGTAAGGTGGAGTGTCTCCCGTCGCAATGGTATCAAAAGTTATCCATGGAGGTAGTTGGGTAACGAGGGCCAGGGTAGGTGTTATACCCGCACCAGAATTAGTATCCTGATAATTATCATAAAGGGACCAGTCCAATATGCCGTTTGTTGAAGAAGTATTACCAAAGGTAAACTCACTAAAGACCCATGTATTATTATTTCCTTTGTGGTCCCGCCAATAATTATTACTAGGATTATCCATGATAGTTTTATTTGAGTAATAGGTCATATGGTTGGTAACTGTGTTGAGTCTAGGTTTTATGATAGCGCTATCTGTATAATCAAAAAAGCCTTCCGCCAGTGGCACACCTGCACATCCACCAACAAGGAGTCCTGTATCTCTACAAAATGTTCTCAACCCACTACTTAGCTGTGCACTACTTAAACCGTAGGCTGAGGCATCTGTAGTATGGACTAGGCGGCTGCGATAATTAAGACATTTTAAGTTATTGATGTCGATAGTAAGGCGATTAACTCCCCAGTTGTTGGTACCATCTTCAAATTTTCTTACCCAGTTACCACCACAACAAGTTCTCGATGCAGTATTATAAATTGTTTTCCATTGATTAGGGTTTGTTATATTAGTGTCAAAATCAAGGATTTTGTCATTATCATTATCTTCAGCGTTAGCGCTTGGACGAATAATACTAGAAAGCTTAGTCACTTTATTAACAGGACTATCTAGTACGGAATAACGAGAATAGCGATCGCTTGCATTCGGGTTAAAGGATCCATATTTACTACTGGTAATTCCAATTGATTCTGTTGCGCGAGGGGAGTCCTCGGTGTACATGGTTATATCGGAGCCGAGGGGACGACAACAGCGGTTGTTATGAATATTAAATGTATTATAATCACTACTTCCTGCTAGTGGCTCTGGTCTAACCTGACCACATACCAGGTATTCTTCAAAATATGATTTTTCAGCGAGATTGCCAAAAGTACTTAAAGGAGAAAGGTCAATCACATCGGCCATTAATTTATTTGGTGAACAATCCAGATCGGTATGGCAGTAGCTACCAGCTTTTCTTAAACAAGCATCCATCGCCAACGTTTCATTAACTATAGTATTTGAACTCGCCAGGGATGAGCCTTCAATTAATCTAAATGCTGAGTATGGTTTTAAATCATCAGATGTTGAAGCAGAGTATATATCAGCTGTTTCATCTAGTGATTCCAAACCACAGGCATTTTGGGAAAATCCATAGCGGGTTAGTACTTGTTCTTGAGTTTGAGGAGTACTAATTCCGGGAACTGTAAAATTATCATTTAAGAAATCATCTTGCGTATGGATATAATTCCCGTCTTCATCTAGTATAGGACAAGAACTATAACGTAAACTAGTATAGAGAGTTGAATTACAGCCCGCAATTTGTGAGATGTAGTCAGTCCTATATGCTGTGTCTTGGGAGCGGTGTTGCTCTGTTGGTTTCCAATTTTTACTTTCAGTAAGAGATAAATAGCCAGGTAATAATTTTCCCGGACGGCAAATACCGAATTCTCCACTTCCGCTTGGATCAGTTTCTGAAAGATTGTCTTCAAGTGCCGCAATCGCTTCAGCAGGTAAGGCCCCTAGATTTGAACCGTTAGTAATGTAATGCTTTGGTCTTCCTAAGATATTAGCATCTTGTCCATATAAATGATTTTTACTTTCAACAAGTTCATTAAGTGGTCTGGCAAAACGAGCAACCTCACTATTAAAAGCATTACTAGCAGTTAAAGAGGCACAATAAAAGTTAGGAGCACAGGTAAGATTTTTTCTCAATCCTTCATCTGAAATATTATCGTAATCTCTTCGGCAAGGTGCACCTGCTCCTCTATACACACAACGTTTATTTCCCGAGCCGGGAGGTAAAACGCCTTGTTTTAAAAACTGAATGATAGCTCCAGATTTTTTGCTGTTTGCCACTTCAATCGCACCTTCTACTGCGAAGTCTGGCCAATGAGTTTTTTGATAAGTGACATCGGCACAGACATACTCCCATCCTAGTTTACTTACACAATGGGCATCAGTTTCACATTTATGATATTCCTGACATGAAGCTGCTTCATTCTGTCCATCATCATTTATTTCTTTGGCCGGATCATAATCATATCTGGCCGCTGTCGAAGTAAAGTCATATTCTTGAACACTGACAATATGCTCAGTAGGTGAAGCTAGATCGGCGAAAGGAGCATTAATCGCCAAGAATAATTTATTCGACGTTGACTTAACTATTCTTCCTTTACCAATAGCAAACCAGGTAACTCCATCGAAAGAACCAATTAAGGCGCCTTTGTTAAATCCGTACCAGTCTCTTTGGTAGCCATTGGCAAAAAGTGCAGCTTGAGTTTTTAGCCTGGCAAGTCTTTGGGCCTGATTATCTGCTACTTCCAGATGTGAATATGGGATCATGGTTGGAGGCACAAAACAGGCCCTGCCGAAAATGGTATCCTCATAATTACCTAAAGATGTGTTAGATCCATATGTAGTACGACTGGTAGTAAATCCAACAGCTCTCAATCCAACACCTGTAGTTGTATATGGGTAGGCGGAAAAATTATTGAACCAACTATCTTTAGCACAGGTTGGACATGCTTGGTAAAAACCACTGCGTGTGACAAGCAAGTATTGTTTATCAAACTCAACATCAATCGTTAGTGCAGGTCTTGCTTGATTTAATTGCACACTCATTTGTCCCAGAATGGAGTTCATATTATAGCTACCATTACGTGGAAATATATAATAATCATCCAAGTATTGAAAACTTTCTCCCTCTTGGACACCGCTGGCCCCTGCTGGCAATGATTTAGTCGGATCAATTTCAATATTATTGCTGTCAAAAAATCTATGAGGAGCAGATCGAGAGTTAACTGCCACATCTAAGTCTTGAAAAGGTAGTGGTGTAAGGTTCACTGGTGGGGCCAGGCAGTTGAGGGCCACGATATTTTCGGTTTCGTTACCTAGGCTATCTATTTCATAAATCGGATCATATGTATAAGCAGGGCAGTTGGCCACCATAGTATTAAGATCTGTTTTTTCGACACAACCACAATTTTGATAAAGTCGAATCATGACATTTTGATAATAATTAGTGGCCGTAGAATTACTGATATCACAAGCCGTATAAGTGGCAGCACTATTAATAGGATTGCGATGAAATGGATTCGCCAAAGTATTGGCCTTAAGTTCTTCCACACAAGCATAGTCAGCTAATAGTTCAGTGAGGCGAGTGTTTGCATCACCAACTGGATCAACAGGATCTGCTGGCTCTGGAGTAACTCCTGTTTCAGGTGGACGCTCTAAACAACTGTAATAAAATTGAGGATAGTCTTTGTACCAGTTAGGGTCAGTAAACTTTAATTGTTCTGCCAGAGCAAAACCAGATGGATCTGCATTGACTCCACTTATTTTGATTTCCTTTTCTGTGATACATTGTCCCTGTAAACAGCAATCGTATCCCTGTGCTATACAATCGCTGTCAGTACATGAACTAGTTCCGCTACTTGAATTTGAATTGGCATCAATTCTCAAAGTGAGTTGTGGGTAGCTTAAATCATTAGTGTTAATTCTTTTTAATAAGCTTAGACTCTCATCGTATTCATAAATGATAACGTCATTACTTGTAAAAATATTAATACAGTTAGTACAGATATCAGAAGACTTTAGCACCACACTTTGATCACTGGTATTCTCGATACCATCATAATTTGAATCATTGTAGGTTATAGTTTTAGTTTGGCCATCAACAACCTCCAAGGAGCTTTGTAGACAAAAGTCATTTCCAAATTCAGAGGCAAGGTTAACTGTAAAGTAACGGGTGATGGTTCCTCTTTGAAACTGGTTTGAAATACCAGGGGTAAGTTTTACTCTTAAACGTTTTGGCTTTGTATTTGCGGTTTCTGGATAACGAAACTCCACGCAATAAGATTTTTGGTAGTTGGTTGTATTACCTAGATAATTATCAACCTGGTCACCGATCAGATAGATGGATTTTTGATTATCAATATCAATGGTCGCAGTGAGACTGGAAATCCCAGAGTTTAACCAAGCGATTTCAGTTCCAAAGACAGTCCCTTCTTCTTCAGTGGTGTTTGTATTTTTAGTAATATTGGCCGCATCTGGCAAAGGATCACGTACCGTTTGCTCAGGCAAACAGGAGCTTACTATCAAAGCTAAAAATATGGTGAATATTAAATTAATCCTTTTCATTACCATCAGCTTCTCATCGTCATAATTCAACAGGATTTTAAACAGTTACTTATATTGTAAGGGGGAATAGGAGATAATTTCCCTTAGCGAATGATAATGATTTAATACCTCTTTAAGGTCTTGATTTTATATGGGAAATATTGAATGAAATGTGTACTTTATAACTAGGTTATTGAAAGAGTTGCCAATTAAAACAGTCAGATTAAGCCTGCTAACTTGGATTAAAGCTTAAAATTAAAGCTGGCGGGCGTTGGGGTAGTGCTTTGAGTGGCGCCTGATGGATTGATCCCTGTAGGCATGCTGTAAATTCGAGGAGGGGCAACCGTATGGTTATAGGCCAAAAACTGGTTAGATACGCCTGAATATAAGCGCGGAGTATTGGCCTGAAAAGTACTGGTCCCTTGATAGCTGAAATCGTAATTAGGATAACCATAATTGGAGTAATAAAGCGGATTATGTCCTGTCGAATCAATGTAGTTTTGCTGCCAAGTTTGCATACTTTTGTAGTATTCATTCATATTTTCAATATCTGCTAATTGTCGTTTAGTGCGCCATTTTGTATCTTCATAGTTTACCCAGGTCCAAGCTAAAGCTGGCGCTTGTTGAACTGTTCCAAGCAAAAAGGTTTTTGCTCCCTCGGCAAACCAATCAGGTTCTTCGTAAACACCAGGGTCGAGTACGACTTCGTTTGCGATTGCATTTCTTTCTTCTTCCAAGCGCACAGCAAATTCTTTTTGGTCTTGGTATAGACGGCAAAGATTATGAAGTTTTGGTATTTTATTTTGTTCACATTTTTGCTTAAACTCTTCACGTAAATTGTTAACTGCAGTCCGTGATAGTGATTTATCAAGAAACTCATTAAGTTGATTGGAATTAAGCTCAATCATGGCAGCTTCTCCATCTAAGGCCAAATCCAGAACAGTATAATCAGTGACTAATCTATTCGAGGCAATACAATCACTGCGCATTCCATCATAGCTAAAGTTATCATATTTCTTGCGACAGTAATTTGAGGTAAGTGCTTCTAGGGCTATACCTTTATAGAGGTTTAGTTGTTTAATATTAGGCGTATCATTGTGTAGGTTTAAGCGATGTTGTGCCATCTCTACATTTTTTCTTAACTTGGAAAGATCGGTTTCAAGACCATATTTTTTCTGTTTGTCTCTTAAGCATTTTTGCTTTTTGGAAAGGCCATCATTTTGTTGTATACATTTTTGCCCCCATTTAGCGATATTCAATGCATTTTCGCGATCAGTATTTGTTTTTAGTCTATTGTATGCATCAGGAAGCATTTTTAGTGCCTTATTATTAAGGGCCGCATTTGCATTGAGATTATAACACTTTTCTGGACTTCTGCTTTGAGTTTTCCCACAAAGCCTCGCCAAACAGTTAGCATCGTATTTATTACTACAAATTTTTTCAATAGTTTTGCCCTTTATAGGAGTTGTTTTTATTGATGTGAG
>JBFEUX010000031.1:0-20260 GCA_041547255.1 Bacteriovoracaceae bacterium
CATCGCAATATTCATAATATTTAAACGATACATAAGATCTTCATTAAATCGTCCATCTTCCACTAACTTTTTAAGATTACCTTTAGAGATAGAGATAATTCTTGTATTCACTGGAGTTGGAAGGCTTGAGTCTAGTAAATAGATCTCGCCACTTACTAAGAATCTTAATAAACGAGCCTGGATCTTTTCTGTTAGCTCTTCAACTGCATCTAAAATAACAGTTCCACCATTTGCTCTTTGAAGAACCCCTGGACGTTCTTTGGTTCCAAAAAGTTCAAGCTCTAGTTGCTCTTCGCTAATGGCAACACAACGAACAACAATACATTCTCTTTCTTTTCTTTCACTTAGTGTGTGAATTCTTTTGGCCAAAAGTTTCTTTCCAGTTCCTACTTCACCAGCAATAAGGATAGGAAAATCCTCAGAAGCAACTTTTTCACCAATGGCCATCACTTCTCTAAAAGCAGCGGAATGACCAACCATCTCGATTTTTTCTAATTTACTACTGGAACCTGTTAAACTTGGTCCTCTATGTAAAAGCTCTTCTTCTTTTTGCTTAATCTTGTTTTCAAGCTCTCTGTTAAGATTCTTAGCAATAAGATATAGCCTCATATTATTAATAGGTGATGCTAAATTATTTAATAAGTCTAAAATTACTTCAATATCTGATTCTGAAAATTTTCTATCAGTATCAGTACTTTGAATATGAATTGTTCCAAGAATAGAACCATGAGATGTGATAGGTACACATAACTCAGATTCTACGCAGTCATCCCTTTTTGTAGTGGCCAAAAGAGGATCTCTTTTAGAGTTTGAATAATAAGCTCTCTTTGTTCTTAAAACGTAACCAGATAAACCTTGGCCCTTAATATACTCAAGGCCATCTTCAATTGCCTTTCCATTTTCAGCAACTAAGAGACTGCTTCCATCACTGAATCCTTTAAAAATTTGAACTTTGTATTCATCAAAAACATCCATAATGAAACCAGATAACTGGCCAAAGAAAATTGTCTCATCAAGATTAGCTAGTAGCTGGGTGGATAGTGTTGACACTTTATTCATATCCAAAGCACTCTTCATTGTTTAACTCCTTTACAATAAAATTTTGACTGTACAAACTTAACACATAGCGTTACTAAAAATAAGTATAGCAGTGTATGGAAATTTTACAAGATTAAAATGCTCAGGAATGTTTTTTTTAGTAAAAAGTCTTTTGATTTTAGTTAGTTAGACCACCTAGGTGTATAAACTTTGCCATAGTTCTCGGTAATCTTGCGAATAATCTCACCATCTTTGTTCATAATGTATACATCTTGGACGGCCTTCTTCTTGGTAATAACCCTTTGGGACGTAAAAACAATGAATTGGCCATCTGGGCTGAACCATGGCTCCTCATTGGATCCAAAGTTTTTAGTCAGACGATAGAGATTTCTACCATCGCTATCAATACGATAAATATCAAAACGATTATCCACCCAAGAGGAAAATACAATTTGCGAACCATCAGGTGAAAAACGAGGTGACGCATTAAACTCTCCTACAAAGCTTATCCGTTTTACATTCTTCTCTACCTCGCTTGGATCCATAGTATAAATCATTGCTCGTCCTGGCCTTCCCGATAGAAAGGTTAATAAAGAGCCAGAGGCATTGATATGTGGATCTACATCATCAGAATAATGCTTGGTAACTCGAGTCGTTTTTCTGCTCTGTAGGTTCATTTTGTATATGTCTGCGTTCTTCAAAAAACTCAAGGTAAGATAGATATTCTCTCCAGATTTATCAAATATCGCGCCCGAATTAATCCCTTTTTTCGCCGAAATAAGACTTGTTTTTTTACTATCTAAATCCAACATATGTAAGTTAAGATTTTTTACTTTCTGAAGTCCTTCTCCGGTACTTTTTGGCTGCATTTTACTTTCGATTATCGTAAAAAGAATTTTTGAATTGTCCTGACTAAGTGCTGGTGAAATAATCATTGAGTTTAAATGAGTCAAGCGTTGCTTTCTGGCACCATCAAAATCCATTATATAGATTTCCTTGGCATATTTTGCTTTAGTGCTGGTTCGATCAGAAACAAATACAATTTTCGTCTTAAAGATGGAGCTTTTACCGGTGATGGCCCGGTAAATATTATGTGAAATACTGTGTGCGAGGGTTCTTATATCTCCAAAATCAATCGGTAAAGAATCCTGGTAAACATCAGTTTTTGTTCTTTGATTTTTTAAAACATAATTAAGATACAGTTTATCCTCTTTACTTGATATTTTCAACTCAACAAGATGGGTTCCTTTAAAATCATTACCCGAAGCCAAAGTCCCCGATATCACCTCAAACATATGGCGGTAAAAATCAAAGTCCGATTTGAGTACTTCAATCACGCTCTGGATGTCTTTAGTTTGTTTAGCATTCAAAAGCTCATAACTGGGTGCCGTAAAACCAATACTTTCCTTCTCTTTTTCAGCTTCACCAACAGCAACGACAGTAAGGGTGTCTTGCCCCCAAATAAGCGATGATTTTAAAATACATAACAAAAAAATTGTAATAAACTTCATAGATTAACCTTATATTATTTTATAGCGGGAATCCTAAAATAACGTCTCCCTTAGTCACCCTTCCCAAAATACTGGACTCTGGCTTAGGTAAGGGACTCGCTAATTTCACGGCCATCAAAGCCTTTTTATCATATTCTTCTTCCCCACTAGATTCAAAAACTTCCATTCGTAAAACTTGACCGTTTGATCCGATATAAATACGAATTCGACAGCGTAAATCTTTTTCTAGCAAGTAACTGGGTAATTTCCAATGAGGGCGTACCTGATCGGGCAAACGTTGGATATAATCGATATACTCTTTCTGGCCACGATTTAACTCTACTCCAGTTGTACTAGCACCTTTACTAATTTTATTTCCTTCTAAAATTAGTTTATTAAGGGTTTCTTGTGCTAATACCCCTTTTTTCTTTTTACGCTTTTTAGTTTTAATTTTCTTGGCACTGATATTTTTTAATAGATTATTTAAATTTACCTTTTTCGCTTTCTTCTTGAATTCAATTTTACTGGTCTCTTTACTAGGTCCTGACTTTTTTTCTGGCTCGATAGTATCCATTGTATTAAGATTGAGTTTTTTTAGCTCCTGTAATGTCATTTTTGGAAGCTCTACCACATCAACCCTTACAGAAGACTGGATAAGCTCAACTTTCTTCTCACTCTTAAATTTGAAAATATTTAGATTTAAGACAGTATTCAATAAAAAGATAATCAGAATCACCGCCAGGTGGAAAACAGCCGCCTTTAATAAGTATTCATTTAATCGATCATCTGTTTTATAAGTTAAAATCATTTTTTATCTATTTCAGTTACCAAAGCTATTTTCGAAATACCATTTTTCTTTAACACAGAAATAATTTTGGCCACCACACCATAGTCGAGTGAATAGTCGGCCCTTAAATATAAAACATCTGTTTTGTTATCTTCAAATTTTTTAAGAATTACCTGGTGCAATTCATCTTTTAAAAACTTCTCTTTTCCAATAAAAAACTCTCCTACGCGAGAGATGGAAAGAATAACCTGTTCCTGAGTAAGCCTGATATTATGAACTTTTTTCGTTTTAGGAAGATCTAATTTAATCCCACTAAACATCAAGGGGGCTGAAATCATAAAAATAACCAATAACACCAACATAACATCTACTAGAGGTGCTACATTAATATCAGATATTGGTCCTTTCTTTTTCTCTAAACTAAACCCCATGAACTATATATCCTTTTTGATAAGAACGTTGCGCTCTATTAAGTTTAGAAAATCCTGCCCAAAACTATCCATTTGTCCCTGTATCACGGAGATTTTAGTATAAAATACATTATAGGCTACCCCAGCAGGAATAGCGGCCATCAGCCCAACGGCCGTTGCGACAAGGGCTTCAGCAATCCCAGGAGCAACTGCTTCAATACTGCCTCCCCCATGGGCCAAGCCAGTAAAAGAATCTATGATTCCCCATACTGTTCCAAACAATCCGATAAAAACAGCATTAGAACTGATAGACGCCAACAAGGAGAGCCTACGTTCCAGTATTTCTGCTGCCATCGTTGCCCCTTTTCTAAGAGAACGTTCTAAGGCTTGCACCCCGTGTTCGTTAAAATAGTTGCCAACTTCTGCACTTTTATCGTTTTCTGTGAGTTTTGATTTAATTTTGACTAGCTCATCAAAACCAATGTTATACATCATTCCGACACTAGAGTCTGGATGACTTGTAGCTTGTTTTTGAATCTCTACCAAATTAGTATTGGAATAAAAAAAAGTTAAAAACTTTTCATTACTTGCATTTATTTCATTAAATTCTTTTCTTTTTTGAAATATAACGGCCCATGAAAGAACAGAGCATGCAATAAGTATCAGTAAAACAAATTTAACAACGATTCCTGAATCTAAAAGTATCTGGTAAAAATCCAATCCACCTTCCATGTAAACTCCTTAAAAACTCAATAAATAAACATACTTATTGTAACATGGAAAAAATCAATCTGCATGAGAGTAATTATAATACCCGAGTGCGAGACCCCAGATTCCCAAAATACCTAAAGCTGGAAGGGGTTTTTGATAACTAAAAAATGAATAGGCATTGTCCCAAACGATATCTAAACCATAGATGGTACTTAAAGGAGCAATAACCAAGAGCCCATAGAGAAAAACATCGGCCAGCTTTCCTCTAAATGAAATCACAAACAAGCTTAAAAAATGAATCATCAGAAAAACATAAAACTTATTTAAATAAGGAAGAGCGATCTTGGATGCAATTAGAAATAAAATTAAACAGGGGTATATAACTTTACTATAATCCTCTTTTTTAACTTCAAAAACTTTAAGAATTAAATAAATCATCACAAAATCTGCCAGGTAAAAAATAAAAGAACCGATAAAAGAAGAATAAAATAACTCTTCTTTAAATTGATTTTGATTTACTCCCCCTCCAAACTGAACAATAAAAGCATAAAAGATGGTAAGAAGAAAAACTATCATGCCAATCATCTTTCGTGATGGCAGGTAACTAAGTCCAATAAAAAAATCCCTGAATTTGATCTCGTTATATTGATTTAATTTGATAATCCGACTAGTAAAATAGAGAGAAAATAATTTCCCCAAGCTTAGGATTTCCCAATTATTACGGTTTAACCAATTCTCAATAGTATTCATGTCATGGTTTAATAAAAAATGGAAAAATGAAAAGACAGAAACCATTGCAAGATTAAGAAAAATAAAAATCACGCAATATAAAAAATAATATAACCAAAGACGTTTAACTTCGATAGAAATATGCAATTTTTTAAGTAGCTTCATATCACTTTTTTCTTTGGGGCCAACCATTGCAGTTGTAACTCAGGAGATGGGTACACCTTAAGGTAGCCCTTATATAACAAATCACTTTTTATAAATCGATCTATCTTTTTATATAATTTAAAATATGCTCCCCAGAGCTCTGGAGCAGACTTCAGTAGTTGATCGACTTGCTTAACTGTTTCATATTGTTGTTGAAAATCAAAACCTTCTTCAAGTACGACTTTGCTATATCGCTTAAGAACTTCAGTTATTTTAGATTGCACCGATTTCTTTTTACTTATCTCACCTTTAAGAAAAGCAGTATCTACTTTTAAATTATTAAGGAAGAACCCTTGCTTTAAACGAATGAAATCTTCTAATAATAACAAAGAAATATCGACCTTGGTCAGGTCCAAACTTCGAATAAATGGTAAGGAAATGATAAAAATATAGCTCTTATCACCTGAAGGCAGACCGAAGTGAGTTACGGTAGGGCTATTAACAATAAGAATTTTATATTCGATATTATAATAACCGAATTTTTCCAACAAGCCTCTAAAGGCAGGAGCTATTCCATATTCTGGTTTAGGAAAATCCCAGCTCAGTATCTGAGCATTTTTAACCAACCACAGCTCACTCATTGCCATAAAGAAGTCAGATTCAGATGGATACCTTTCACGATTCGAGATTATCTTTTTTCTCTCTTTCTTAATCGTTTCTACCAGCTTATCTTTTTTTGCTTTTTCAGCAGATAATCCATCCGTTTGTAATACTTTTTTTATATTAGAATAATCAATAATAGCTTTTTCTTTTTCCTCTTGAGTTAACTCAACCTTTTTCTGAGAAAAAGCATTCCAACTTAGGAGTAACAAGGTAGATATCAATAAAGATCTCATTTTATTCTCGATTTCCCTTGGGCATATTGATCATATAACCTTCCCCAAAAATACATTTCAGTAATATCCAGTCCCATCTCTAAATAAAACTTTGGATACTTGGCCTGAAAGCACTCAGGTCTTTTTGCATCCAAAAATTTAGTCTGGATATATCCCTTGTCATCACCTACTTGTACATAAGTCCAGTCTTCTATTTTATTTTTTATTTCAAGCACTTTTACAGAATGAGAGCATTGAACGACTGTTAGAGAAGTCGAGTCTTTAGAAGGATTTTTATGAACATGCCCAAGGAAATTTTGAAAATATAGCCTCCCAACGACTTTTTCCTTTCCAAAGACCGGTAACACTAGAAAAAAGATAAGAACAAACTTTATTAAACTTTCCATCTAAATTGAATTGTTTCCCATTTATGACATTGAGGGCATCGCCAAAATATTTCATCTGAATTAAAACCACATTGCGAGCAGAAATGTCTTGTTAAAGAACTATGTAAAGTCCCTAATAGTTTTTGTGTTTCCACTAGGGCCTGATCATTTTTACCAGTATCAATCAAAAGCTTGATATACTCAATTTTTAAAACATCGCTATTGTTATCATATTCTTTCAGCCAGGGATCCAATAGCTCAAACGCCTGTTGGTTCTTACCTTCACTTTTCAAAAGACGGATTTGTGAAAGAACCACAGAAGCAGAGTCTTTTAATTCGTTATCATCCAGCTCCAGAAAGTATTTTTTGACATGCGCAAGTTTTTCACTATATGCATCTTTGTCTTTGATATTTTTTGTGTCATCCAAAGAAACAAATATAAAAGAAGTATACATAGGATGCTCTTTTAACAACTCAATTAAAAGTGCGTTAGCATCTTCCAGTTTATTTTGAATTAAATATAATTTAAGTCTTAAAATTTTTGCCGAAACTGAGGGAGCAAATCTGAAAGCATCATCTAAGTCTTCAGCACAGGCTTTATAATCCCCTGCTTCAAAATGGGACTTAGCTTTTTCCACCAGAATATGGGATATCGTTTCCGATTGATTATCTTGTCCTACTTTGGATAACATTATTCGATAGTTATAAGCAAGATCCCAGTCCCCAATATCTTCATAAATTCGACACAAGGAACGAATAACTTCATCTTGATCGCGATTAATTTTTAGAACATCCTTATATGTTTCAATGGCCTTATCGAGAAAACCACCTTTATCAAAATCTACCGCCAATTCTTTTAGTGCTCGCAGACGAGTCGCTTCATTAATGTTTTCCCTTGCAATCAATGAGCGGTGTATACTAATCGCCTTATCAATTTCTCCGTTACTGCGAAATAATCCTCCCAGAGCGAAATAGGTATCGATTGTTTCCCGGTTGAGATCTACTGCATTTAAAAATTCTTTGATCGCCAGGTCTTTATTCCCTGAAATAAGATATTGAGTAGCATTAAGGAATATCTTAGACTGTGCCTCAAAAATACTATCACGGTATTTCTTGGAAAGTTTTATCCCATGTTCTTTTTCAATAATATAATGATAAATAAAGACCAAAGTAATCACGATGGCCAATACGGCCAATAAATGTTCTTTGATAAAAGTTAATATAACAACGGTATCCAAAGCTTTCCTTAATTCTGAATAAGTAACGGAAGATTCATATTTTTAAGAGTAAAGCTAATATTTTCTGCTGACTCTTCAATATTTGTAAGCATATCTGAAAAACTAAAATCCTTTTTTAATTTAATGAACTTTAACTTAAACTCGCCTTCAATTTGTAATTCCTCATGAATTTTTCGGCCAGCTGCCCATAAACCGGCAATCTCATCTACCAATCCACGATCTTTAGCTCCCTGACCAGAAAATATTTGTCCTTGCGCATACTTTCTTAATCCATCCAGTCCGTCTTTGATCTTTTTCTCTCTTACTTTAAAGATATCCATAATAAATTGCTCATGCACATTGGCCGTCATTTCATTAAGAAGACCTCTCTCCTCATTATTCATGTCCCTGGACGGACTTCCTATGTCCTTATATTTCCCCGCCTTAATGGTCTCAGGCTTCAATTTGGCCCATTTATAAAGATCTTTCATGTTCATAAAATTCATAATAACACCAATTGAACCAGTCATAGCGCCGGCATTAGCATAAATCTTACGACAGGCAGCCCCTATGTAATAACCTCCTGAAGCGGCAATTGAGCCAAAACTAGCATACACAGGAATTTTTTTATCAATACGACGAACCTCTTCATAAATCTCCTGGGTTGGGCCAACTGCTCCACCAGGTGAATTTACTCTTAAAATAATGGCCTTCACATTTTTATCTTCTTCTGCCTTAAGTAATTTTTTTATGGTTTTTTTGGAGTCCATTATCACTCCTTCTACCTCTACAACTGCAATGGGAGCTCTTTTTTCTGAAAGGCTATCGCTAAGATGTTCTCCATCTCGCAAGCTGGAAACTGTGTAAAATGCAAAAATTAAAAATATTAAGAATAGAACACTTATCAAAATAAAGATTCCAACAATTCCCTTTGAACGCTGATTAGACACAATTCACTCCTCATTAACATAATCTGATTTTCAATATTTATTATAAACGATCCTTTTAAAAATAGAAGAAAACTATTCATTACCAGAGTAATAAACTCCTTTTTTAAAGGATTGCGCCATATAGTAAAGCAATAAGCTCCACTATATCAACTCAATTAAAGCTGACTTGCAAGATACCGATAAATAGATTGGGTATAAAGTACCTTTGACTATAATAGGGAGATATTATGAAGCTTTCACTCATTTTAGTAACTTTAATGTTTGCATTTCCGACCTTAGGTCAAATTGTAAATCCAAGTGAACAAACCCTCAATGAGGATTTAAATTTTAAACTAGTTGAAGAGGAAGAAAAAAATCGTCAAATTGCCAGCGATAAAAATGATAAAGACGAAAAGGATTCAGAAGAATCTGAAAGAGATATTGCTTCCGAAGCTGATGAACAAAGTAATAAAATACAGTATTGGAAGTACTAAACTAGATAAATGATGAATCGTATTGATATACTTCTCCATTACTTCAGTGGCTTATTTTCCTCACAAGATTCGAGGTTTTACCTGCATAATGGCTTGCGCTTTGTTGCTGTTTCTTTCATTTCGATAAGTATTGTCTCATACTCCCTTTGGACAATCATGGAAATGAACTTCAACTTCTTTGTGGCCAATGGCTTTTTTCAGGATAACGAACTTTTTTATGATGTTGTTTTTAAAAATATAAGTGAATATCTATCCTACTTCTCTCTTCTATTTATATCCATTTTTATGTTGGGCCTATTCACAAGTTATTTGGCACTGAGAGCATTTGATCATATTGAATATCATGCTTATTACTTTTTGGATGATCCAGAAGAAGATCTAAAACTAAATTTTATCAATCAAAATAAATTAATCTATCAGGTCTCAAACCTCTTCTTTCAATATCTAGCAAGTCGACTTGATTACACAAAAAAAATAAGACTTCCCCATCAACTAGAATATTTAAAGGCACCTAAAACCGATAAACTTTTTCTAACTCAATATACCATCATTGTGGGTATGATCTGTCTTGCATCAGCTATGCTCTCATTCTCTTTTTCAAGAGAATTATATCAAGAAATACTTACGGTAGGCTTGGACCTTCTTCCTAACAGTAAAATTGTTGGTACTTTTTTAGATTCTCAAAAAAACCTTCTCTATAATATTTTTAGCATTGCCCTTATTGCTCAAATCGCTGCTTATGTATTTGTCGCCAAAAAGATTTTAAAAACAGTTGATGGTGTTAGCTTTGGTTTTGCCAGAGAAATGATTAAGGTTATGCAAGGTAAACACGATAGCCGCTTAACACCACGAAGAACAGATCCAGGACAAGGTCTTGCTCTTTATGTGAATGAACTATTAGATGAAGTCTTCCCTGAAACTGTGCAACAAATAAAAGAAAAAGAGAGTCAAGCAGCGTCCTTGGCACCTGCCCCACCAAGCACTACTGATTTTACTCCAAGATTTGATCGACTCGATGAACTCAATATCCCTCAAGAATATTCCACAGATGAACAACACTCTACCTTTGAAAGAAGTGAATCAACAGTCATAAATATGCTATTAAGAGGAAAACTCCTAAGCGCTCCCCCCAAGTTTGAAAACAATTCAAAAAAAGATAAAGAAGATAAAGAAGATAAAAAGGATAAAGATAAAGCGTCCTAAAAACTTAAGTAAAGAGACGCAGCCTTGCTTCAGAATCTTCTTGATTCCATAAGTTTAATTTCTCATATTGAGTTTTCAGTTGCCCACAAGCGGCCAGAATATCATCGCCTTTTGTTTGTCTGACAGTACAAGTATAACCACGTCTATTCAGTTCATTCATAAACCAAATAATTTGTTCTTTTTTAGGTTGTTTATACTTACTGCCCGGATATTCATTAAACGGAATGAGATTTATTTTAGACTCTTTTCGATTAAGCAGTTTCGTCAAGGCATCAATATCACTTTCCTGATCATTCAAACCATCAATTAAAAGGTACTCATAAGTTATTCTTCTATGGGCCTTAAGTGGAATAGTTCTAATAGCCTTAAATAATCTTTCTATGTCATAAGCTTTATTAATTGGCATTAACTCGGTACGCACATCATTTTTAGCTGAATGTAGAGAAATCGCAATATTAACAGGAGGAAAATCATCGAGCATCTCAATTTTTGGAACAAGCCCTGAAGTGGATAAAGTAATCCTTCTTTGCCCTAACCCGAAAGCATTGTCGTCGAGAAAGTTCTCCGTCGCTTTTTTTACATTATTAAAATTATGTAAAGGCTCTCCTTGCCCCATATAAACAATATTTGTAATTTTCTCATCAGGGTGCACTTTTTCTTTTAACCAAAGACTTAACTTTAAAAACTGTCCCGTCACTTCTCCCGTCGTTAAATGTCTTTTTAAACCCTGGGTACCTGTGTGACAAAATGAACAACCAATAGCACAACCAACTTGGGATGAAATACACTGAGTTAATCTATCACGAGCAGGAATCAGTACTGTTTCAATACTCTGGCCATCTTTTAGTTTAAGTAAAAACTTTCTGGTACCATCCTTAGAAAGTCCGTCCCATAAAACTTCAGGCAAATCAAAATTAAAATTGATAAATACGAATTCTTTTAATTTTTTAGATATATTGGTCCAACTTGCTTGATCTAATTGTTGTTTTTTATAAACCCAATCAAAAAGTTGCTTGGCATTGAACTTGGAAAAACCATGCTCAACCAAATAGTCTTGTAACTCGGAAAGTGTGTAATCGAAAAATGATTTTGTCATGGCATGTACTTAATACGAATTGGCCTAATAGACAATGTCTTATAGGCCAACCTAAAGATTTTTCTAGTTTAGCGCTAGAGTAGCTAACGCTGCACCAACTTTCTTTGTTTCTTTCTTCTCTTTAGCCTTGTTACCCATTTTGGTAATCTTCTCAAGCTCTTGTTTTTGCTCGACTTTTTGCTCCGTTTTGTTCATTTCGGCCAAATACCCTTGATCAAAACTCTTTGTAAGAGAAAGTCCGGTTGCCGCCACAGCAACAAATACGGAAGAGATTGCAAATTGCTTCAATTGTGTTGATAAATAGTTATTCATACAAATGATCCTTTCCTAAGTATTACTGCCTTAACTTAAAACAAGCACAGCAGTTTTTATTACCCAGAAACGATATGATAACGCAGCGCAACACACAACTATCTAAGTAATTATTACACAGGTACGCGACACCCTATCCCTATTTCAATAAGTTACAATAAGTTAGAAGCTGTTAAGGTAGATAAAAAACATTTATTTTGCGGTTGTGGAATCAATCTGGTCACAACTTACGCTTTCAACCAACATAAATTTTATTTATTTTCTAGTTTAAGAACAGAATAAAAGCTTTTCCGCACATAAGTACCTAGAATTGGGATAGGGTGTCGCGTACTTAATCAAAAATTTTACCAAAAAGAGACTTAGGACGCTCTGCTGTACTGGTCAAACAAGTTCCATAGTCCTTAAAGATATCTTTGAATGCTTCGATATTATGGCAAGACTCAATTCCAATATTGAAGTCATTGGTGCTTAGTAAATAAGCATTTTCATAATCATTTTGATCTAGGAATTTCAGGGCAAAATCCGTTAACTCTTCTTTTGTTTCAAACTCCACAAAATCCGGGTGAAGATTCCTATCACCTGAAACACGCATAATTTCATCTAAAGATATTTTTCCAGTTTCATCAAAAAATTGAATGACGCGATATCGGCCATGAGGAGTCCCTTCATCGGTTCCTCCAACATTAATAAAACGAAATAATAAACATATAACTTTATTTAATTTCATACTCTTTACTCATAATAGCCATAATCCAAAGTCACCGATCCTCCTGGCAATAAAACTAAATCAATGCCAATGGGTGTGGATTTTAAATTCGTATTCACTTCGTCAATCGATCTGATGAAAGCAAAGTTGTTGGTAGAAATGAGATGAACCTTCTTTTTATAGCTAGTTGGATTATATAAGCTCACTCTTCTTATTTCCTGGTAATTTAACTCGAATGAATTTGAAGATCGTGTTTTCCAAAAAAAGCAAACACCATTTTCTGCATCAATTTTTAGTTGCTTTAGGTTAAGATAGCCAATTAATGTCTGCCAAAAATCAAATCGCTTGTTTAAAGAAACTTCATTTAGAAACTCTCCTTCATAAGTGAACAAGCTTCCTTCCCCTAAAGATATTTTTTGCACTGATGTTACATAGTTAATTTTTTGAGTATTTAAATTATTTTCAGCACAGAAGAACTCCAGTTTACGTTTTACTTCCTCTGATATTCCCGTCGTATCCAAAAAGACATGATGCCCATGCATAAAGAGCTTTAAGACTTTATTTAAAGTTTCTTTATTTAGGCGCTGGGCCCAGAAAAAATAAACCGTATTCTGATTCTCATCTTCATGGGAAAAATCAATATCTTTATCTAAGCGGTAGGACCAAGGATATTTCTTATTGAAAAAGTATTCCAAACCGGAATCACTCATCAATTTTTCGTAACTATAATGATCGCCAGCTAAATCAACTAGGTGGAAAAAACACAGAGGTGAAAACTCTAAAAGTGAATCATCTTCATAATATTCATCATCAATTTGTTTTCTCAGCAAAGGTAAATCAACAATATCTTTTATGGCCTTACCAAAACTATGTTGTTTCATATGAGGGTTTAATAACAAACTACTGGGATAAGCCTGACCAACAACAGAGTGAAATAATTGAAGAAAATAATCATTCTCATTTTCCCATATTTGAAAAGATCTCGCGAACAGATCATCGCTGGCAGACCCTATAAAGCTTGCTTGAAAAGAGCCTGAATAATGACCTGATAGAAATTCTTTGGTCGCTTCCAGATATAGAGATCTTACCAGTTCTTCATATTCCTGCTTAAGAGTTTGCTCATAAGAAGGTTGTTCAATTAAAGTTTGAATTTTTTCTGGCTCCGACTCTTGTAGCTGTTTTACATAACGATTAAATCCATTCTCAAATGTGCGAGAGTAATCTTTAAAGTAAGAAACCAACTCACTACCGTCAAAGCGTAATGATTCTAGCCCACAAACAGGAAAGGATATCCCCTTTTGGGTAAAATAATGTCCCAGTTCTCTCACAAACTTTCTAAAGGCTTGAAAAGTGTGGGGGTCAAAGAAACTATACATACGGTTTAGCTGTCCGGCGCTATCTACTGTGACTAAGGCCATTTGATTGCGATCCAAAGACAAATCACGCACTAGATAAGACGGAATGCCTCCATTACTGACAAAAGGCATAGGCGTTAAACCTAACAGAAAAACAATTTGTTTACCGGCGGCCAGAGCACACTCCGATAATTTATGTAAATCGGTTTCCGGCTTTTGCGCCCCAAAGTCATATTGGTTGGGATACTCTGAATGCAATGACCAGTTAATAGGTACTAATAAAGGACCCATACCCGGATATTGACGTAACTTCTCTTCCCATAACGAAGGGGAAGATTTCCAATAAAAAAACCAATTTTCCCCCGGAAAAACTGGATCGAAGTTTCTAAGTTCAGGGGTAGTTAATTGATCCAATGATCCTCCAGTATCTAACATATTTAAATTCTAAGAAAAATATCACGGTGTTTCCAGATATTTATCACTCATCGCTTTGCACAATATTTGAATAACAGCTTGAATTAAGATATATTGCCGAGTAATTTGATAAGAAAAGGTAAGTAAAATATGTGGTATTTCACTGAAGAAGAAAACGCGCTAAGAGAAATGTGTCGTGAATTTGCTAAAAAAGAGTTGGCTCCTTTTGCTGAAAAACATGATCACGATGAAACTTTTAATATTAATGCCTTCAAAAAAATGGGTGAGCTAGGGATCCTTGGAATCACGGCCGATCCCGAATATGGAGGGTCAGGCTTAGGCGCAACTGCGGCCACTATAGTGATGGAGGAGTTTGGAAAAGCTTGTGCAGGAACGACTCTTTCTTATCTCGCCCACTCCATGTTATGTGTTAACAATATCAACACCAATGCAAGTACTGAACAGAAAGCAAAATACTTACCGAAATTAATTTCTGGAGAACATATTGGATGTATGGCCATGAGTGAACCAGGATATGGTTCAGATGCAGTGGGCATGCAATGTAAAGCAAGTCTGCAAGGTGACCATTACCTTATTAATGGCAATAAAATGTGGATTACCAATGCCCAATATGCGGATATCGTTTATCTCTATACCCGGACAGGTGACAAGAAAAAAGATCTAACGACTTTGATCGTAGAAAAAGGTACTCCAGGATTTTCTGTGTCCAAAGAAATACATAAAATGGGTATGCGCTCTTCCCCAACTGGTGAACTTTCATTTGAGAATGCTAAAGTTCCAGTGGAAAACCGCGTAGGTGCTGCAGGTGATTCAGTGACTCATATGATGAAAAACCTGGAAATAGAACGTCTCACTATCTCAGGAATTTCTCTGGGGATCGCTCAAGCCTGTGTTGATCAATGCTTGAAATACGTTAATGAGCGAGAACAATTTGGAAAGCCAATTGGAAGCTTTCAACTTATCCAAAAAATGATCGCAGAGATGGCCAGTGAAACCGAGATGATGCGCCATTTTCTCTATAATATCTGCAAGGAATGGGATGCCGGTAGAGTCTCAAATACCGCAGCGTCCATGATTAAATTACAACTTCCTAAGATGGCCACCAAAATAGCTCTCGATGCCATTCAAATTCATGGAGGCTATGGATACTCACGAGAATTTCCACTGGAACGAATGATGAGAGACAATAAACTTAACGAGATTGGCGCTGGTACCAATGAGATCATGATCATGATTATTGCAAAAAACCTCATTAACGAGGCCCGAGAAAGACTAGCTTAAGCTTTTGTTAATAAATCATATAATTTATCTTCATCATCTAAGCTAATTTCTGTGATCAATAAATTATCTGGGTGTAGCGCAGCTGCGATCCCCTGTTTACATGGGCCTAAGCAACCAGATTTAGTCACCTTATAGTCCCCCCACAAACCAGCCGACTTTAAGCGCTTTTTAAGATTTTTTAGTAATTGCGTGGAGTCCTTTGCCCCACAAGAAGCACTCTCTTCCCGTATATTGGTACAGATAAACAGTTGTTTTTTTATATTTCTTTTTTCAATTTTCATAACTTAAATCCCCATTTTTTCTGCTGTAAAACTATTATACAGCATACGAAAGAATTACAAGTACTACAGTGCCAAAGCAAGAATACTCTTACAATAAGTCTATTAAATATTTTAGATTAATACACAAAGGGATAATAATGAAAAAAGCACTTTTTCTGTCAGTTTTCTTAGCCAGCTCGGTATTTGCCGGAGAGCTTTTATCCAGCAATATTCCTTATCCGTTTTATGATGTTCATAAAGCTTCTGAAGGTAAAGAAAATAAATTAATGATTCTCGATAGTGGAATGGCCGCGTTACAAAAAAAATTAGACCTTATTAATAAAGCTCAAAAAAATATTGAAGTAGAATATTTTATCTATGGAACAGATCAGTCTTCACGTTTAATTACTCAAGCATTAGTCGCTGCGGCTAAACGCGGAGTTAAAGTCAGAATGCTGATTGATAAGTCGGCTGCCGTATTTGAGTTTGACGAATACTACGCCAAAGCACTCGCAAAACATGACATTCAAGTGCGCTATTACAACTCAGCTTCAGTGATACGAATCTCAAGCATGAACTTTAGAAATCACCGTAAACTTCTCGCGGTAGATGATACCTATGCCATCACTGGTGGACGAAATATTGAAGATGATTACTATGACATGAGTCCTAAATTTAATTTTGTTGATAGAGATGTTTTAATTGAAGGACCGATGGCCACGACGATGAGAAAAAGTTTTGATAAATTTTTTGAGGATAAAATTTCCGAAAGACCCGTTTTCCCTGTTCGTCCATCTGTTACCATAGAAAAAACTGTAAGACATAATAGGGCAAGTGGTCTGGTCAAAGAAGAAGCCGATAACACTAAAGCCTTAAATAAGTACCTAAGTAGGACAAAAGAAGCTGAAGATATGCTTGTTGAAAATGAAACTGATAGAAGTGCAAAAAATAAAGTTGCAGAAATTGCCCAAACAATTCTGCAAACAAAAGAAATGCATTCTTGTCCTGAATTGACCTTTTCCACTGATAGACCAGGTGCCAGTTTTTGGCGTGGTGCCACCTTATGGAATCGAATTTTCTCTGATAGATACACTAATAATTACCGTTATCTTCGAAAAACCCTTTTTGACAAAATATCTGCAGTTGATAAAAAGGTGCTTATTTCTTCACCATATATGATTAATAACGGTCACTCTCGAGGCTTGATGCATAAGATCCTTAAAAAAGATGTTGAATTGATCGTTTATACTAATTCTCTGGCTTCAACAGATGCTCTTTATGTTGCCGCTAACCTATATAAAGATATTCGTTACTGGGTTGATTTAGATGTTAAAGTTTATTTGCATAAAGGCACCTATATGGATATTGGATCTAGTAACACCTTCTCTCCAGATGTTAAAAAGGCAAAATGGGGAACTCACTCCAAGGTGCAGATTTATTACGATCAAGACTACTCTGAGATTATGATTGGAACATACAATATTGATAATCGTTCAAACTATTATAACACTGAAATGGCTATTTTCTGTAAAGGCTCAGACAGTATTACTAAAGAGCTTGAAGATAGTATTTACCAACGCATTGATAATGGATTTCGAGTAAACCGTGACCTCGTAGGTATGGATAAAGATGGAAATGAAATTAATATTCTTGGGGCGGATCCTGATAATGTATTTTTAATGAATTTAATTGCCTTACCATCTTGGCTACTCAAACCATTACTTTAAAATTTCTTCCACCGCTACTATGGCCGCTCGAATACCGTCGCCACACCTTGGCCCAGACCAATACACATGGTAGCGACACCGTATTTAAGATCACGTTTTTTCATTTCATGTAAAAGGGTTCCACAGATTCTGGCACCAGAACATCCAAGCGGATGGCCAAGAGCGATTGCTCCCCCATTAACATTTACGATTTCATTTGCTTTTTCTGCTAGCCCCAAGTCTTTAAGCACTGGAAGAGATTGCGCAGCAAAAGCTTCGTTTAATTCCCAAAGCTGAATATCTTCAATTTTAAGATCTGCTCTCTTAAGCGCTTTATGAGTAGCTGGCACCGGTCCATATCCCATAATAGATGGATCACATCCGGCTGCTGCGAAAGATTTTACATAGGCCATAATCTCCAAACCTAGCTCTTTTGCCTTATCTTCACTCATCACTAAGATTGCCGAAGCACCATCACTAAGTGCCGATGCATTTCCCGCTGTTACCGTCCCCCCTTTAGGGTCAAAAACTGGTCTTAGTTTATTAAGTGCTTCTATACTAGCATCTTCGCGATAAACCTCGTCTTTGTCTAACATAACGGGCAATCCATTTTCATCCGTTCCCAGCACTGGAACTATTTCATCTTTAAAACGTCCTGATTCAGTGGCACGTTTGGCATTTTGATGAGAGCGTAAAGCAAATTCATCTTGCGCCTTACGATCTATACCGTGCATACGACCTAATAGCTCTGCGGTAATCCCCATATTCCCAGCAGCTTTTGCAATGACTTTAGAAGAATGCGGATTGAAGTCCACTCCATGAGTCATAGGAACATGCCCCATATGCTCAACTCCTCCGACCATGTAGATTTCACCTTGTCCACTCATGATCCCTTGCGCGGCCATATGTAAAGCCGTCATTGAACTACCACATAAGCGGTTTATCGTTTGTGCCGAAACTGTTTTTGGGATTCTCGTCATAAGTTGTGCGTTTCTAGCTATGTTATAACCCTGCTCTAAAGTTTGTTGTACACATCCCCAAATGACATCTTCAATGTCAGCAGGATTCACATTAGGGTTTCTTTCAAGTAATGCTTCCATGAGGGCCGCTGATAAATCCTCAGCTCGCGTATTTCTAAAAGATCCATTTTTTGATTTCCCCATAGCTGTTCTTACAGCATCGATAACTACGACCTTTTTCATTGCTATATCCTTTTAATAATAAGTTTTATTTTCAGTTGCCATTTTTTTAATACCCTCAGTCGCTAAGTACATGCCTCCAATGGATGCATACTTATCTGAAAGTTTTACCAAATTCGCAGCTCCAATCGAGTCTGCATAATTCATGGCGCCAGCTCTAAATGGAGGGAAGCCCAGTCCTAACAAGAGTCCCATATCCACTTCTTGTGGCGTATTAACGATTCCTTCTTCCAAACAACGGGCACATTCAAAAATCATAGGAAGCATCATGCGCTGGACGATTTCCTCATCTGTCACATCTTTAGTACTCTTCACTACTTGTTTAATATAGTCATTAGTTGTTTTATCTACAATTTTTTTAGGACGGCCTTTTTTATCCATTTCATATTTATAAAATCCAACTGCATTCTTTTGTCCATAGCGCTTGTTTTCATACATGATATCGATAATAGTTTTTCCTTCCATTTGCATGCGATCAGGAAAAGCGTCCGCCATAATCTTGCTGGCATGTGCACCAGTATCAATCCCCACAACATCTAAAAGGTAGGCAGGTCCCATTGGCCAACCAAATTTCTCCATCAGCTTATCAATTCTTAGATAGTCCACCCCATCTTCAATCAGCTTGGCAAAACCGTTAAAGTAAGGGAAAAGAACACGGTTTACTAAAAAACCAGCGCAGTCATTAACAACGATTGGTGTTTTTCCCATTTGCATCGCATATTTAACAGTTCTGGCAATGGCCTTATCACTGGTTTTTTCTCCACGAATGACTTCCACTAAAGGCATACGGTGAACCGGATTAAAAAAGTGCATTCCGCAGAAGTTTTCTGGGTATTTTAAATCTTTTGCCAGCTCTGTAATTGAGATTGTCGAAGTATTAGACGTTAATATTGTTCCCGGCTTCACTTGTCCTTCTAACTCTTTTAGAACACTCTTCTTTACATTCACATTCTCTACAACGGCTTCAACCACAATATCTACGCTTTCAAAATCACCGTAACTAAGAGTTGGTTGAATCATATTAAGAGTCGTTGCCATTTGAGTGGCATCAATTTTTTTGCGGGATAGCTGTTTATTTAAAAGTTTAGTGGCCTCAGTTAAGCCCAACTCAATTGCCCCATGATTGATATCTTTCATGATAATAGGAGTTCCTTTCGAAGCTGATTGATAAGCAACTCCTCCTCCCATAATTCCTGCTCCTAATACGGCAGCTTGATTTATTTTTTCTGAGCCCTTGGTTAACTTTTTTCCAATTTTTTTAAGGTACTGATCGCCCATAAAGACTTTAACTAAGGAATGTGCAGTATCAGTAGTCGCCAGCTGGGCAAAAGCATCAGCTTCAATTTCCAAAGCTTCGTTTCTTTCTTTCATCGCAGCTTTTTGCATAACTTCGATGGCCTTAACGGGCGCAGGATAATGAGGTCCTGCAACTCCTGCAACAAAGCCCTTAGCTGTTTCAAACACCATCGTACTTTCGACCTTATTCAAATGCAAAGG
>JBFEUX010000102.1:0-9643 GCA_041547255.1 Bacteriovoracaceae bacterium
AAACGAACTGATAGATAGTATTACATGCATCATCAAAACGATAAATTTCAAAAGATTCCGTTACTGTTTTTATGACTTCATTTAATTCACTAAGAATCCATTTTTCATGGTGGTGAAGCTGATCAATTTCAATTGCCTGATCATTAGCATTCTCTAGGTATGGTTGAATAAATCTAAAAGCATTCCAGATTTTATTGATAAAATTTCTATAACCTTCGACTTTGGCTGGATCCAGGTTGATATTTCTATTGTATCCCGAGCTAACTAGCAGAGTAAATCTCATGGCATCACAGCCAGTTTCTTCGATAAGCGTAAGAGGATCGATAACGTTTCCTAAGGATTTACTCATTTTAACGCCATCCTTGTCTCTTACGATGGCGTGGATGTAGGTATCTTTAAAAGGCACTTTACCTGTTACTTTGTGAGACATCATCATCATTCTGGCGACCCAAAAGAAGATAATATCAAAAGCAGTAACTAAGACGGCAGAAGGATAAAATTTATCGAAGCCTTTTTGCTCCATCATTTCTTTATCTGGCCAACCAAGAGTATTAAGTGGAAATAGACCGGAAGAGAACCATGTATCTAAAACATCAGGATCTTGTTGAATTTTTTCTTCACCACAGCTTGGACATTTGGTTTCTTCATGTTCTGAGGCCCAGGTATGGTTACATTCAGAGTTTTGACAGTAGTATACCGGGATTTGATGTCCCCACCAAAGTTGACGGGAGATACACCAAGGTCTTGGGTTACGTTGATAAGAGAAATAGGTATTTTCCCAACCCTTGGGAAAGAAGGTCATATTGCCATCTTCAACATCTTTTACAGAAATCTCGGCCATCTTTTCGGTATTGAGGAACCATTGAGTCGATACCATTGGTTCAACGACAGCTCCGGAACGTTGGGAATGGCCAACCTGGTGAACATGATCTTCAGTTTTAACTAAAGCATCAGATTCTTTAAGCAATTCAATAGTTTTCTTCCTTGCTTCCTTAGCTGCTAAACCTGCAACAGCATGAGCATTTTCATTAAGAGTACCGTCCTCATTAAGAATATTAATGATCTCGAGTTCATTGCGTTTTCCAATTTCATAATCGTTAAAGTCATGCCCTGGAGTCACCTTTAAACAGCCAGTCCCAACTTCCATATCGACATGCTCATCAGCGATTATTGGTACTTCGCGATTACAAATAGGAACGATCGCCATTTTTCCAATTAAATGTTCAAAACGATCATCGTTAGGATTAACAGCAACAGCAGTATCCCCAAATAAAGTTTCTGGACGAGTTGTGGCAATCTCTAGTACTTGGTTAGAGTCTTTTACACGGTAGTGTAAATGATAGAAATGCCCATTAATTTCTTTATGTTCAACTTCTGCATCAGAAATTGCCGACTGTAGGGCCGGATCCCAGTTGATAATATAATCTGATTGGTAAATAAGCCCTTCGTTATACATTTCAACAAAAAACTTCTTAACAGCTTTGCTGGGCCCTTCATCCATCGTAAAGGTAAAATAATCCCAATCGCAAGAGTCACCCAGCTTTTTGAATTGCTGCATGATATGTCCGCCGTATTCTTCTTTCCACTTCCAAACTTCCTCTAGAAATTTTTCACGGCCAAGATCGTGCTTGGTTTTACCTTCTTCTTGATAAATTTTTTGTTCAACTTTGGCCTGAGTGGCGATACCCGCATGATCTTGTCCTGGTATCCATAGCGTTTCATGGCCTTGCATTCTTTTGAAACGAATAAGTAAGTCAATGATACTGTGATTGAGAGCATGTCCCATATGTAGTTTACCAGTGACATTAGGTGGTGGCATAAGAATAGCGTATGGCTCCTTGTTATTTTTTGAAGCTCTTGGCTTGAAGTATTTACCTTCTTCCCATTGCTTATACCATTTGTCTTCTACTCCACTAGGGTCAAATGTCTTTGGTAAAGTATTTTCAACAGTCATATTTTTTCCTTACTTTATAAAATCTATTATTTCTTGAGTTTCATTTAGGTTAAAAAACTTATTGTCTCTATCTTTCAGATTTTTAATTTGCACCTGTGCTTTTCCATCGCGCTCTTCAACAATGGCCACAAAGGTGTACCCCTTGTTTTCTGCCGATTTGATAATTTTGTTAAATTTAATCGTACCTAAATTGCATTCAATTTTAAGCTGCTCTTGTCTAAGCTTACGGGCAAGTTCAAAAGATTTGTTTTGATTATTATCGTCAGTGTAATAAATGATAAGATCGTGTTCTGGCTTGGATAAGTCGGGGAGTAGTTTATGAGTTTCAAGAAAGTCTCTTAAGGTTACATCTCCTAATCCAAAGCCAATACCTGCCAAGGGAGTCTCGTTAAAAATTTGTAAAAGATTGGCATAAGCTCCCCCTCCGGCGATAGCACGGTTATTATCAGGATGCTTATCAAATATTTCAAAAACAACTCCCGTGTAGTAATCCAAACCTCTGACGATAGTTGGATCATATTGAATAAACGGAGTGTATGGTTGATCTTTAATCAAAGACACAAAATTAACGAATTCTTGGCAGTTTTCTTCGATTTTATATTTAGCAAGAAAGCTGTTTAATTGTTCGAAGTTTGCAATATTCAAGTAATCTTTAAAAATTTGCTGTTGTTCAGACTTAACCAAAATCTCGTTGATCATTTGATCGAGTTTTTCTAAAGAAACTTTTTTGGCCTTATCGATAACTTTATATAATTTATAAGAAGAATCCTCATCTAAGCTAAGAAGTGTTGTAAAAACACTGTCCACAACACGCCTATCATTTAGCAGAATTGAGAACATTTCATTAGTTGCACCAAAACTTGTGAGAAAGCTGACAATCAGCTCTAGGATTTCAACTTCACCTAGATTAGTTGGGGCCCCAAAAATGTCGACATTAAATTGCCAGTGTTCCCGAACTCTACCTCTTTGTGGTTTTTCATAGCGCATGAGATTGGGGATGGCATACCAGCGCAAAGGCTTAGCCGCTTGTTTATGGATATTGGCAACCATACGTGCTAGGGTAGGGGTCATTTCTGGTCGAATGGCAACTTCTCTTCCACCTCGGTCGGTAAAAGAATAGATCTGTTCATTGATTAACTCTTCCCCGGACTTTGCTTTATACAGGGCCACTTCCTCTAGTAGTGGTCCGTCAAAAGCTTCGTAAGCAAACTGTTCAGCAATGATTCGCATGCGGTCGAATAAAAAATCTCTAACGCGCATGTCTTGAGGATAGAAGTCCCTACAACCCTTATATGTCTTTTTTGATGGTGCCATGTGTTACTCTCGTTTTAAAATATTACTATTTTTAACAGATTTGGGCCGTCTTGTTAATTTTAAATATGGGCAATTAAGCCTCTAAAGATGGTTTATAAATGCTGGAGATGTGGAAATTAGAAAAAATTAGTCTTGAAAGCGTCCAAAGTAACAAAGTATATCCTCATTGGAAAAGCGAGTATTTTCAGTTCCTGGAAATGCAGTGAGGTCAATATTGGCCTTTCCCCAACCATTTTGTGATTGTAGGGAGATCATTTTCTTACCTTTATACAAACCTTGGGCCGCAATGCTATCGCTTTGTCTGCTGTAATCTGTCACTTTTAGATCAATCCATGTGGGATTATTTTCAAGTCTACCATACGAGATCTGTAACATTGGCTTTTCAGTTAAAATACCAAATAAGACAACTGTATCAGTTTGGCTGTAGCACATAAATGAATTATAGACTTTTGCTTGAACCGGTAGCGCAAATAAAATGAGTGGCATAATAAGTTTTTTCATAATTTGATTATACAAAATCTTAGAAACAACAGCTATGTGGGAAAATTACACCTAAGTGTGTCCAATATGCCTTTTTTTTGAGGCACCAGTCTCCTGAATTTATCAATAATTAAGTGTAGTTACACATGATTTTTCCGAAAAATAGCGTGAGCTATTAGAATCAAATAGATACTGACTAAACACTAAGGGACTACCAGATGAAAACTCTTTCACAAACACTTAGCTTAACTTTGCTGATAATTTCTTTTACTGGTTGTTTAAATGAGAACTCTGTTATTAAAGAAGATATTTCAAGTATCGATAGTGCGGCCAAGGGCGGACTGCCCAATAGTGATAATGGTAAAGGGAAAAAACCGTCAGATCCAATGATTTGCCAAGAAGGTGATGTGCAAAGTATTAGCTGTACTTTAGAAAACGCAACAGAGGCTAAACAAAGTCAGCTTTGTCAGAACAATGCCTGGGTAGATAGTGATAGCTGTATGGCGATTTCTTGTGCTAGTGGGTATGAATTGCAAAACAATATTTGTGTCGCAGTGGTCACTGTTACAGAGCCTGTCGTCTGCCAAGAAGGTGAAGTTCAAAGTATTAGCTGTATTTTAGAAAACGCAACAGAATCCAAACAAAATCAAGTTTGTCAAAACAATGCCTGGGTAGATAGTGGTAGTTGTGTCGCGATTTCTTGTGCTAGTGGGTATGAACTGCAAAACAACACTTGTGTGGCAGTAGTAGCTGAGCCTACCCCCTCGATACTGGCCCCAGTCGATATTCCAAGCACAGCATATCTTTTTGAAGCCGATACGGATTCCTTAGAATGGAATGTCATGGGAGGAACGGTTACGAGTGGAACGTTTGGATCAAGCTATGGCCATTTGAGAGTTAATGGAACAAGTGGACAGGTTGTGGCCTTTAAGGACTTCAACGTTGAAAGTGGAATAAAGTATATGTTAACAGCGACGGGAGTCACATCTCTTGCTGCAGGTGATTTTATCTTTATTGAAGTTTTTGACGGATCAAACTTTGATGCTGGTAATTCTCTTGTAAAGTCTAACTCTATTGATACTACTGATAACTTAGTAAACTTTAATAACTTAAGTTTTACACCTCAAACTCAAGTTATCAGAGTTGCCCTTTTTGTTGATGGAAACCTCGATCCTAAATTTGGATTTTTTGACGATCTTAAGATTGAGAAAACTACGAGTACTACAGTGGTAGAGTCTTCAACCTCGACAGTGACAGATCGTCTAGCAAGTAGTGCTGGCTGTACAGATAGTTACGCTGCTACTGTCAGTGTAAATAGTGCTTCTGCTTTAGCTTCAGCAGTGTCAAATGCTAGTGTATCGACAAAGATAATTGTAAGCGATGGAACATATGGTGCAGTAACATTAAATGGTAACTCTGCAGCAGTATGTGTCGAAGCTGCAAACCAGAATCAAGCGATCTTTAGTTCTGGCATAAAACTCGCTGGTAATAATATCGTATTATCTAAACTAAAAATTACTGGTAATAGTTCTTTGGTTGAAGTGACAGGAAATGACTGTCGAATTACGCTAACTACATTTGATAATGCGGGTAAACCATACTACATCAAAACATCAAATAACTTCAGAACAGAAATAGATCATTCCACAATGAAAAACCTTGCATCAGGGCTATCTATTGCATTGATATTTATGTCAAGTTATGCAGATGATGCAGCCCCATCAAAACATTATATACACCATAATTACTTTGTAGACCTAAACCCTGAAACTGTCATACAAAATAGACTTCGTATCTCACATACTGACGATACAGGATTAGGAGAAGATTTTGGCCAGCCAGGTTGGAACTTCGGTAGAGATGAATATAAAAATGATGAGTTCGTAATGGAGAATAACTACTTCTTAAGAACCAAAAAACCGATCAATGCAAAAATGAATGGAACAATACTTAGAAACAATACATTCAGAGACTGCGAGAGATTAAACTTTAGGGCAGGAAAAGATGGAATCCTTGAAAACAACTATTTCATTGGAAGTGGTGGAATTGATGTTATAGATAAAAACCATGTCATAAGAAATAACTACTTTGAAGCCACGAACAGTAGAAACCTAGGGGCAATACAAATATCCAATGGTGGGTACAATGGAAGTCTTAATAACTTTAGGGAAGCAGCTACGAATGTATCTGTTACTGGTAATTATATCAAGGATACAACCAGGGGTATATACTTTGGGTTAAAAATAGATACAGAAGGTTATCGTGATTTAGCTCCGGAGGGTAGTGTTATAAACAACACATTTGTCAATGTTGATGCTCCAATACATATAAACACTAGTGGTGAGCCTTTGATGCAGAATATGACTACAACACCAAATAACACAACACAAGACCCTGGCTGGGATATGTCGGGAGCATACGATAGCACTGATGTATCAAGTGGTATTGTTGGTTCTGGAATATGATAATATATTTTTTAAATAAGACTATTTATGTCTTGTCCTTATTCAGGGATTTTTTCAATTAATTTATCAATTTCTTCTGAGGCATTGTCTGTATCCGGCGTTTTAATTTCTTTCACCGCTTTTATGGCTTTCTCTTTATTATCGGCAGGGGATGTCGTTTCATCTTTTTCACTCGTGTTACTCTTCTCAGCTGCAGGTGCTATTAGCAGTGTGCCTTCGAATAAATTTGGGTATTTTTGAGCTTGAATTGGCCGATGTAATTTAAAAATTTGAGATTGAGAAGCAAGACTATCTAAAAGTTGCTGAATTAATTGAGTAAGAAACTCATTAAATTTGCTAGGTCCAAGGTTTACCATTGCATTCAACCAGGAACCTAGATATTTTAATTTTAACTTGAAGTCGCGGACTCCTTCTCTGTTTCTGGCCTGATACAATTTCTTGCTTGAATACTTCTCCAATAGCCCATTTTGCAAATGTGGTTCGAAATCATTAATCGTACTATCTATAATGAACTTGGCAAATGAAGTGTAAACTTTTTGATTCAGTTGGTATTTTTCCTGAATATCCTTGATAAGGGCAGGAGAGATTTTATTGTCAAAGGAAATAGAATTAAAGTGGTAGTTGAGCAGAAATTTATATGTTTCTGATGTTATAAAAAAGGTGCGATTCACGTGATCCAGATAACTGAGATTTTCATTAAGCTCATTAAGGCGAGTGATGATTTCTTCACTGGCATACTCTTCACTAGGAACTTTTTTCAGGTGATCGATGATGAGCTCAATAATATAGGGCACAGATTTTGAGTTAACAGAAATATTGTCAAGGTTGGCGAAAGCTGATTTGAAGATGCATAAAAGAAAAAGGGTAGTGATTAATAGCTTCATTATTCCTCACCTTCTTCAGAGATTTTATCAGATTGCGTTGTATTTTGTCCGTATATTAAATAGTACTTTCCTTTTCTGGAAGCAATCAGTTTTTCTCCCATAACAGTTATTTGAGATACTTTTTCTAGTTTGCTCTCGATCTTTATTTCTTTGCTAGCAAGGTCAAGGCTTGCTACTTCTGTATTTTTATCATTTAGTGTGTTGTCTTTAGATATAGTCTTTATAAAGTAAACTTTTTTGTTGAGACATTTTAAATTACCAAGGTCTCCCATTTTACTTGAATAATAACTAATGAAATTTTTAAATTTGTTATTAAATATATCGACGCCAACTATAGCACTTTCGGATTGGACTCCATTAAAGGGAAACTCACCAATAATGATTTTGTTCTTTAAGGTACAGTAGTCAATTTTATTTCCAGGTTTTTTTGTCTTATAGACAGTTGTGAATGATCCCTCTACAAAAGAGTAGAGAAGTAGTGCCATATGCCCACTTTTATTAATATCGGTATAGAGGACATCATTTGGAGTCAGCATAACGATATCAGGAATATGATAAGGATTAAGGTGGTGGCTCATCTTGATTGTGCGTTTTTTCTTATCTTTCAAGTCAGTCGAAAAATTATGAAAATAAATGATTCGTTGCTGTAAGTCGTAATAACTAAGCCACTGGTCTTCTAGGTGTAGTTGAGGATTAACACCATCAGCAATTTTTGTGGCATTTCCTTTTTTGCCAAACAACGCGACGTAGATTTCATGGTTTTTTCTCAAGTTCATATGAGAAAAATGAGTGGCATCTACTTCAATCGCAAGGCGTTTTTGAGTTGAACTGGCATGGGCGAGGTATTGGGTGTTCTTTTCCTTTTTTATTACGGTGGCGAAGCTATAGTTTGTAGACATTTGAAATTCGCCAGAATTTTTTTGGTAATAGGTAATTTTACCATCTTTGGTGATATATCTGATTTTATTAATTGCTTGCTTGGTTTGTAACTCGACCTGGGCGTAGCTGATATTGATGCAGATAAATAAGAAAATGAACTTAATAGATCGCATAAAACCCCCATGCTCCCGTTGGGTGTAACAATTGATATTGTTTTATACCGGCAAAAAGTTGCGTCCAAGGAATAATTCTTGGCGAATTAATTTGATCAATAGAGGTCCTTGTTATCAAGGAGTATGTTTTCTCGTTCTCAATGAATCCATCAACCAAAAATGGCAGGGGACTACATTGATTTAAGAATCTTCTGTAGAAAAAACTTGGCAAAAGGTCCTCAGCACAGCCAATCCCAATATAAAGAGCTTTTTTATGGTTCTTAAATGTACTTAAAAAAGCGGTGATATTTTTAATGGCCTTGCTGTTTTTCTTTTTTACTTTGCTATAGCGATTAACCATGGCTTTGTTCTCATTAATAAAGTCTATGGGCAAAAGGTTAAAATTGAGATTAGGCTCTATAAAAAAGTCTTTAAACTTAAGTTCACCAAGAAAAACCTCCAGCTTACACTGGACTCCCGTACAATTTTCCAAATCGCGTATAATAAAACATCCTGTTTGAAATTTTAAGAGGGATGGTCGGTATTGTTTTTTACTTATGACTTCACAGCGATTACCAGCGTATCCTTTTGTGCGTGAAGCAATTTTATATATGGTATTTGCTAAAGAAAGTTTATTATCTCCACTATCTCCTAATACGGTTGGGTAACATTCTTTTTTATTTTGATTAAGCTTGTTGATAAAGCAAACCTTAACCCCCCATGATTGAAATACATCTAACTCTTCACTGGCCTTGGCAAAAGGAAAGGTCGAGTTAAGCTCGCATTGAGTAAAGGGTTTCTTCAGGTACTGCTCAAAATGATTGAGTAGCCTGGAAAAACTTGTAACAGAATCATTACCTACAAGTGTTGGGCAATCCTGATAGTATGATTGAATTCTAGAGTTTAGTAAGGCAGTCGAAATACTGTCACAATCTGGTTTGGGAAATAGGGCCGGATAGTTTTGAGCAGCATAATGACAATATTCTGGTTTTTGATTTAGGTTGGCCAGGCATTGTTTTCTTTTCCCAGGCGGACAATATGCTTTTAAAATTTCTGACTTAGAAGATTCGGCATTAGTTTTGCTCCAAAAACTTTGCTTAAAATAATTTTCACAATATTGGGCCGGCTGATTCAGGTTTAAGCAGTAGCCTTCTAGCATCTCTTTTGCTTTGCCATTTAGTATTTTATCATAAGTCCTGGCCTCGCGAATTTCTTTTTGGAGTGAGGCCCTGGATTTATAGTTGGTTTTGGGTAAGTTTCTAAGTTGCACCGTTTTTGTTTTTAAATCTCTTATCTTTTCAATAATGGCGCAAAGATAGGGAGACTTAAGGTCTTGCTTGAAATTCTTAAACTCGGCCAGACATTGATTTTTTGTTCGGTAGCTATTTATTTTGATTGTTTTGAAGGTTGTGGCAGCATTTTTTAGACTGAAGTATGATTTAAATTTTAATATTTCTGCACACTATTTAACCGCAATCGTTTTGATAAACTGATCTTTGGGTAGCATGCTGGTAA
>JBFEUX010000225.1:0-4548 GCA_041547255.1 Bacteriovoracaceae bacterium
CCTCGTCGCGAAGTGCATTGATAAGCTGTAGGGCCATAGCATTATCAATAGAGACAGATTTCAGTGCCTGATAAAGACCCTGTCCTTTTTTAACTTCACCAAATTTAGAAACCGTTAAAGGTTTCGTAGTATTTTTATCTGGTTTATCTTCAATAACTAAATCTTGCGCCTGGCCACTATTACAAGCCTGTAACGTAAGCGCTGACACTAACATCAACAATAATTTCAACATATTAGAAATAATCATACCGACTTTTCGGCATTTTTTAAAGAAAAGTTTACCAGTTTATTAAACTAATGTTATTAAAATTTATGCCCATACACGAAGACTTTATCCCCAGCATAGCACCCAGCAATACCCAATTTATTATACTGGGTACGATGGGATCTATTAACGCCAGGACTATCGATGGCATTGCCCCTGAGCAGGAGTACTTCTATTACAATGATTCTCGCAATCATTTTTGGAAAGTATTGCAATACAGCCTAGGTTTAGAGGCGCAAAACCTTAGTATAAAACAAAAAAAAGCATTACTACGACAACATGGCATTGCTATGACTAATATCGTACAAAAGGCATACGTCTCACAAAGGGATAAGTTTGATCCCAGCGATACGGTTCTCTTTAAGGCCTATAAAGATAATAAGCTTGAGTTTAAAAAAATATCCCATGCAATGAAAAAGCAGTTCAAAACTAAACCGATTTTCTTTACCAGTCGGGAAAAGAAACCTCTCAAAGAACTCTTGCTTGGATTCTTAGCATACAATCAACTTGACCCAGCTCTTTACAAGAATATTCACTTTTTAAAGTCTCCTACCCGATGTAATCCCTATCAAAGGTCCTTGGAATGGAAAGAAGAAATTTTCTTTTCATAAACAAAGCTGAAAATAACCGGAACCACAAATAATGAAATCAGCTCAATACACATTCCGCCTAAAATGGGTATTGCCATGGGTTTCATAATCTCACTCCCCTGACCTGTTGACCACATAACTGGTAGTAGTGCTGTAATAGTTGTAGCTGTAGTCATAAGCAGAGGGCGAATACGCCTACTACCTGCAATACTTATGACCTTTTTCAAATCATTCCAATTATGCACTTGCTCTTTATTCATCGCCTCTTTAAGAAAGGTCATCATAACAACCCCGTCATCAACAGCAATACCAAAAAGAGCAATAAAGCCTACCCACACCGCCACCGAGGTATTAAAACCACCTAACCAAAGCAAAATTAATCCTCCTGAAGCTGCGATTGGAACGGCCGTATAAACAATTGAACTTAGAGTGAAGGATTGGAGACCAAAATAGATAATGATAAGGTTAATTAAAAGCGATAATGGTATCAAAAGCATAAGACGTTTATTGGCACGCGCTTGATTCTCATATTGTCCGGCCCACTGGATTGAATACCCCGTAGGTAAATCAATACCCTTATTAACTTTTTCTTTTGCCTCTTTTACAAAGCTAATAATATCCCGATCTTTAACGTTAAGCTGAACCGTTGATCTCATTAAGCCATTTTCGGATTGAATCATGGCCGGGCCTACAGTCACTTTGATATCGGCCAATTGACTGATAGGAATATGTTTTCCCGTAGGAGTGGCAATTAAGATGTTTTTTAAATTGTCTAGGCGATCCCTTAACTCTTTTTTGTATCTTACTCTAATAGGATAACGCTCTCTGCCCTCATACATTTGATCAATTTTCATTCCCCCAACTGCTGTCTGGATAATAGCATTTACATCTCCAGTGTTAACACCATAACGACTCGCCGCAACTCGATCAACTTCAAACTCAATATAGGGCTTTCCACTTATTTGTTCTGCATAAATTCCATAGGCCCCGGGAATTTTTCCCACAATCTTTGCCACCTCTGCGCCTATTTTCTCAAGTTTATTTAAGTCTTTACCAAATATTTTTGCAGCTACTTGAGTTTTAATACCAGTAGAAATCATGCCAATACGGGTTTGAATAGGAAAATCCCAAGAATTAACCACTCCAGGTATTTGTAACATTTCATCAAGCTCACTCATGATTTGACGTATGTCTTTTCCCCAAGGCCAGCTTGACTTTGGCTTAAGCTTGATCAACGTTTCGAACATGGCAACTGGTGCGGGATCTAAACTAGTATCCGCCCTGCCAAGTTTTCCCACAGAAGTTTCGACTAAGGGATGTTGCTTGATAATTTTATCTGTATAGGCCAATAGCTCTCTGGCCTTCGTAATACTTACATCTGGAGTTGTAACTGGCATATACAGAATATCCCCCTCATTAAGAGAGGGCATAAATTCCTTACCTATAAAGGTATAAACTGAGACTGCGAACACAATACTTACAATAGGAGCTAATAAAAATAATTTCCTGTGCTCTAACACCCAATTAAGTGTAGGGCGGTAGCTATCTACAATGAACTTACTTACTTTATTTTGCTGGATAGGCTTCAACTCACCTTTAAGTAAAAAGATAGACAAAACAGGTGTTAGAAATATCGCCACAAAGACAGCTCCTAACATGGCCAAGGTCTTTGCCCAGGCCAAGGGAATAAATAATTTGCCTTCCGCCCCCTCGAGAGCGAAAACGGGAATAAAAGTAACTATCGTTGTCAGTACAGCAGTTAAGATGGCAGGCCCTATCTCCTTAGCAGCTTCTGTTATCACGGCAATTCTTTCTTTACTATCCAGCCCTGGTTTTTCGGCCAGATGCGAATAGATATTTTCCGTCATGATAATCCCCATATCCACCATGGATCCAATGGCAATAACAAGACCTGAAAGACTCATGATATTAGAATCAATCCCCAGTATATTCATCAGTATAAAACTTATCCCCACCCCAAAAGGTAGAGTTAAACTGACTAGAATAGATGATTTAAAATGTAATAAAAAGGCCATAATCACAACCATGGTGATGATTATTTCTTCCGTTAGAGCTGAATAAACGGTGGCCATAGTTTTCTCAACCAAAATAGAGCGGTCATAAAAAGGAATTATTTTAACACCTTTGGGAAGTCCATCTTCAATAGTTTTGAGTTTGTTTTTTACCCGCTCAATCACATTTTTTGGGTTTTCTCCAAACCTCATGGTAACAATACCACCAACTACTTCCTGGCCATCTTTATCCAAGGCACCTCTTCTAAAGGCTGGCCCTATTTGTACACTGGCAAGATCTTTAACCCTTATAGGGGTTCCGTCTTTAACCGCAACCACAACCTCTTCAATATCACTAATGCTCTTAAAAAAGCCAATACCTCTGACAATCATTTCCCGATCGCCTTCCTCAATAACCTCAGCGCCAACATCAATATTGGAATTCTTTATGGCCTTAATAATTTGTGGAAAATGAATATCAAAAGCAAATATCTTATTAGGATCTACATCTACCTGGTACTCTTTTACAAACCCGCCAATACTTGCAACTTCTGAAACTCCTTGCGTTGATTGTAAAAGATAGCGCACATAAAAGTCCTGAATGGAGCGCAATTCTTGCAGTGACTTAGGATGAGGGCTATCGTGGTCATTTTCCAGAGTATACCAGAAAACTTGCCCAAGCCCTGTCGCATCTGGTCCCATAGTAGGAACAACACCTTGTGGGAGAAAACTTTTTGCCGTCGCAAGCTTTTCTAAAACCCTACTTCTTGACCAGTAAAAGTCTACATCATCTTTAAAAATAATATACACAGTGGAAAAACCAAAAGCACTGGTCCCGCGTACCCTATCAATTCCAGGAATCCCTTGTAACAAAATGGATAAAGGATAAGTAATTTGCTCTTCAATATCTTTGGGAGAGCGCCCACTCCACTGCGTAAATACAATCTGCTGGTTTTCGCCAATGTCAGGAATAGCATCAACTCTCGCATTATTGATAGCAAATATCGATGCAATAGCTAAGACAACAAAGCCAATAACGACAAAAACTCTATACTTAATTGCATGTTCGATTAAAAATTTAATCATGCTTAATCCTTAATGATGTTGGTGCCCAGTGGATGAAGGCATATCTTCATATCCACCGAATAGTTGTGCCTGAGCATCTAATAAGAAGTTTCCGTCTATCACGACTTTTTCTCCTTCCCTAAGCCCATGTTTTACTTCGACATAGCCTTCTGATTCAAACCCAGTTCTTACTGTTTTTGCCTGGTATGAGTTATTCCCCGTATCTAGCCAAACAACTTTTCTTTCACCTGTATCAATAATGGCCGTTCGAGGAATTACAAGTGGCATTGAGTCCAGCTGCAAAGTAACTGACGCAGTTCCCACCATTCCAGGACGTAATTTACCCTCAAGATTTTCAAGAGTTGTTCTAATTTTAAGTGTTCTGGTTTTTTGATCTAAGACAGGACTGATAAAGTCAATAGTACCGCTCCATAACTCGCCCGGATAAGCACTAAATTCTATTTCTATTGATTGCCCTATTTTGACTAGAGCTGAATCATGCTCGTAAACATCCAGCTCAACCCAGAGGGTACTTAAATCAACCAGATTAAAGAAACTTTGACCTTCCTTAAAATACTTTCCTTTGATAGCATTCTTTTTTTCTACAATTCCCGTA
>JBFEUX010000028.1:0-20637 GCA_041547255.1 Bacteriovoracaceae bacterium
AGACTTACAGTATGAAGCCAATTATGTGATTAACAAAGTTAACGAAGAAGAGCTTTCCCAAGAGTTTCTACTAAAGAGTGCACTCATTATGGAAGAATTGGCCCGAAGAGTAGAATCCAATAATATGGCCAATACGATCAATCAATTTTCGGCCAATATTAGAAGTAAGATGGAAAACCTATTCACTGAGCAATAAAAAGAGTATGGGGGATTTCAGTAAACTAAGACATGATTTCATCAACAATTCTCTTCGCTTGGAAGTTTTAAATAAAATTCTAGTTGATAAACTTGAAAAAGAGGAAAGTTGGGATAGTGAAGAAGTTAAGGATCTGGAACAGTTTCTCATTTTACAGCAAGATTTAGTTAAGCAGTTAAAGCAATACACTTAATAAGTTCTACTAGTTCCACTGTAAACTGCTATAATCATCTTCCACTTGCTTGCGTAATAGGGCCAATTTCTCATCTTTATTGTAGCCCAAAAACTCGGACAAAATTCTGAACTTCTCCAGATTATTTTTATCGGTATTTAAATTATCTATTAACACTAATAGATATATCAGATTACTAGAGAATACTTCTACATACTGATTAATCTTTTGCTGATCATGGGGATGAATCTGCTCTATACTCAAACCGATTTGATTTAAGAAAACCCCATCAATCTCTGAACCAATCTCAAAGCGCCTGACAATTTGGGCCTTAAAGCGAACAACCTGTGCAACCAGGTTTTCTGGATTAAAAGAGCGTAATTTATCTAAATCATAATTTTTGAAGCGAGGCAATTGAGGTAGCACCGTCATAAAGCTTATAATATGCGTCTGAGGAAAATGCCCTATTTCACTTAAAAGTAATCCTCGCTCGGATATATTTTTGGCCTTACCTTTAAAAACAAAGTCTTCATCGGCGTAAAGCACATCCTGCCAAAAAGGTGCTCTTAAATAACGCCTTTGATAACTCCGCGTTTGCATAAGCTATAACAACTCACTTGCAATCTCAGAAAGTGGTGACCTCTCCCCTTGTAACAATTTAGTATGGGCCACAATTTCTTCTTTCTTTAGACGGTCAATACAATAAACTAATCCGTTATTTATTGAATCTAGATAAGGGTTATCAATTTGTTCGCTATCCCCTGTTAAGACGATCTTGGTTCCCTCACCCGCTCTAGTAATAATGGTTTTAATCTCATGTGGAGTAAGGTTTTGCGCCTCATCTACAATCATGTACTGACCAGGTAATGAACGCCCTCTAATATAAGTTAAAGGCTCAACATGAAGCAGTCCCTGATTGATTAATTCATCCCAGGTAGTTGTCTGGTTATTGGCCCTTTGATTTCCAAATAGAAAATCAATATTATCGAAAATCGGTTGCATCCACGGCCCCAACTTTTCATTAACATCCCCTGGTAAGAAACCTAAGTCTCTTCCCATAGGAACAATCGGCCGAGAAACTAAAACCCGTGAATACATTTGTTGTCCAATAGCTACTTCTAAACCAGCAGCAATGGCCAATAATGTTTTCCCCGTTCCAGCTTTACCTACCAACGAAACCAAATTAATTTCATGATTTAACAAAGCATCAAGTGCAAATTGTTGCTCAACATTTTTAGGATGGATTCCCCATACACCTTCTCTGTTTTTAATCAATGGAACAATTCCACCTTTTTTATGATGGTATCGGCCAAGCTGTCTATGGTTGGGATTTCCCTCTTCATGCACAATCAAATATTCATTGGCAAAAAACATGGTCTGTTCGTCTTCTGTTAATTCCAAGAATCTATTTTTTTCGAACTCTGACAAACGCTGCACACTAACTTCAAAAAAACGCTGACCTGAATATAACTCATCAATACTTATTTCAGAGGTCTCATAATCTTCGGCCACAACACCTAAGGCATCGGCTTTTAGTCTTAAGTTAATATCCTTAGTGATAAGAACAACATTTTCGCCATTCTCTTTTAAATAAAGAGCATTGGCCAAAATCAAATTATCATTAATAGATAAATCAATACCCACATGTTTTGTGGCCGGCTCCCGCAAGATACTTATTCTCAAATGACCGCCATTAGCTAGAGGAACTCCTTTAACTAGAGAACCTTTTTCTCTAAGGCCATCTACCAAACGTGCAAAGTGCCTCGCGTTTCGACCATTTTCATTTTGATCTTTCTTAAAACGATCAAGTTCTTCCACAACAATCAGCGGAATAAAAACATTATTATGGCCGAATTTATGAATTGAACTGGGATCAAAAAGTAGGACGTTAGTATCAAAAACAAAGGTTTTAGTTTTATTGGTCAAAAATTCCCTCCAACTTGGAATATTAATCTTAAGAAAATTCTAATGAAAAATATGAGGTATGCCAATCAAGTATTAACCCGAGTGTAACGCTCCAGTTGTTTTAACCAAGAGGGTCAAAACCGAAATGAAATAATGAAAAGTAAATGACGAAACGGTCAGATTCTTGCTGCCCTAGCTTCTCACCAATTTCCGTACCATAAAATCCTGCGTAAATTTTTATAAGTCCAGTATTTAATTTTAAACCATAACTATAATTATCTATAGCGTTAACACCGGCCATAATACTTAGCGCAGGTGAAATTCCAACTTCTACTCCTAAATGCACTCGACGCATTAGTTCCATTTGCTGTTCCAAGTGCTTTATATCTGCAGAAACAGTGAGATCAAAACCTGCCCCCATTGTCGCTTTCCATGCACTTCCCAAATTTATGCGCATAGGCTGGTCTTGCACCTCAAGATTATCAGGATTATCTTTGGTGTGCATCACTGTATAAATATCCAAAATGGCCAGACCTAAGCTAAAAGTTTGTGACCCATTACTCTTTACATAATCAATTCCAGCATCTGCTCCCCAACCACTTCCATTTACTTTACCCAGGGAATTTAAAATAGCATCTGCACTACCTTGAGAAAGCGCATCTAATAAACTTATTCCTGTTAAATTATAAGAATTATAAATGGCCTCTCTTTCAATATACTTAACGCTTAAACCCAAGGCTAAGTGCTCGCCACCTTTGCCGGTGGTGAAACTTCCATAAAGTGGATGAGCGTAACCGGCAATAAAACCGCGGTCAAAACGATGATCAATATCCAGCACGGGGGTTACCTGGTTCTGTAAGTTAAAATTAGTATTATAATTTACCATGGCACTCATCCCAAATTTTCCCATCTTAAAACCTGGCGAATAATCAATACCAATATGCATTGGAAAATTAAAAGCTGCATCAGCAAAAGATGTCGTGGTAGTGCCTGTATTAGAAAAACGATCTGGATCTTTAATAATATTTGTCGCGGTTATGGAAGGGTTAAGGGGATAAAGACTAAACCCCTTATGTCTGGCCAATAGCGCGGGATTATAAAACAAGGTAAAATCATCATCGGCCAGCGCAGTATAAGCATCCCCCATCAACAGTCCATTAGGACTTTTTCCTAAAGAGCGCTCTTCCACAGCAAGTGCTGAAAGTGAGAGCAGGATGAATGGTAAAATGATCAATCTTATCATTGGTAAATTGTCTCAAAGAAGATGGCGTACCACTTCTCTATCCTCTCTATGGTTTCAGCTTCACATTGAGCTTGTCCTGTAACTGTTTTTAAAGTTGAAATGGCGTCCTTCCCATTTGGATCACCATCATTATAAGTGCCAGGAGGAGCGATCTCTGCTGACTCTGCGGTGTTCATAAGAAGGGCAAGTGCCGTCTGAACATTGCCAACATCTCCTAACTCTCCACTTCCAGGAAGAGTTATATTGGAAAGAATATCCATCATATTATTGTAATAAACGATGCCGCGACATAAACGAGTTTTAATCTCAGCGTCCGTCTCCGGAGCTTCCAATAAATCACTTCCCTCATTTCCGGTAGCTGTAGTACAGGAACCAGGTTTGATAGAGTTTATCCAATCCACTGCATCTTGAGTTGTATAAGAAAAGATACAAGAATTACTTAGTACTCCTTTCCCTTTTTGCCCAAAAGTTGCAGAGGCTGGATCCAAATCGGCATTACCATAAAGAGCAAAATGTTTACCCATTGCTACAAAAATAAGATAAAGGGCTTGCATGCTAAGGTCTCCAGATCTTTTTGTGCCAAACTTGGCATTTCTAGCATTGGTATCTGGTTGAGCTGTTCCGTCATTACCTAGTAAAGTAAAAATGGCATCATGAATATTTTGAACATCTGCACTGTCATTAACAGTTTCATTGGAAGTATCAAACTGGGCCAAAGACGTCATAAGACTGGCCGAGTTTACCTTAGAAATATTCTCTGTAAAGAACACTAATTCTTTAAAACCAGCCTTACAGCCATAAACCGAAGCGTAGGTAGAAATATAACGAGCATTATCGCTTTGAAAACCCACGTCATCCAAGACATTCTTGGCGCTAGTGCAATCCATCGAACTTAAATAATAATTAGCCTCGTCAATTGCAGATCGCACTTGTTCTTCATCTGTCTTAGCACATGAAACCAAGGTGAGAATAAAAGCAAAAATGATAATTTTGGCAAATCGCTGCATACACTTCTCCACTACCTATTTTATAGGAAAAGAAAAAATCAATGCAGGGGGAAAAAACTGGCGGTTTACGACAATTTTTTGTCAAGAATATAGGCCATAAGCTTACCGATGGCCTCTTCGAATACAGCAACCTCCAGGGTCATACTCATCCTAGCGGAATTAGGATAACCAAATGATGATCCCGGCACTAAAGCTACACCCGTTTTCTCAAGTATCTCATCTACAATATAACTACTAAGGTCCTCTTCTTCATGCTCTTTTTCCATATTTTTAAAAAAAGGCATGCGAGAGAAATCCAATAGATAATAAAAAGCGGAGTTAGTTTGATAATAACAGTGGGCCAGATTAGCATCCCTAAAAGCTCGCATCACAATCTGTGCACATTCTCTTAACTGCTCCTTAACTGGATTAAAAAATCCATCCATTTTTTCAAAATCAAATTCAATCAAGGCGTTTTGAATTAAACTACTAGGTCCTGAAGTTGTCTGACTTTGAATGGTTGCCATCGCCGCAGTTAATCTTGCATCGGCGATACAGAAACCAATACGCAAACCGGTAGACGCTAAGGACTTAGATATCCCATCAATGATAATCGTTTGCTTTAAAAGCCCAGGATCATGTTGATAAAAATAAGTTGGTTTTGGATCAAAATAATTGAGCTCACTATAGAGTTCATCACTCACAACCATAAGCTCTGGGTAGTCTTTTAAAAATTCAGCAAAGTTTTTCATCCACTCGTCAGTATAATGAATCCCCGCTGGATTATTAGGACTATTTAGAATAATCGCTTTGGTGCGATTACTAATGGTCTTCTCAATCTTATCAATCGGTGGTGTATAAGCATCAAAAGCATGGGACTTAACGATAATAGGTACTCCCCCCCAAAATTTTACAATTTCAGGATAAGATACCCAGTAAGGAGTCAGGATAATAACCTCATCTCCTGGATCCAATAAGGCCCCAAATACATTGTAAATGGAGTGCTTAGAACCATTACTAATAATACAATCAAACTGAGTATCATCACTAGACCCAGTAAAATTAATTCCCCGTTTTGATTCTACATATTGCATAAATTTTTGACGTAGCTTTGGCATGCCCGCCACTGGACTGTATTGGTAGCTTTTAAGGAAGTTTAATTGCTTGGAAATAGCAGTAATAAACTCGCCAGCCGGTCTAAAAGGCAATTGCCCGCTGGTCATATTATAAACGTGTTTACCAGCCTGGGTCATCTGCGTGATTTTTTCATTCACTTTAAGGGTAATACTGGCCTTAGTCTCTTTACTTCTTGAGCTTAAAATCATTTGCGTTTACTCTCCATCGCCTCATAAATAATCTGAGGAACGAATTTCGTAATGTCCCCACCATAGTTAAATATCTCTTTAACTAAAGAAGAAGAAATATAATACAAGTTCTCTCCCGTTACGAAGAAAACGGTCTCTATATCCGGGTTTAATTTACGATTCGCTGAGGCCATCTGAAATTCCATTTCAAAATCTCCCGTAGGTCTTAGACCACGGACAATTGCCTGAATTTGTTTTTCTTTAACATAATCAACGACTAATCCTTCCCAGTGATCTACTTTTACTCTTGGGTCATCATGAAAAAGCTTTTCCAAGGCATGCATGCGTTCATCCATGCTCATAAAGTTTTTCTTTGAGGGAGACACCGCCAAAAGAATCGTTAACTCATCAAAAATGGTTAAGGCCCTTTTTGCAATATCTAAATGGCCATTTGTAAAGGGATCAAAGGACCCTGCGTAAAGTGCAGATTTTTTCATAATTAACAAATCCTTGCTATTTTTGAGTATTATAGCAAGTTTTTACAGATCATAAATGGCAAAGAAACTTGTGCCCTGCTCAAAAATTTTATCAGGTTCTCCATACTTTTCAGCAAATTGATCGAATTTCATGGTTTTTTGCTGACATGCTTCTACAACCAGCTTGGCCGGAACTTCCAATCCCTTAATCATTGCGAAAAAATCATCATATAACTGGACCTGCTCATAAGGTGGGTCAAAAAAGATATAAAGCTTATCTTGCAGTTTGTTAAGCTCTGTAATCTCTTGTTTCAACCAACGTTTAAAATCAGAAGGCTTAACCACCACTTTTCCCAACTCTGGAAACTTCTTTCTTATATTTTGGGCATTTTGTTTTAAAAGACGAAAAGCATTTTTATTTGATTCAATCAACATCACAGATTGGGCCCCCCTAGAGAGTGCTTCCAAACCAATGGCACCACTTCCTGCGCATAGATCAACAAAGACAATATGGGAAAAATCTTGGACAGAGTCGAAAAGGCGTCTTTTAAGCATAACAGAGGTGGGACGAGTATTTTTACTGTGAGGAGTAGCAAGGTCGAAATTCCTTGCTACGCCACCTAGGATTTTTATAGACATTTTATTTAAGCGGATTTTTTGGAACTATCTAGCTGATCTAGTGGAATACTAAATTTCATTCCGCCCTCTAGCTCCAGCTCAAAACCATTCTCACTAATATTCAAATAAACTTCTTTTCCAGATACATTAAAAGCTAAATCCAGTTTCATGTCTCCTTCCACCGTAAAGCTCATTGATGAATGGCCCCCTGTCGTTTTAGGAGCGCTGCTCTTTTTAGCGCTAGTAATTGGATGAACATTTTCGTCCCATGTTTCTGATGATGGAGTTGCTTGTTCTGCTGGCATCTCATTCAGTTCTTCTAATACATCAGATGTTTCTGTAACTTCTTGCATTAATGTACTCTCTTTAGTTTCAGCAACTGGTGTTTCTTCAACTGATTGCTCTTCTATTTGTGTTGCTGAAGGTTCTTCATTATCCATTTCAGATAGTTCGGCCAAATCTTTATCACTAAGATTTAACTCTGTTGGCTCCTCAGTAACTACTGGATCTGGTTGAGTATCCTCAGCGAACTCTTTTTCCAAGCTTTCGATCTCATTCATGATGTCCGCAAGTTCATCATCGTTAAAGCCCTTTTCCATGCCACTCTCCTCTAAATAAAATTCCTTTCCTAGGAGGCATCCCCCTAAAATTATACTGTCAGTTTTATCGGACCTACACGTTGCAACATTTACCTTTAATTCTTACAAGGAAATATTTTCTTTTTTGGATGACAAAGAGAGGCTGGAATTATAAATTTTTTAGACGCAAAATTCACACGAGAGCAATTAATTTTATTTAGTTTAGAGAGAGAAATAATTGAATAAAAAAAGTTTTATGCCTGGTGACTGGTTTAGTACAAACAATGTCACTCAGAGATTATCAGATACTGCTAAGCCTGAGATATCTTCTCAGAATAAAGCTGTAACTCCTTTTGAGTTCGATAGCTTAGACTCAAAGTCTCAATCTATTCATAATTATTTTGTTCCTGGCTGGAGAGGTGAATCCCTTATTTCTAAGGATGTTAAAATCTTCAAACAAGTTCTAGATAAACTGCATAGGGATGCAAAATCTAAGTTTTACCATGAGGTAGAACTATCACGTAGATTAAAAGTTCTCATCTATAACGAATTTCTCTCTTACTCCGACTTTAAGGCTCTTAACTTTACAGAATTAGACCACTATAGCAAGTTTTGGTCAGAACTAAGAAGTGAAAGCTCTAAATACCGCATTGAAATTGATCAATTCATTGATATCTTGAGTTTTAGAATTGCAGTTGTTTACTTATTAAAAACTCGCTTTATTCTCACCCTTCAGGAAAAAATGAGAATGCCGTTTGACCTCAAAACGATTCTCTATCCAAATGCATACTTAACTAAAGTCTTCCAAACTGCGAGCTCTACAGAGTTGAGAACAAAAGCTTTTGAACAGAATGTTTTCAATTGGTACCGGCCAGGTGAAGATTTAAAGAATGAATTATTAAGCTTTAAAGAAGTTTGCCCTAATTTAAAAATCACTGAAATTATTAAAAATATTTCGTTAAAATCGGAAAGTATTCTGGGCTTAAAGACAGATTACTCACATGCAATTAGCCATAAAAGTTTTGGGTTATTTATTAACGATTTACTAATTAACTTTCCCATCTGGCTAGATACTTTAGGTGATCGCCACAATCGAATTTTTCCCTCTCGTAACAGCAAATTAGATATTATCAGTACTAAGTTTTCTGGGGATAACCTAGAGTCACTCGCTCTCTCGCACTGGTTGGCCCAACACAAAAACAGATCTTTAAAGTGGGAACAAATTCTTTGTCCTGACTTTAAGAACAATGATTTTCAGTCCGGTATTTATCTCAAGGTTGTCCAGGAATTACAGTTCCTAACCTTCTTAACAGAAATTGCGGGCTTGCAAGGAGAAGAACCAAAGTCTTTCCTTAGTGAAACTATTAATTCACACTTGTTAAACAGAAAAGACTCTGGAGATCTGCAAAAAAGTTTGCTTCTCAATGAAAGTGAGCTTATTAACTCCACTTATGACAGAATCGTCTTAAACTTAAGCAAATTTCCTAAAAATAACCCGCAACATTTTCTTTTCAATAAAATCTTGAATGAAAAGAAACATATGAAAGAAAATGGTTACCTGTATGTGATAACCTCTAAAAAACTTTTTGTTCCTAGCCAGAAAAATAAAGTAGATAACCTGCTTAAAGAGCTAAAGATTGAAGGGCGAATCGACCTTGATGATGTCACAGGAAAAGGAGAAGTTGGGTCCTATATCTATATTTTCTCTAACATCTCTTACCGGCCAAGTCTTCAGCTAAACAAGCACACTTGTTTGAGCTTTAGATTTCATGGCCAGCTAGAAAGCTTTCATGATTTCTCTCATATAACATACTTAAACCAAAATTTTTATCAGTCTCACCCTGCTGACATCCCACCATTACATCAGAAGACGAATCAAAGCTTTCGCTTGGAGTTTTTTCAAGATGCCATTGTTTCGGGACAACTTATCCACTCATCTTCTAAAGATATCAGTAAAGTCACTCACCCCCACTTTTTTAAGAAATTAATGGGGATATGTAATCCATTGGATTATTTTTTCGAACTTCAAAATGTTGACTTTGAAGAGGGCCAAGAAGAAGAAGATAGTCTGTTTAACTTTTCTCATAGTTTTAAAAGAGATAAAGCGCAATATACCTTTATTGTCGATCAACGTAGTAAAGAGCTTGTTAGATTAGAGGTTATCCCTACATCTACCCTAGAAGCTAAGTCCTATGAATACGGACATACACTGTGCTCATATTTTTATGCCTATCCGAAATGGCCGGGAATGGACATCCAAAGTATTAAGGAATATTTTGGATCTAATATAGGTCAACAAATCATTAACCTTACTTTTAGTAACGAGATGAGAAAAATAAAAGGTAATCTCAGTAAGATTTTATTACCGAAGTACTTTGCAAAATCGACAGCCCTGCCAAACCATATTAATGCTGGTCTTAAATTTTTATCTATTTCAGCTGATGAGTTATTAGCAATGCATCCTTCAGAAATTGCCAGAAGCTATCAGGATATTAAAGGAATTTTGCCAGGTCTTGTACAAACTTATCCTGCCAACACTCTTACATTACTTGCAAATTTTAAACGTTCTGTTCTTACTGCTCTGGAAAAAACCGGCTGTCTAAATAAAACGGCATCAATAAACTTTAATAACCCAATTCTGAAAACACCTCTATTACTTTCTAAAACTTATGCTATTTATCCAGACAATAAAGATGTTTATATTGATTTTAATAGTGAGGCATTAGAGCTTATCCATCACCCTGTCACAAAAATTAAAAAAGTTAGTGAACAAAAAGGTGATTACACTGGCCATGGCCTGAAGATTTTTGTTAACGATGAGGAAGCTATCCTTACCATGTACTCGGATGAGTACATGATAAATTTCCTTGAGTTTTTAATTGGTAATATTTCAGGAGTGCCTCTTTCTAAGATGTTACAAGGTATACAGGTTCCAAGACTAGATGACCTAAAGTCCATAGTAGGCTCCTATAATTCACTTAATAGATTCCTAACGGAACTTAATAGTGAATTACCTAAAGAATATAACCAACTCCTAAACTCCACTATCTTAAACTCTTAATTTCTATTTTTTTTATTGAATTTAACCCGCCCGACATTACACTAATATAAGAGGTTAAATATTTGAAATCAGAGATATATAAACTTAGAAAAAAAATCTATAGCAATCTTAAAGAGAAGGCCATGTCTTTTGAGGCACCCAACCCTGAACTAAAAGATTATCTAGAAGATCAAATCAAATTTTCTAAAAGAAAATTCCAAATTGCCTCTATGGACGAATTGGCCAAGCAAGTCTCAAATTCAAAAATTATTTACCTTGGAGACTTTCATACTTTTGATCAAAACATTCGTAATGTTTTAAGAATTGTAAAATTACTTATATCCGGTAATAAAAAATGTATCTTGGGCCTAGAGATGGTTTCCCATGAGCACCAGCTTTTTATCGATGCATATCTGGAACACCATATAACAGAATTAGAATTCTTAGAACTTATCAATTATCACGATTCCTGGCGTTTTCCCTGGACTCATTATAAAGAAATTTTTGAATTGGCCAAAGGCCATCAGATAAAAATCATTGGCCTTAATACTTCGGGCTCTCTCAAAGAAAGAGATAAATTTGCCGCTGAACTATTAGAAAAGACCCATCAGGATTTTCCTAAAATGAATTTACTTGTTCTCTACGGAGAGCTTCATATTAGCAAAGATAAAATCCCGGCACTCATGCAAAAAAAATTACCAGAAGCTAACTATACCATCATTCATCAAAACCTTGATGAAGTCTATTGGAAACTCATAAAGCAAGAAATCGAAGAAGGCATTGTTAGCTTTACCCCAAATGAGTACTGTATTGTTTCTGCTCCTCCCTGGGTTAAATACGAAAGTATGATTTACTGGTACGAAAACCTTATTGATGATCCAGACTTTGATATTCATGAATATATTATTGAAAATGGAGCCAAAATTTTTATCGATGACACCAAAGAAAATTTTTATCACATTGGTCAGCAATTAATTAATCATTTAAATTTGGATATTGACCCTGATGGGCTAGAAGATTTTAATCTATATGATCATACAAACCTGGATTTTGTAGAAGAAAAACTTGAAAGTATTCTAAAACCTTCCCTACTTAAGTTTTATCGTTATCTCATTTCAACCAACCAGTCTTTTCGTCTTCCCAAAGGTCATACATTCTATTGTTCAAGTTATTCGATGAATCGAATTTCCTACCTGGCCGGGATTCATATTTTCCATCATTTTGTCTTTGACGGACATGATGAAAAGACCTTGGAAATTATTAACTCACGCAGTAACGTCAACAAATTCATTCTTTTTTGCTACGAGGCTATGTACGGCCACTTCTTCTCTAAAGTTATCAATCCTCATCGCAAATGTGATATGTATCTAGACCTAGAAGAAATCGCTGAAGAGGATAGTAATGAGTTCTTTGCGATGAAAATTCTGGACTCTTCCGATATTGCGACGGCATTAACTCAGAAGAAACTCAATACTATCTACGAAATATCTTTATTTGTGGGGCATATTCTAGGTGAATATTTATACCTTGCAGTTAATAATAAAGACAATAAAATTGAGCTTAAAACAATTCTAGAAATAAGTTCTGTTACTAAAAAGAACTTTCATAAACTCAAAGATTACCTCTTAAATAACAAGGTCTATAAAAAACACGTAAAGAGGTATTTTTAAATGAAAATACTTATCCAAAGAGTAAAAGAGGCCAGAGTCGAAATTAACAAAAATACAGTTGGAGAAATTTCTCATGGCTTACTACTATATGTATGTTTTGAAGAACAAGACCATTTAGATGTCATCGACCAAGCCGTAAAGAAAATTACAAACTTACGCATATTTGAAGATGAAGATAATAAAATGAATTATAATATCCTTCAGTCCCAGGGAGAAATTTTAAGTATAAGCCAGTTTACTCTTAGCTGGGATGGAAGAAAAGGCTACCGCCCAAGTTTTGATCGCTCTATGCCACCTAATGATGCCAAACTCTTTTATCGAAAATTTAATGATGCTATCGCCAAGCAAGGTATCAAATTAGCAAAAGGTAGATTTGGTGCTGAGATGGATGTCTATTCGATTAATGACGGCCCTGTAACTTTTTTTCTTTCTTTTTAATAAATAGCTGTTTGATCATCTTCATCGCCAAACATTAAGTTACGTTCAAAGTCTTCTGGACTTGAAGCATTCGCCAGAGCTTCTTCCATGGATATTTTTTCTGCATTATACAAGTCAGTGATATGCTGATCAAAAGTTTGTGTACCACTACCCCGTTTGCCTTTTCTAATATAGGTGTAAATTTCTGATATTTTAGAAGCATCAGAAATTGCCTCTTTAATACCCGGAGAAGTAATCATTATTTCCTGGGCAGCAACTCTTCCCTTGCCATTTTTTCTTTTTAACAAGCGTTGAGAAATAGTTGCATAAAGATTGTCTGCAATTCTGGCCCGAACAGTATCTTGTTCTTCTGGGGGAAACATAGAAATCAAACGCCCAACAGTGTTAAGAGCATCAGTGGTATGAACTGTTCCAAAAACTAAATGTCCTGTCTCTGCAGCTTTTAGAGCAATCCCAATAGTCTCTGCATCACGCATTTCTCCAATAAGAATAATATCTGGATCCTGTCGTAAAGCTGATCTCAATGCCCCAGCAAAATCAGTAGTGTCTTCGCCAATCTCTCTTTGTGTAATTCTTGCTTTTATCGGCTGGTGAATATACTCCACTGGATCTTCTAACGTAAGGATATGCACTGGTCTTGTTCTATTTATATAATTTATCATGGCGGCCAACGTTGAACTCTTACCTGAGCCAGTGGCCCCTGTAACCAATACCAGGCCATTAGATGCACTTGCTATTTTATTGACTGCTTTAGGTAAATCTAAGTCTTCTGTTGTTGGGACTTCTGCATCAATGATTCTTAAAATAACTCCCATCTTAGATTGATAGCGCAACAAATTATATCTCAAGCGACAAAGTTTAGGGATTTGAAAGCTACCATCGAACTCTTTAATATCATCAAGGTTTTCTTTTGTCTCAGAATCCTTAATCATGATTTTGGCAATTTCTTTAACATCATCATAGGTTAATTCAGCTGTTTTAACGGGAACAAGATCTCCTCGCATACGAAAACACGGCCGCTCATTGGTTCTAATGTGAATATCACTCACTCCATTGGCCACTGCTGATTTAATTAGCTTTAAAAATTCTTCTTTTGAAAATGCCATATTTTATATATCGGAGAAAACTTCAAGAATATATAGAAAAAATAACTACTTATTTACTAAGTACTTTTTTCCATTAAAAAAGCAGACTGTTTTACCCAGAAAACGAATCTCATCATCATTTAACATAATGCCACTTCCATCGGGACACGCATAAAGAGGTGTATCCAGAGACTCGGAGTACCTACTTAACTCCTCATCATAACGTTTTGAGTTTTTATAATGAGGAAAAAATTCAAAATCAACTAATTGCATGGCCGAGAGATTCTTAAGGTTTTCATCATTTTCATCTCGATCAAAAGAAGGAAAGCCCGCTGTATCAATTTTTTTTGTCATCATAATTGCGCCAGCACTCATTCCAGTAAGAACCCCCCCTTGCTTGACCCAGGTCCTAAGCTCTTTAAGTAAGCCTGTTTTGCGCAAATACTTTAGAAAATAAAAGGTATTCCCTCCCCCAAGATAAATAATATCTGAATTTAGGGCAGCTTGCTTCATAGTCTCACTAAAAGGTTGATCTACTTCAAGTTTAAGAAATTTTTTGATGCCATAAGGGCGGTACTGCTCAATGATATCTTCAAAGTCTTCACTTGCATGATAACTACAAGTTGGAATAAATGTTAATTTAGGTGATTTATTCTTAAACAATGACAATAAACTCTTGTCTAAAAGAGCATTATCCTGAGGCACCCCGCCACTGTAAAAAATCAGCTTCATATCCCTTCTCTGTTTTCCTTAATAATTTCTAAAGCCTGCTTAAGAAGACCTTTCGGATACTTTTCGGGGAAATTAACTTTTTTATCAGGATTTAGGTTCTGACTAGCAGCTAGACTATTAACTAATTGATGTAGTTTTTCTTGGTTTAACTTTTCTTTATTCTGTATAATAAGATCTACTATATAGGTAATAGCATCTCCAGTAATTCTCTCAGGTTTATTGATTATACATGAGCGTTGGATAATAGAAAGCCAGGTATCGTCTACTGACTCCTGAAAGAGTTTTGCTGTCTTTTCTACAATTTCAAGATATAACTTTTGAAACTCAGAAATTTTCTGTTTTCGGTAAGAACTAATAACAAGATCTTCCTCACTCGCCAACTCTGACTTGATTAAATTTAAAAATTCTTCATCCTCTAACTTTCGCTCCAAATGGGAATAGACTTGTGGATACTCTCTCAAAAGATCTCTCATAGAAAATACAGCATCCCAGGTGACTCCATCTGAGATTTCAACTTTGCCTCTCGAACTTTTAGTTTGCTCAAAATATGAAAATACTTTTCGAAACTCTAAAACCAGATCTTTATTTCTCTTTAATAATTGAGTGGCCCGCCGGGGAGTTAATCCCACTCGGTAAAGAATATTATAATTCTTTCTCGCTTCGTATTCTGTATCAAACTCATTTAAAATATCATGAGTAGCATAATCTGCAAGAGTCGTCTTTACACCATTTTTAATATAATCCATGGCCTGGGTCATACTTTGAACCATATGTTTTGCTTTCGTTCTCTGCTCTAATAGATTGGTGGAAAAGCGCTCAACATCATCATACCTGTATTCATAATGAAAAAGTCCAAATTGCCTGATAGATCCATAATCAATGATCCCTCCATCCATCAAAATATTATCACCATCCCAATCTAACCAACAAAAGATGTATTCATCTTCAAGGTCAGCAGAAAGCTTGGCAAAATCTGTTGCAAATCTATGGAGGAGATAATCGTATTTCTTTTTGTTCTGAGGACAATCGTGCCAGTCCTCTTTTTCCCTTTGTCTTTCAATATAATAGTCCACAATTGCTGTTAAGGAAGCCAGATCATCTTGTCTTAAGTAAAGAAAGACATGACTAGGGCGGATCAGATTCTCATGGGCCCTAACATTAATCGATATATTGTTATCAAACTCTATAATCGCCAATGTTTGTTCTGTAGAATGATGATTCTCGTGAAAAATTTTAGACATAAGAGCGGTGGCCAAACCTTCATCCAACTCAGCATATCCACAACCATAAGAAATTGAAGGGTCACCTGTTTCAAAAAATTTATTATACTTACTTGTGGCCGGACTTAAGCAAGTTCCCCCGGTACCACAAGAAGAGATATCCCAGGTTTTCTTATTATGCTTTACTTGTCCGTTCCAAACACTTCTTCCATCTCCAGATGTCTTACCTGTTTTACTATCGTGTTGTAATTGTAAATAGCGGGTGGCCATGTAGGTTCCATCTTTCATCTCACTGGCGGGGAACGTACGATTGTGTTCAATATCGTATTCATTTATTATTTGGATGGAAAATGTTTCAAGAATTTTTGCTTTTAAATCTTTAGTAAGCTTCTCTTCCTCAGACTGAGGTATTAACCCCATCTCCTTGGCCAGATCAAAATTAAAATACGCTACTTTCCCACCCTTTCTAAGGCGAGCAGCATAATCAACATAACCTTCTGGTAAAACTTTTTTCAACGGATGAGAACCATCTATTTGATCAAATTTTTTATAAAGCCCATTGGTATTTAATTTTTTAACTACACCCATAAGAACATCCTGTTCTTGATTAATTCTCATCTATTAGGATACCATAGGAAGGGCTTATGCCCCAAAAGGAGGTAAAACTTGACTATTATTTTAGTGCATTTAAATACTCACTAACCTCTGCACGGGCCGCTAAAAAATGTTGATTAGAAAGCTCAAGCCCTTTGGTAATAGTGCGAATTTCTTCAGATTCGACCCCTTCTACACTACCATCACTCGCCGCAACTAGAAAAAGAGATTCAACCACTCTAAATCTATCATCCTGACTTAAATGCTCTTTTAAAGGGTGTACATAGAGATGATTTTGCAGACCTGCCATTTCTTTAATATTATCGATAGCAATATTCGCCACAATTTCAGAATTAATTTTATCACTAAATTTCCAAGCCTGGAGGGTTTTATGGATCGCCTTAACCTCTTCTGGCTCAAGCCTAAAATCAACATAAGCAACTCTGGCCAATAAACCTGCAATGCAAGCGGTAATGACCAATTCTGACTCAGGTAAATCGGGATACTCTTTTTCTAATTCATAATGAAGTTCACTATATTTTTTGATATCTGTTTCAGTTGAATTCTTAAAAAAGTTTAAAATACTCATAGGTCGTCCCCCCTTGCTCTAGCTTGAATCATAGCTCGAATTGAATTTTTTATCAAATCGGGTTACAATACAATTTATTTAAACCAAGGAGGGTAAGCTTGATTAGTCTTTCAAATGCAACAATGGAACTTGAGCTTTTCGGTGAAGTCTCTATCTATATCGGTATCGCTATCCAAATTTTATTTGCTCTAGTTCTGGGGGGCTTGGTTGGTTACGACCGCGAAGTAAAAATGAAAGCTGCTGGTTTTAAGACTAATATTATGATTTCTATTGGTGCCACTCTCTATACCACCATATCCATTCTATTACTCCATCAAGGTACTTATTCCGGGCCAATTGACCCCAACCGTGTTTCAGCTCAAATTGTAAGTGGTATTGGTTTTTTGGGAGCTGGTGCTATTATTCAAAGTAGAGGTGGTGTCAAAGGTCTCACGACTGCTGCAACTATTTGGGTTGTGGCCGCTATTGGATATACGATTGGAGTTGGCTACCCAATTGTTGCCACTCTCTTTTCGGTAACCGTTTTAGTTGTCTTGCGCTTGCTTAACCCCATTAACAAAGTTATTGAAAGTGAAAAAGAATATAAAAACTTCCATATTGAAATGTTAAGTTACGGCTCTGTCAGACAAACAATCGAGCACATTTTAGAAATGGAAGATATCACAGTTCTCAGTATCTCTGAAGAAGAGCATAGTAAAGATTCTTCGATGAATATCCTTAACCTCTATGTACGTGGACACAGTCGAGCGATAGAAAGACTTAATCACGAAATCATGGATGCCATAAAAATTAAAAAAGTAAATCATCGTGAAGTACGAGATGTACCAAGTATACTTATTGAAGAGAATTAAAGCTCTTCGTGTCCATAGTGAGAAAAATAGTAACTGCTGACAAAAGAGAGACGCACTCTTTTTTCAACTGATTCACCTTGCTCATGTAAAAAGCTTTCTAGTTCTTCTAGATAACCCATTTCACAAGCAAAAGTATCCGCATCAACTTGTGCTTCCATTGGATCTGCTGGCATTTTTGAGTGTTCTAAATAAATATGTCCCACTTCATGTGCCAACACGGCCTTGGCCCAACCATCATAAGTCTTGGTTAAAAGTGTATAGAGTTCAGGAAAAACAATAATTACATTTTGTTGCAACGAACTTACCGTACAAGCAAAACGTCCATTCGCCCTCACAAAAATAGTCATCTTCTCACAAAATACCTTGTGTAAAACTCTTCTGGGCATGCGCTCTAAGAAATCTTGCATATTGGCCAAAACATAAGCATCTGCATGAATCCACTTATGCTCTTCTTGCTCTAATATAAATTTAATAATTTCCGGCTTGGAAGTTTCAACTTTTAATAATCTTTTAAAATTTTCTAACATACGCACCTCTTATCTCACCTATCGGCCACTACTCGCTTTGAGCTGTGCGCTTTTTTATTCTTGGCAAAGTTTGCCACTGCTCATAGATCATTTAGGCAAAAAGATATCATTAGTTCTTTTATTTTCAATAACTTACGCGCTCACCCATTAAAGAAGCCTCCCAGGAGCAATAGGAAATAAATTCTTTCAATTTTACAGGTTCCACTGTTCTTCCTTGCAAGATTTGCGATTTTAAGCGATATAAATGGGACGAGGAAAATTATGTCAGACACCTTTATCATCGGTATTTCAGGAGGAAGCGGCTCAGGGAAAACGTTTGTCGCTAATATTCTTGCGCAAAAACTTGGCGCTGAGAACTGCCTACTTATCGAACAAGATAGCTATTATTTTGATCAAAGCCAGCACTTTGATCACGATGGAGGATCTGTGAACTTTGACCATCCAAATGCTATTGATTTCGACTTACTAGCTGAACATCTGAATAAATTAAAAGAAGGGAAAGATATAGAAATTCCCGTTTATGATTTTGCGACTCATAAACGCTTAAATAAAGTCGTTCCGGCAAATCCTAAAAAGGTCGTTATTGTTGACGGTATTCTTATTTTACACCACGAACATGTGCGAAAACATTTTAACGAAAGTCTATTTGTCTTCACTCCTGAGACAGTACGTTTTGAAAGAAGACTTAACAGAGATGTCATTGAAAGAGGACGTACTAAGGAAGGTGTTGTTCAGCAATTCGAAAAACAAGTCAAACCCATGCACGATAAATATGTTGAACCATGCAAGGAATTCGCAACACTTGTTGGCCATGGCGACAATATGCAAGATTGTGACAAAACAATTGAAAGCTTATTAGAAAGAATTGTCACCTACCATTAGAGTTCACGCTATCTTCTTTTGCGAGTCTGTTTCTTAGTCGACTTGGCCTTCTTTTTTGGAGCACTATAAGTAAAAATATCGGACTCAATGATAGGATGAAAAAACTCTGCTTCTTCAATAAGCGAACGGGCAGTAGTCTTTTCAACTGCGCAAATCTCAACTCTTACCCCTTCCCCTTTTAAGTGCTTAACAAGATCAATATAATCCGAGTCTCCAGAAAGAATAATAATACAATCCACTTTATTCGCCAGCTGTGTCGCCTTAATGGTGAGTGGAATATCGGCTGACTTATGACAAGGGTTAACAGATCCGTGGAAATTACTGTGTAATCGCTCGGCCAGTTTAGAAGATATATTTTTACCCTCGCGGAAATAAATTAACCTGTTTAACGCCCTATCTCCTAGTAAGCGAGGAATTAAAACATCAAAGTTAATCATCCCATTATTTACATCAAAAGCACTATCAATACTGCGCTCGATATTATTGCCATCAACAAGGATGGCCGTAGTTTGACTGATATGAACATCTAAATTTTCTGACATAATCAATTCCTTTTAAATAATAGTTTTGAGTGATGACGAATTCTATCCCAATTCATGTCCTGCAGGCGATAGTTACCGTTATGATAAAGCTTTAGCTGATCTGAGAAATGCTCACTAAATGGATTTCCTGAATTACCAGTAGGTACAATACCAAGGCTATTTTGCGTGTCGGCCATATCTATAATTCTTCTGGTGGCAGGAGCACTAGTTATAGTGAAATCAGTTTTAGACTTACTAAAGCCCATTTTATTGATAGTGGTACGTCCACCATTAGCTGGGACTGGACCGATATTATATACAAGATTAAGTGGTTTTACTTTTCCAAGAGGATGAACATATTTAGCTTGATGTAGTCTTCCCCATTTCCATCGCGCAATTCTTTCTCCTAAGTTTTCTTTAAGAAACTGAACACTTTCCTTAAATGAATAAAGAATAATATCTTTACCATTTTCAACGTGATCTGTTTTTACATTATCCCAAAAAGAATGATTTAAATTGAGAACAAGTTTGTGAAAAGCATAAATGGGTAGCACCGTTCTATCAAGTTTTTCATAGTCTTCTTTTCCTAATTCATCTTCAAATGCATTCACTGCAAGAAAACGATTAAACATATAATAAATGCTTGCACCAACACTATCCTTATGAGCGTGGCCATCCCAAGTTTGATATTCAGCTAAGACCATCTTTTCAAATTCAGTTAATTTGCTTTGATCTAAACCTGGTAATAAATGTTCGCGAATTTTTGCTGCAGTAGGTACAAAGTTATCTAACTGGATTCCTTTCATATCTTCTACTGACCACTTCTCTTTAGACTTTAATAATTGCTCTATTCTAAAGTAGCGCTCTCCTGGTTGCCAATAACCATTAAAGTGAGCATACTCAGGATTTTGAGGGCGGTAGTTCGCCGAAACAATTACACCGCTTTCAGGATTAACCTCATGAGGATTTTCATCGACTGTCGTATAAGCTTCTATATCCGATTTTCCATC
>JBFEUX010000346.1:0-2167 GCA_041547255.1 Bacteriovoracaceae bacterium
AAATAAAAAGGATATCAAAAGTATAAAAACTGGCGTATTTGAAGTTTTGGCCCAGATGGCCAAAGAAGGCCATAAAAATTCAGAGATTGACGATGTTAAAGATAAAATCCTGGATTCCTGGTTACTGGCATTTGACGATATAAATGAGCGGGCCGAATTTATTGCTGAAAATGAAATTTACTCAATGCACGATACAGGTTTGGTCCAAATACGGAAAAGAATTGAAATGGTTGATTCATCGAGAATAAAACAACTGATTAATAAAATCAGTTTAAAAGACAGCTATAGTGAGTTAGTATTGGTCAGCAAAGGTGGTTAATTATGAGTACTGTAAAAATTAAAAAATTAGAAAATTTTGATCAAAGCTTACAACTTCCTAAGTATGAAACAAAAGATGCTGCGGGAGCTGATTTAAGAGCTTGTTTAGATAATAAAGATACTATGGTCATTCAACCTGGTGAGAGGGTACTAGTACCCACTGGTCTGGCCTTTGAAATTGAACCGGGTTTTGAAGTTCAAGTAAGACCTAGATCTGGTCTTTCCCTAAAAACTCATTTGTTAGTAGTTAATTCTCCGGGCACCATTGATGCCGATTATAGAGGAGAGGTGAAAATCATTTTAGGAAATTTTGGGACAAGTCCTGAGGTTATAAAGCATGGTGATCGTGTGGCCCAAATGGTTTTGGCTCCTATTACTCAAGCTGAGTTTATAACGACTGATGTTTTAACTGATACGGCCAGAGGTGAAGGTGGTTTTGGTTCAACGGGAAAAAATTAATAAGGATAACTTTATGGATTTGGAAGTTGGATTTAATAAAACAAATAACAAAGAAGAAGCTTATGAAGCTGTCAAAAATGCTATAACTCCTGAGCTTTTAGAAAAGTTTAAGGTTAAGGCAGATATTGCTTATAATATGGATAATATACAAGCGACAGGGAAAGGTTTTACTCTCGACATGAATTTTATGGACGAGAAAGTAGGGTTAACAGTAAAGTTATCTCTTATTTTAAAACCACTTAAAGGAACTATTCTTGATTCATTAGAAAAACAGATAAAAAGAGTTGTTTAAGGAAAATTACTTATGCCGATTATTAAAGTCGTACCAAGTGAAAGTAAAATTGAAGTAGAAGAAGGTGCTAATCTTAGAACCTCTCTTTTAAAAAATGGATTCGAAATTAAGTCTACTTGTGGTGGCTGTGCTAGTTGTGGACAATGTGTTGTTGTAATTAAAGAAGGTACAGATAATATTAGTGAAGTCTCCTTCGAAGAAAAACAATTAATTGGAAATGTATTTCATATCACTTCAGAACGGCTCAGTTGCCAGACAAAAGTTCTTGGTGATATTACAGTAGATATCAGTAGACATTTAAATCAGGTAAAAGAAAAACCTAAGACTGTTCGGCGAACGAAAGAAGAGGCTGAGGCAGTCATTCAGGAAAGAAAAGAAAAGGCGAGTGAACGACCGGCCAAACAGGGCGGTTTTAAAAGACCAAAGCCTTTTAAAGACACCAAAGAATAAATTCTAAGGGAGAAATATGACAACTACACCACACACAGATATGGGGAGCGATGTCGCCGCTAAATCTAAATTTCCTCGTCAAATATCTTACATCGTCTGGAATGAAGCCTGTGAAAGGTACTCTTATTATGGAATGCGTTCGATTTTGGTTATTTTCCTGGTTAGTTACCTCGGTTTAGAGAAGTTCCAAGCTGTATCAGATTATCATATTTTTGCAGGGGCCTGTTATTTATTTCCTGTGCTAGGGGCTTATATATCAGATAGATTTTGGGGTAAATATAAAACCATTATTACTCTCTCTCTCGTGTATTGTCTGGGCCACCTTTTTTTGGCCGTTTTTGAAAATAGTCACACCGGTTTTTACTGGGGCCTAGGTTTAATTGCTCTTGGTTCCGGTGGTATTAAGCCATGTGTTTCGGCCCATGTGGGGGATCAGTTTAAGCCTGATCAAAAAGCATCACTCCAAAAGGTCTTTGATCTATTTTATTTTATGATTAATTTTGGTTCTTTCTTTTCTACACTGATTACACCGTGGACTCTGGAAGCTTATGGGCCAGCGGTTGCCTTTGGTATTCCTGGAATTCTCATGGCCATTGCTACTTTTATTTTCTGGTTAGGAAGAAATCAATACGTTCACGTTCCGCCAAC
>JBFEUX010000331.1:0-2534 GCA_041547255.1 Bacteriovoracaceae bacterium
AGTGCTTCAATCTAGAGATATGATCTGCACGTAGAAGGCAGTTGCCACCATCATAGCGCACATTTTCTCCCAAAAGACATTTACTCATCAGTAATGTTTTCATTTTAGTTTGTACATCTTTATAGAATCGGTATAGTCCACTTCTTCTATGTCCCCACCAGTAATTGTATCAATTCTTTTAACAATTTCCGCAATTCGCGTAAGCGCCTGTTTTGATTTTTCAACTCTAATTTCATCCAGTTTTTCATACGGAAGATTTAAGTGGCCCATAGCAATCGCTAGCGGATTATTTATTTCATGGTTGAGGGTTACAACCATAGTATTTATTGTATTAACTTGTTTTGCTTTCAAACTCTCACGAATCAATTGTTTAAGGTAAATTTGAGTATTAATTCTGGCAATAGCTATCTCTAGACTAACAGGCTTTACTAAGTAATCGTTAGCACCAAGCTTTAAGGCATCAACAATATCTAATGCTTCATCTTTCGCCGTCACCATAATAACAGGTAACTCTAGATTATTTTTCTTTTCTCTGATCTTTTTCAAAATTTCAATTCCAGAAACTTCTGGCATCATAATATCTAATAAGACTAAATCATAATCGTTATCAAGCAATGCCTTGAAACAATCTTGATGATTTTTAACAAAATCAACCTTGAAGCCTTTATTCTTTAAACGCGAAGAAAAAAAGCTTCCATTCATTTCATCATCATCTACCAAAAGTATTGTTCCAACCATATAGTTCATCTAAAGTAATCCTTCCATTTCATCTACAAGTTCAACAATACCCTTTTCCAGGATATCTATATGTACTTGCGGCTTATCTAACTTATGATCATGTCCCATTTTTTCTAAATTATAGGCAGCTTGTCTTAATTCCTCAGAAAAGAAATTTACAATCATTCCTTTTAAGGTATGAGCGTGAAGCTCCAAATTTGAAAAATCTTTTTCAGCAATTGCTCTTTTTAACTTTTCAAAAGTATCAGGATAGCTTTGTTTAAAAAGGGAAATTAACTCTGCGATAAGTTCTTTCTCGTTGTTGAAATAGCCCAAGAATTTCTCTTTATCCATAATCATGACTTCTTATCGGCCATAGAACATTTTATGCTTAATAGATTTCAGTTATTTAAGTATTTACTGACAAAAATCAGGAAAATCCCAACGAACTGGAATAGGATTAAAACAGATCAAAAAAATCAGGAAAAGATTTACTGACCGCCTGCGATGGGGATATTTCACCTCCGCCAGAAAGTTTGAAGAAAAGAGAGGCGACCATTACCATACGGTGATCACTTGCTGTTTTAAATCTATTTGCACTTGGACTAAGTTGGGACGCAGGATAAATCATAAATTCACCCATCCCCTCCTCATACTTATGCTTTACATGAAAAAAATCTAAGATCTTTTGCATTTCTAACAGGCGATCACTTTCTTTATATCTAAGATTTGCTATATTTTTAATTTTACTAGGGCCATCTGCCTGCGAAGCCAAAAACATTAAAGTGGGGACCAAATCAATACACGTCGAACCATCCACCTCAAAATGTCTTAATCTCCTCTCATATTTTTTTATAGATAAACCTTGCTCAGTAAAATGAATCTGCACTCCCAAATCCATAAGAAGTTTTATAAGAAAAGAATCGGCTTGTGTGTCATCAATTTCAGTTACATTACTAACAATCAAGTCTTGAGTAAGACAAGCATAGCTCAACAAATATCCCAAAGAGCTAGCATCTGCAGGGATTTCGTATTCATCTTGCTTTTTACATGCTCGAACCAAGTTACTGGTTACCTGCAAGTATTTGCTGGATCCCTGTAAGTTTGCATATTCAACATCAATATCTTTAATCATGTTTAAAAGTTCTAATGCGGAAGCAAACTGAGTCGTTTTCGAACAATCAACAAGGACCTCACTTGGGATAGTCATAGGGCCCTTTATTTTAATAAGTCCACTAGCACAAGAGATATTGGCGCCCCACTCCTTTAAAATAATAATAAGATCGGCCATGGGTCGATCTTTCATCCCGCCTAAAAGAGGTAAATGATATTCATTTTTTCCCAAGGCCAATAATGGTAGTAGAAACCTGACAGTTGTCCCACCTTCAGAGCCTGCAAGAAGAACTGCTTTATCACATGCTTGTTCACACTCGGGAAAGCTATTTAGAAGCTGCGTTACCTCCCCCTGTTTTCTAATTTCAAGTCCTAGCTGGCCTAGCATATTTAGCATATCAAGGACATCTTGAGCATGAGGTAAATGAGTCAGTGTAAATGCAGTCTTTTTTAGGGCGGCAAGTATTAAAGCTCTATTGGCATGGGACTTTGAAGTTGGACAAATAACTTCTCTGGGTAAATTATTGGAAGTAACTTTGGTATAGCTCATGATCTTTAATTGTCTTTAATATAGTTTCAAATGATTCACTTTTAATATATGGTTTGCCAATTCCTTGTAATAGAACGAGATCTACTTGCTCTTTAGTTGTGCGTTTCTTGTCATGTCTTAAATAATCTTGAAATAAATCAAAGTTGGCCATCCC
>JBFEUX010000046.1:0-15647 GCA_041547255.1 Bacteriovoracaceae bacterium
CTTAGGCACTTTGATAAATTAGATGTTTTTCATAACGCTGTTTTTTATGAAGAAGACGATAAGAAAAAAATTCTAAAAGGTTATAATAATTCGGGAAACAGTGTAAATCATTGGTTTCCAGAAATGGTTAGTGTTCGATTGACAAAAGGCAAGGGTGAGCATTATTCAATTTTTGACCAAGTAAGAATTAGAAAATTATGGCATTCAAAATTCAAACGAATAGTTGTTGATAATAAATTAAAAGGAAAAGAGTTGGCGAATGCTCTTCAGCAAGCTATTAATAAAATAAAAAATGAAAGTCTATTTCAATCACAAGCTATGCCAGTTGATAATGCGGCAATGTTAATAAGAAAAGAGATTGAAAACTATGTTTGGAATTAAAAAAGATTTAAATATCCATTTTATCGGAATTGGCGGAATTGGGATGAGTGGTATCGCTAACGTTTTGCTTAATTTAGGTTATAATGTAAGTGGTTCAGATATAAATCGTAATGAAAATATTGAAAAGCTGGAAGTCGCTGGTGCAAAAATTTTTCACGGCCATCATGAAGCTAATATTGATCACGTACAACTCGTGGTTTATTCATCCGCTATTGATAATAAAAACCCTGAAATTAAAAAAGCTAAAGAGTTAAAAATCCCCATCGTTAAAAGAGCTGAGATGTTAGCGGAGCTTATGCGTGTGCGCTATGGGATTGCTATTGCTGGTTCACATGGTAAAACGACGACAACTAGTTTTGTTTCGACAATATTTAATAAATTAGATCAAAAACCAACATGTGTTGTGGGTGGTGTCGTTAAAAATCTGGGATCGCAATCGATTAAGGGAGATGGCCAGTACTTAATTGCAGAGGCAGATGAGTCGGATGGATCTTTTTTATTCTTAAATCCAATAATGAGTGTCATCACTAATGTTGATAACGATCATTTAGATTATTATGGTACAGAAGAAAAAATTAAAGAAGCCTTTGTAGAGTTTTCAAATAAAATTCCTTTTTATGGGCGCACTGCTATTAATGCCAATGATAAGAACTCTTGTGAACTTATAAAGAATCTTAGAAGACCCTATGTGACATTTGGTTTGGCTCATAAAAAATCATGTGTGGAAAATTTGGACTACGCTGCAACGGATATTGTATTTAAGGAAGATGAAACTCTGTTCAGTGTAATACATGAAGGAAAATGCTATAAAACAAGTATTGCACTCTCTGGTGATCATAATGTGCAGAATGCATTAGCAGCAATTGCCATCTCTCATCAGGTTGGTTTAAAGCTGGAAGATATTTGTAGAGCCCTAAAGGACTTTTCTGGGGTTGGGCGCAGATTTGAGATGTTACATGACGGAAATTTTACGGTGGTAGATGATTATGGCCATCATCCTACTGAAATTCGAGCAACGATTGAAACGGCAAGAGTTAGATTTCCAGATAAAAAATTAGTAGTTGTTTTTGAGCCTCACCGCTATACGCGAACCAAAGACTTTTGGGAAGAGTTCAGTCATAGCTTCTCTCTGGTTGATGAAGTTTATATCGCACCTATTTATCCAGCCAGTGAAAAACCAATCACCGGTATTACTTCTGAAAACTTAATTAAAGATATAAATAAAGCCGATCACAACGCAAATGAAATTGATTTAAACAATGGCTTAACAGACTTGTTTGATAAGTATGCAAGTACTAATACCGTTCTACTTAGCCTGGGTGCTGGTTCAATAAGTAAACTTACAAGAGTAAAGTTGAACGAATGGAAATCATAAATCAATTTAATCATCCAGACATTGAAATAAGAAATAATGTAAATTTAGATAAGTATACAACGATTAGACTTAAGGCCCAAGGCTCTATTGCGATCTGTAAAAGTGAGAGTGGGCTAAGAAAGTTGTTAGAATTTTTATTACAAAATGAAATCAAGCATAGAATGATTGGCTGGGGTGCCAATCAGGTTTTAGTGCATACTCGCGATGTGTTATTCATTAAGTTAAGTTTCGAAATCGATAAAAGCATTTTTGAAAAAGAACAAAATGATTTTTCACTACCAGCCTCCTTTCCTTTAAATGTTCTCACTTCAATTGCGGTAAAAAAGGGATTTTCAGGCTGGGAAGTCTTTACTGGAATTCCCGCGAGTCTGGGAGGGGCCATTTGCATGAATGCAGGCACTTCTCTAGGGGAGATTGGCGAGTTAATAAAGTCGGTTAGAATTCTTAAAACTGATGGCTCAATTTACACTTACCATTGTAATGAAGCTAGTTTTGCTTATCGAAAAAATAACTTTTTACAAGCTGGTGAGGTTATTTTATCAGCAGTAATCTCACATAAAGGCATTGATAAGGGTGTGGGAGAAAAAATTACTAATTATTTAAATTATAGAAAAGAGACACAGCCGCTAACCACCAAAAATTGTGGAAGTGTGTTTAAAAACCATGGAGAATTAAAGGCTGGGGCCACTATTGATCAAGTAGGATTAAAGGGTTTTGGAACTCAAAACGTTTTTGTCAGTTTTAAGCATGCCAACTTTATTGAAAATAGCGGAGAGGGTACAGCAACGGAGTTTGAGCAGATGGTACATCTTCTGCAGGAAGAGATAGAACGCAATTCAGGGATTAAATTTGAATTTGAAGTCAAACTCTATTAAAATTAAGTGATGAAAGTAATTTTCTTTATATTAAGTTTCTTGTTTTTAAGTAGTTCCTTTGCAGCTTCAAAAAAATATTTTGAGAAGAAAACTTATTACAGAACCTTCTTTGGACAGTGTCCATCTAAAATTGTTGGCCGCTTAACCCTTTCTCTTATAAAAGAATTTGAAAAAAATAAATCGTTATTAGATGTAAAAAAGAAAATAATAAAAGAAAAACTGGAAGATAAATATTATTTATCTTCTTATAAAGTAGATTATAACCCCCTTAAGAACCTGATAAAATTTCAATATGATTGTCCTTTGCCATTGATGAAAGTACAGATTTACAAGAATGACGGAGAGGAGTTTTATACTGCTGTTTTGGTAGATAACGGTAAGTTGTTTGATCCTACCTATGAAGTACTTATGCGTGCAGACAAACAATTAAAAGGGGATTTGCCGAATCTTGCTATACCTGCATCTTTGCTTAATACAGGAATGCATATGAAAATTACAAGTGTGCTTAATGATCTTAAGCCTAAGTTTGTAAACAAAATCTCGGAAATGATCTTAAATGAGAATAAAGAATTAACAATGATACTTTCCATTGGTAGAAAACCTTCTAGTGTATTCCTAGGAAAAGATCAGTGGGCAGCCAAGGCTTATAAGTTAACAGAAATAGTTGAGTATATGAGTAAGAAAAAAACTATTCCGGCAGTTATCAATCTTACTAATTCAAAAAAAGTTATCGTTAAATTTTCTGATAAAATCTAAATACCTGATGGTTTTAGTTCACCTTAAAAAAAAGTTGTCATCTTATTTTCAGCACCTTAAAATTTAATAAGGTGCAATAAGCACATGGATAAATGCTACAGAATGAATCTGTAACTGTGTGGACACACAGTGAGAAAGGAATCTCTCATGAAGGAAAAAAATTTAGTCGTCGCTCTCGATGTAGGAACAACGAAAGTTTGTACCACAATTGGTTATCATAACCAGGACGAATTTGAAATTATTGGGGTAGGCTCTCATCCAAGTTACGGTCTTAAAAAAGGCTCAGTTGTAAATATTGATAAAACAGTGAAGTCAATTCATGCTTCTTTAGAAGATGCAAAGCTAATGGCCGGCATAACAAATATACACTCAGCAACAATCGGAATTGCGGGCAATCATATTTATTGTTTTAACTCTTCAGGTGTTGTGGCGGTAAATGGTAATGAAATTACTCCATCTGATGTGACTCGTGTTTTAGATGCAGCAAAGGCTGTACTTATACCGAGTGATAGAGAAGTTCTTCATGTTATTCCTCAAGAGTTTAGAGTCGATAGTACTACTGGAATTAAAAATCCTGTTGGCATGGTTGGTTCACGCTTAGAAGCTCATGTGCATATCGTAACTGGAAAAACATCTTTAATTCAAAATATATTAAAATGTGTTGAAGCTGCCGGCATTGAAGCTAATGATATAATTTTGCAACCGATAGCATCTTCACGATCAGTACTTACTCAAGAAGAAAAAGAACTTGGGGTAGTATTGATAGATATCGGTGGAGGAACGACCGATCTTGCTGTCTGGAAAGATGGTAGTCTTATTCATTCACAAATAATTCCTGTTGGAGGAAATCATTTTACCAATGATCTGGCGGTAGCCTTAAAGATTCCACACAACGAAGCGGAAAGAGTGAAGATTAATCATGGTAGTGTCTTGGCCGAAAGACTGAATCAGCAAGCACATATTACAGCACACGGTTTGTCGGGCACTAAAGCTAGAGAAGTTCGTCTTGGAAGTGTGGCTGAAGTTCTTGGGGCGAGAGCGGAAGAGCTATTTGATATTATTAAAAAACAAATTGAAGAAAAGGGTCTGGATGAGTTTATCTCTGGTGGTTATGTTGTTACCGGAGGTGGAGCTTTAATTAAAGATCTTGCCGAGTTGGGAGAATATATTCTAGAGAAGCCAACGAAGATTGGTTATCCTAGACCGTTTGGTGGGATGACAACTGTCATGCAAAATCCAAAGTTTTCCACTGTTTTGGGATTGCTTTTAGAGTCACAGAAAGAAAAGATGGGGACACTTGCAACTAAGGAAAAATCAAGCAAAAATAGTGGGAACGATTTCGAGGGCGATTTATTTACTCGATTCAGCGATTCCTTGAAAAATGTATTTAAAGAAATATTTTAATTCGGAGGATAAGTATGTTTGAAGTAGCCGAAAACAGAGAAGTAAATTTAGGCGCAAAGATTAAAGTTATCGGAATCGGTGGCGGTGGCTGTAATGCAGTTAACACCATGATTCGCTCTGGCCTTTCCGGGGTAGAGTTTATTGTTGCAAATACAGATGCACAAGCGTTAGCTGCTAATTTAGCACCTACTAAAATTCAGCTAGGAAATGAGTTAACAAAAGGTTTGGGAGCTGGAGCTAATCCTGAAGTTGGAAGAAAAGCCGCTTTGGATGATTATGAAAAGCTTTCAGAGTTTATAGAAGGTGCAGATATGGTTTTCGTTACCGCAGGAATGGGTGGTGGTACCGGAACAGGGGCTGCACCTATAATAGCAAAGCTGGCAAAAGAGCTAGGAGCTCTAACTGTCGGTGTTGTTACTAAACCTTTTATGTTTGAAGGACGTAAAAGAATGAAGCAAGCTTCTTCTGGAATCAAAACACTTGAAGAATGTGTTGATTCACTTATCACCATTCCTAACCAACGATTACTACAAATTGCCGGTGAGTCTTTATCATTAGTCGATACATTTAAAAAAGCAGATGAAGTTCTTCTTCACGCTGTTCAAGGTATTTCAGATCTAATCAACAATACGGGTTTTATCAATGCTGACTTTGCTGACGTATCTACAGTTATGGCAAATAAAGGTCTGGCGCTAATGGGAACTGGTATTGCTACTGGACCTGAAAGATCCATTAAAGCAGCAACTGATGCGATAAGCTCTCCACTTTTAGAAGACATCACTATTGATGGAGCAACTGGAATTATCGTTAATATAACTGGTAACTCAACACTATCTATGCATGAAACAAATGAGGCCATGACTCTTATTATGGAAGCTGCTCATGAAGATGCAGAAATTATTTTCGGAACAGTTGTTGATGATGAAATGGGTGATGAAATTAAAATTACAGTAATTGCTACTGGACTTGGTGGTGAACCAATTGTGGCTACAGTAATGACAGAAACAATTGCCAAACCAGCTGCCGAAGCTGCCAGCCTAGTTATGCAAGAAGTAATGGTAAGCACAGAAACTTCTGTTAGCGAAGATATCAGACTAGACACAATTGAGCCAACAAGAGTGGAGGAAGAAAGAGCGACTTTAGAAGCAAATCAAATCCACGCCAGAGAGCAAAGAGAAAATGAAGCTCGAGAAAATACTGCTGAAGCAATGGCAACTACAACAAGTACGCTTGATTCATTCTTAGCAGAAACTCAAACTCCAGAAGTAAAAGAGGCTACCATTGAGGGCCAAGAAATTGGATTGGAAGAAATTCCAGCACGCGTCGAAACTCAAGCACCGAGATCAGCACTGTCAGAATCAATCAAAGCGGAAGCTAGTCGTTACGCAGCAGCATCTGCTATGCCTGAGGCAGAAAGAGCTGAACCTGCAAGAGAAACTAGCCGTGAAGCAGTGGCACCACGTGAAAACTCAAAAGCTAAATCAATCGCAGAAAAGCTTGGATTTATGAACTTTGATGATGATGAGTTTGATACTCCATCTTATATGAGACGTGATCAATAAAATCGCAGCTACTTCTAATAGTTGAAATACTTAACCCCGGCCAGCCGGGGTTTTTTTATGCAACTTTTGCCTATGAAGACAAGAAATACTCCTTAAGTATAATTATTCTAAAAAGAATTTCTTGGGAGGGAAAATGAAAATCAAACTGATCTTGCTAACTACTTTTGTCGGAATTGCTGTTGCTTGTAACCCAGACTCTGGTACTCCAGATGTATCAATACCAACTACTACTACTTGTACTTATAGTGGAACCTTAAGTTATGATATTGGCCAGGATATTACACAAGATTTTACAGAGGTTAATGTGACTGCAACTAATGAAGTTTCCGCCAGTTCGTGTTCAGACATACCTGTGGGTAGTATTGCAAATACAAATACAGATAGCGTAGAAAGAGCAGGAAATACATTTACGGTAACAGCTAATGGTTCCGCGGATACATTAACTGTTGCCTCGGGAACAACCCTGAACAACCCGCCAGATGAAACAGCATCTGCCAATGGCATTACCATTACCATTAAAATTAGTAGTGCCACACTAGATACTATAAATGATGATATTGTTTTAGTGTACTCTGCAACAGTGACTAGGCCCATTGGAACTTATCTTTTTGAAAATGGTATTAGCAGTAAAAAACAATTTGTTAACGATATTATTCTTAGATAGAAAAATATAGAAAGGGAGGACTTGCTCCTCCTTTTTTATTTAAGCAATTTCTGCACGTGATTAAATTCTTCTTCTGTATTAAAGGGTAAAATCACCTTATCCGTTCTTTAGCAATGTCTATTTTGTCTTGAGGTACTAGGAGATTGAAGTGGGAGATTACCTGGCCATTTGCCTCAGTGTAAGTCGTTTGGATAAAAGAAGGGATAGATATCTTTTTCAATTCATCTTTTATGTTTTGTACTGCAAGTGCATTTTCTGGATTTTCAGGGTCGCTTTCAACAGCATAAATGGATTCCCATTTATGATTCTGGTAAATAATTAAATCTGCCGGACAAAGGGATAGATCTTCAATGGTTGTGAGCTTACTATCTAGATATTTTTTATCACAGATGGAGCAGACCCCATAGAGACTACGATTTGTATGAGAGAGTAATTTTTTAAGAAGTTTAATCATACCATTTGCACAATCGTAATTGGTTTATAACCTAGAATAGAGTTGAGAAAGGTTCTGGTCTTGATGCGAACTTGTTCTGTTTTATAATCATAATCGCGCTTTTTATTTTCTTCATAAGCACAATACTCTACAAGGTCTCTTAGTTTTGGGATGTAGTCCTGAATCATATTGGGAAGGCCACGAGTTTCAATATTTATATTAACTTTTTGATGATTAAGGGAAATGATAACCAAGCCATTGTTGGCGAGTTTTCTACGTTCACTAATTCGTTCGCGCTCAATAATAAGATCATCACCGTGTATAAGATGCGGTTGAGTTTGCTCAAAGGCAATTATACTAAGGCTATCTTGCTTAAGTTCTACTCCTGTAAAATTGGTCAAAAAGAGTGTCTCAATTTTTGAATAATTAGTATTGATAAATTCAATATGCTTTCTAAGAAAATAAGTCTCACCATGAATAGGAATATAGTAGTCCGGATTAATCTCTTTAATAATAGCGTGTAGGTCCTCTTGGCAAGGGTGCCCTGATGCGTGTACCTGTTGCTCTTTGTAGGTTATAACTTCCGCCCCAACTTCGGCAATTTGATTAAATAAACGGTAAATTTGTTTTTCATTACCAGGGATTGGTTTGGAGCTAAAAACAAAAATATCATCTTCTTTAAGTTTAAGATGTTTTTGTTCTCCACTGATAATTCTCCTGGAAGCCCCTAGATATTCTCCCTGAGAGCCGGTAACGATAAAAAGATTGTTGGGAGACTCAGGGTTGTCGATTGAATCGAGTTCCTTGATATTGTAGTCAGCAAGTTTGATAAGCCCGGACTTCTCAGCGGCAGCTAAATAAAAATGAATACTACGGCCAATAGGTACTATCGTTCGCTTATTTGCCTTTGCGATCTCTAAAATATTTTTAACTCTATAAAAATTTGAAGAAAATAGAGTGATAAAAGTTCTTTGTTTTCTGCTGATTATTTTTGTTAAGTCTGGGGAAAGCTCTGATTCAGAAAGAGTCTTTCCGTGATTGAGAATATTGGTACTATCCATCATGGCCAAAGTCTTTTGGCTAGAGTTCATCAATTTTTTAATTTTTAAAAGATCAAACTTGTCTTCAAATAGAGGGTTTTCATCATATTTAAAGTCAGAAATAAAAAGGGTGGAGAACTCTGGTGAATGAAATACTAGTCCATGAGTTTGGGGGATAGAGTGAGTGACATGTATTGGGTGTAATGTGAACTCATCAAACTTAAACTCATCTGTGTGATCATAAACCGTAATCTCTTTGGATAGTTTTCTTCTTTCCAGTTTAGCTCTAATGAGTACGGTTGCGAATTCAGGCGCTAAAATTTTCAGTTTTGGAATGTCTCTCACAATATGAGGTATGGCCCCGATATGATCTTCATGCCCATGGGTTACAAAAAGCGTAACTTCTTTGTCTTGATTTATTTGGCTCGTATCAGGAATAAGATAATTGATATCGAAAAAGTCGTCATAAGGAAAAAGTATTCCATAATCGATGATGACGATATGATTAGTCGTCTCAAATATGGTCATATTGGAGCCAATTTCTCCAACACCACCAAATGGATAGATTTTAAGTTTACTCATGTAAAAGTTCTTTTATTCTTGCCGCTAAAATTTGTGCAGCTACATCAGTTTCTTCACCTACGGTAAAGTCAGCAAACTGCTTTTGAGGGTCAAGATACTTCTGATACATGGGACGAACGGTTTGGTAATACTGTTCAATTACGGACTCTAAAGAACGACCTCTATCCTTGACGTCTCGGTGCAGCCTTCTGGTAAACCTTATGTCTGATTCTACATGTAAAAAACATTTGATGTCCAATAGGTCGCGAATATTTTTATCAAATAAGGTGAAGATTCCTTCAAATAGAATAATCCTTGTGGGAATAACTTCTTTTGTTTCTGCTTCTCTGGAGTTTTTAGTGAAATCATATATTGGCATATAAATTGACTTTTCCGCTTTTAAATCTTCTATATGTGTACGTAAAAGCTCCCAGTCAAAAGCGTGCGGATGGTCGAAATTAGGTTTTCCACTTTTAGCAATCAATTCTGATGGTAACTCATTTAAATAATATGAGTCCATGGAAAGTACTGTAGAGTGAGCATCTCCAATATGCCTTTGAACTTTTTTTGCAAATGTTGTTTTTCCAGAGCCTGAGCCCCCTGCAATACCAATTATAAACACGATAAAACCTTTGTAATTCTAAAGGGATAGCTAATAACACATATTGAGGCAAAAACACAACATTTAGAGAAAAAATTATAGCTTTTTGCCACAGAGACTAGGCATTTATCGTTAATTTGGATAGAAGGGCTGCATGGAAATGTATTATTTTTTAGAGGTTCATATACCCGCAGATTTAGAGGCTAAATTGGCGAGCATCAGCTATTCTGGTTTTGCTTGTTCAGGAATTGAAGAGTTTGCAATTGAGGAGGCTCGGGTTGATGAAATTCTTGGTGAACGTTCATATTCTGGTGGAGATGTTCCCACGTCTGTAATTGATGAAGTTGAACATACGCTAAGTGATGGAACAATTGCCACAAAGTTTTATTTCAACACTAAAGATGATGTGGAAAAGTTTCAAAAATATCTTAAGGATGAATACAATTTAAACTCTTTGTTGAAAGCCGAAGAAATTAAAGATTGGAACGAAGAGTGGAAAAAAAGTTATAAGCCCATTTTTATATCAGATGAGTTAGAAGTTGTTCCTGAGTGGGATAAAAATACTTATCAGAGTAAGGCGAAAAACCAGCTTTATATATATCCGGGAATGGGTTTTGGTACTGGCTCACATGAAACGACTTTCCTGTGTTTGAAATTATTTTTCGAAATGACTAAAAAACCAAAAGAAGTAATAAGCTGCTTGGACTTTGGTTGTGGTTCAGGGATTTTAGGCTTAGCAGTTAGTCTTTTTAATTCTAAGTCTAAAATAGACTTATATGATATCAGTGATGAGGCGTTAGATAACTCAAAACAGAATATTGAGCTTAATGATTTGTCACATGTAGACTTTCGTTTATTATTACCAGAAGAGAGACAAGAACTGCAGCCTAAGTATGATGTCGTTTTCGCTAATATCTTACAAAATGTACTTTTGGCTGAAAGTAAATACTTAGCCTCCGTTGTTAATCCTGGTGGCGCTCTAATTTTATCAGGACTTTTAAAAGGTCAGGAACAAGAGGTTATTACTTCTCTTCAAAAAAATAATCCAAGCTTAGTGCTTAAATCGGTATTAAATAAGGGTGATTGGGTTGCCGTTTTAATGGAGCAAAACTCGTGAGAGCAGTTTATTTTCCTCAAGGTATTCATGCTGATGAGTTAGAACTTAGCGGAACTGATGCGCATCACTTTCTAAATGTTTTACGATTAAAGCAGGGTGATCAAGTTCTTGGTCTTGATGGCAAGGGCACACGAGCGGAGTTAACAGTTAGTGCTACTGCTAAAAAATCAATAAGTTTTAAGCTTTACTCTAAAAAGCTTTTTGAAAAACAGGCCAAGTTTGATCTGGCCGTTGCCCAAGTTAAAAAAGAGGCGATGGACCTGGTGTTAAAGGAAAGTTGTGAGCTCGGATTTGATAAGATAATGGTTTTGGAAACTGATCATTCTCAACACTATAAACTCAATCTGGAGCGGGCCAATAAATTACTTATCTCCGGCATTGAACAGGCCAATAATTTATTTCTTCCCGAGTTAAGCCAATTAAAGCTGAATGATTTAGATATAAGTGTCTATGAGAATATTGTATTGTTTTCTACTCTGGGTGGAAAAGAAGCGAAAGTAGATTTGAGAGCTGGAAAGACCTTGGTCGTTATTGGCCCAGAGGGTGGATTTTCAGCTGATGAAGAAAAGTTTTTGAAAAACCTAAGCGAAAAGGTTTCACCAATAATGCTGCAAACAAATATTATGCGAACTCCTACGGCGATCAGTTGTGCTGTGGGTTATTGCTTGGGTGCTTTGAGTTAAAAAGATTGCTGCATGCTGAAAATTATGCGATTCTAAAGGTATAGGGAGTATTATGGATAAGTTTGATCATGAAATTGACGATATTCTAGATAATATAGATTTTAAACCTATTACGAAAGGTTTAGGCTTTCATCACTCTTTGAAAGAGCAAAAAGAAGTTAAGGTTAATCTTAAACGTCAGTCTGAATCCCTTAAAAATGAAATTGAAACAAGAATGAATCAGTTGAATATTGCTGACTCACAAACTAATAAACCCAACGCTGTTAATATGGGTGAATTGGCGCCTTTTTATACTGAGACTATTACTGAAACGAAGGTGCAAGAAACAAATCTATTCACAGAGTCTGAAGAAGTAGCTGTTGCTTATGAGGACAATGAAGCTTCTATGGGAATGCGGGCCAGTGCCTGGCTTATTGATTTTACAATTTTAATTTCGCTTATGCTGGTGACTTTTACTGCAATTATATATTTTGCAGATCTTCCGATGGAATTTATAAATACAATTATGGTATCCGATGATTTGGCCATAAGCTTTCTTGTGATTACCACCATGTTTTATATTTTCTATTTTAGCTTTTTTGAGAAAACTAATTTTTCCACTCCAGGTAAAAATATTATGGGCTTGAAGGTGAAGTCTTTTAGTAGTAAGAATGTAAGCTTGTTTCAATCCTTCGCTAGAAGCATTTTAGGGATTATATCATTGCCATTACTAGGACTTCCAATGCTTTTAAAGCTTCATGATAAGTTTACTGATACAATCGTTGTTCATAAATCAAAATGAATGATCAAGAATTAAATCAATTTTTACAAGAGACTAAAAATAAGAAAGTTGTCTTTACCAATGGATGTTTTGATATTTTACATCGAGGTCATGTTGCTTATTTAAATGAAGCCAAAACCTTAGGTGATGTTTTGGTATTAGGACTAAATAGTGATGCTAGTGTTAAACGCCTTAAGGGAGAATCACGTCCGGTAAACTCACAGCAAGATCGTAAATTTGTTTTAGAGAATTTAAAAGCAATCGATTACGTTTTTATCTTTGAAGAGGATACACCTTATAATCTTATAAAAAAAATACAACCAGATGTCTTAGTTAAAGGTGGAGACTGGAAAGCAGAAGATATTGTTGGTTCTGATATCGTGCTGGCCAAAGGGGGAGAAGTTAAATCTCTGAACTTTGTGAATGGCTTTTCTACTACTAGTACTATCGAAAAAATTCAAAATACATAAACCTTTTAAATTTATTTTATATCCTAAATCCTTGTTTTTATTAAAATCATAGCTTTTTTATCAAGAATTGTGCCAAGTTTACTCAAGTAATTGTTGAGCTCGTCGATAGGGTATTTGTCTGATGGTTGTGGTCAACTACCAGGCAGTAAGCTTAAAGAATAATCTTACAACAAGGAGAAAAACATGGGCTTAAGAATTAAATCAAACGTGCCATCGCAAATGGTACAAAAAGAGTTAAGAAGAGTAGCAAGTAAAGCTGATGAAAGTTTTGCAAAACTGGCATCAGGAAAGAGAATCACTAAGTCATCAGATGATGCTGCTGGTTTAGGGATTGCAAAAAAGATGGAAGCTGAAGTTAGAGGTTACAAAATGGCACAAAGAAATGCGAATGCTGGTATCTCTATGATTCAAGTTGCTGAAGGTGGACTTGATGAATCATCTAACATCCTAACAAGAATGAGAGAGCTCTCTATTCAAGCCGCTTCTGACACTGTAGGTGAAAGAGAGCGAGGATATTTAAATCTTGAATACGAGCAATTGGTGGAAGAGGTAGATCGTATCTCAAAAGTAACGACATTCTCAGGCGCACCACTATTAACAGGTGAAAATGAGAATGGTGTAATGGATTTCCATATTGGTGCTTATTCAGGTGAAGACAATAGAATCTCATTTGATGCAACAGCAACCAACGCAACAGGTGAGGCATTAAATACCAATGGAACAAATATCCTGGATAAAGATAATGCTGCTGCAAATCTGGAAATTATTGATGAAGCAATTAACAAAGTGGCTGGATTTAGAGCGAACTTCGGTGCGATTCAATCTAGACTACAAACAACTATATCAAACTTAGATACAGCATCAGTGAATACTGAGGCTGCGAGAAGTCGAATTGAAGACGTAGATGTTGCTGAGGAAACAGCTAAAGTAGCATCGACCAATATCATGAAACAAGCTGGTGTTGCGTCTTTATCACAAGCAAACGGTATTCCAAGAAGTGCATTACAACTAATTGGATAAGTTATCAGGTAAGTAGAGAGGTGGTTTCTGGCATTGACTTAGTTCGTGCCAGATCCCAGCTATAAAGAAATTGAGTTTGAAAGATTAATAATCTTTCTCAACCAGATCTTAAGCCCGCCTCTCTACGATCATGAAGAATGTAGAGAGGCAATTTTAACAGTAAGAGTACGAAGATGAATCAGGTTAGTAAAAATTTATTAAAGAAAAATTACAACGACTGGGCCATCTTTAGCATTATCAATAATGCTAAGTTAAAGGAAAAGACTGTTTATGGGTGGAAGATCATTGTAGGAAAAAAAGTTACAGTTGAAGTTGTATTCCACATAATAAGAAAGTTTAGAAATGAGATAGTGATAAAAGCGGTTGGACCCCAAGGAAGACAAAATCTGGGAAATCTAGCAGCTGGTGCACAAAACCTAAACTTCTACTTACCAGATGACTTGGTTTTATTTCAAAGTGAAGTAAAACAAATAGAAGCTAATGGCAATATCAGGGTTACATTCCCAAAGATGATTGCTCAAGTTGACAGAAGAAAGCATTTACGACTGTTTGTTGAAAATGGAATTAAGGTAAATGTAGGCTTTACGAAAGAAAACCACGGGGCCAAAAAGGTTAAGCAGCAATTTAAGAAACCTTGTTTTGATATTAGTGGAGGAGGATTATCCTTTATTGTATCGAGAACAGAGAAGGCATTTTTTAAAGAAGGTGATTTGATCGAAAAATTGAAAGTTGAATTGGATAATGAGCAGATAATGTGTCATGCCAAAATTATCAATATTTTCGAAGTTCAACCAGACCAAAGAAATGGCTTGATTTATAAGGGATTTAAAATCTGCTTAAAATTGTTGGATATGCCTGCTGAAAGTAAGAAAAAGCTGGAAGAGTTTGTATTCCGGTATGTGGATCTGGATGAAGCTATTTAAACTTTAAAATCTGCTTTTTACCGCTATAATAGTGGGGTATGAAATATGCATTTATATCAGATCTCCATATTAAGCAAGCAGATGATGAAGCTGCTGAAATTTTAAAAAGATTTCTTCGTCATGAGAAAACACTTGAGTCTGATAACGTAATTTTATTAGGCGATATTTTCGATTTGCTAGTCGGCAATCACCGTGCTTACATCAAACAATATGACTTTTTTTTCAAGGGTATAGTTGACCTTTTGAATACTGGTAAAAAAGTAGTCTATATTGAAGGAAATCACGATTTTCATTTTAAAAGAGTACTATTGCGGTATTTGAAAAAAAACACAGAGTTTCATAAGAATTTCGAATATCTCAAAACGGGACGTGTTATTGATATAAAGGGAGAAAAATATCTCTATTGTCATGGGTATGAAGTAGATTATTATAATAAATACTTCAAGCGTTGGTATCGTATTTACTCTTCACCATTTTTTGATTTCTTCATTTCAAACATCTTAAGCTGGTCCTTTATTCAATGGGTAGGTTCCTGGGCTTCACAGAATTCCAAAAATAGAGGAAAGAAGGCCTTTGATTATGAAAAAATGAAAGAAAAATATCTCGCAGGGGCCAAGGTGCTAATTGAAGAGCGCAAACTTAAAGGTGTGATCGCTGGCCATACTCATGTTGAGGAATTTCATAAGTATGAAAATGGTACTGCATATTATAATTGTGGCTTCCCTTTAAAACATAGGCATTTCTTATTTTTAAATGAGCAGGGTTTTGAAAAGATTTATCTCTAAAGGTACGCGACACCTTATCCAGATTTTAGCTAGTTATATTTAAAATAATTATGTTTATGACTTGAAATTAACTGTGATCATGTTATCAGATGGCATTTAAGTGCATAGCTTGTTCATCTCGCTGTTTTAGGATTTGAAAAGCTATTTTTTTGCGAGCTTTCTTTCTTAAAGATCTCTAATATATTAAAAAAAGGATAGGGTGTCGCGTACCTTAAACATTAAACACGACTCATTGCC
>JBFEUX010000175.1:0-6628 GCA_041547255.1 Bacteriovoracaceae bacterium
ATCGGTAACTGCTCTTATATGAGTTATATCGAAGAGAAGAATGCAAACGTTGTCTGGCAATGTTGGCCAAAATTTGACTCCAGTTTTATTTTTGGCGGCTTAATTTCTGCTAAACATGGGGGGGAATTTTCAATTACCCCCTGCGAAAAATATACTTCGCATCAATACTATCTACAAAATACCAATGTATTAGTGACTCATTTTAAATGTGAAGACGGAGAGTTTCGTGTTTTGGATTTCGCTCCTCGTTTTGAGTTGTTCGAACGCTTCCATAAACCCTTGATGTTGTTTAGAAAAGTAGAACCTATCTCTGGAACTCCACTTATTCGTGTGTGCTGTGAGCCTGTTTACGATTATGGAAAATCCAAGGCGACTCCGCAGTTTGGTTCTAACTCCATTGATTTTGATGGGCTAGGAACTAAAGTACGACTTACCACTAATATTTCAAAAGTACATATTGTGGAAAAAAGTGTTTTCGCTCTAACTGAAACCAAGCATATGATTCTTAGTTGGGGCTCTGCCTTTGAAGCACCTCTGGAGCGTACATTCGAAGATTTCCTTCAACGTACTACTAATTATTGGCGGGTATGGGTTCAGCGATGTACTGTACCGCATATGTTTCAAGAAGAAGTTATTCGCTCCGCTCTTCTTTTAAAAATGCATCAATATGAAGATACTGGGGCGATTATTGCTTCGGGAACAACGAGTTTACCTGAATTCCCAGGAACACAGCGCAATTGGGATTATCGTTATTGCTGGATTCGTGATTCTTATTTTACTTTGCAGGCATTGAGCTCATTGGGACATTTTGATGAAATGGAAAGATATTCTCACTGGATTCAAAATATCGTACAAAATAGCAAAGTCCATTTTCAACCAGTTTATAAAATTGATGGCGGCCATACGATCAAAGAATCAGAACTGGATCATCTAGAAGGTTATGAAGGTAATAAACCGGTTCGTATTGGTAATGATGCTTACACGCAAGTGCAACATGATGTTTATGGCCAAATGCTTTTAAGCTTAGTCCCTCTGTATACGGATTTAAGAATATATGCCAATAATGCGATCCCTTCTACTAATTTGATTCATACGATATTGGATAAAATCGAGGAAGTTATCGATGCACCTGATGCGGGTATTTGGGAATTTAGAGGTAAGATGCAACATCATGCTGAGAGTTTTCTATTTCATTGGGCCGGGGCCAAAGGAGCTGTGAAAATTGCAGAACGTTTAGAAGATCAAGAATTAAAAAATAAGGCAGAGAGAATTATTGTTCGCGCTGCTGATAATATAGAAAAATGCTATGATGAGGTAAAAGAAGCCTATGGCATGAGCCATGAGAATAAGAATCTTAATGCCTCTGAATTATTACTGATAAATATGCGCTACTTGACCGATCCCGAGCGGGCCCGCAAGCATTTAACGGCGATGGAAAAAGAATTAAAAACTACGGATAATTTAATTTATCGTTATCGTGATCACGATGACTTTGGGGAGACCCACGCTACTTTTCTTATTTGTGGTTTTTGGTATGCAGAGGCCCTACTGGATTTAGGAGATGTAGATGAAGCTGTTAACGTTTTTAAATCCCTCTTAACTCGTGCAAATGACCTGGGCATTTTTAGTGAGGACATTGATCCTACCTGTGGTTCACAGTGGGGTAATATGGCCCAAACTTACTCACACGTCGGGCTAATCAATACGGCCTTTAAGATTGCAGCGAAGTTAGATCGACCTATTTATTTTTAGTTAAAAATTTAATTGAGTAATAGGACATCTGAATTCTTCCAGGGCCTTTTTGTAACCAGCTTCAAATTCTTCTCTTGATAAACCTGCAGTTTTTGCAAAATCAGAGTTTTGAATCTCTTTAATGACGTCAAAAGGAATAAACTCTGCAAGTGAATTTAGTCCATCAGCTAGTTCATTTATAAGAGCACTATAAGCACGGGCATAACCCAGCGCTTGTTTCTCTCTTTTATATCCATCAAATAATGCAATTACAATTTCGGCCTTTTCTATCTCATTAAGTTTTTCACTGTTACCCAAGCTTTTGCCCCAGTCGTCCATAAAAGGACCGACGGAAATTAAAAAGTCTTTAGACTTGCGTAGGCATTTCGGTTTACGCATGGCCATATGACGGTGGTTTTCAGGAGAGGTAAACTCTTTATTCACCTGCCCGGTATAAACTAGGATAGGAGAGTAAGCAGGATTCTGGATATGGCCTAATTTATAAATTGATTTACAAAAAGCATCAGTTTCATGCATATCCCAGGCAACCATAACGCGATCCAGATCCCCAAAGTTATGGGCCATTAGTGGAGCAGAAGCAATAAAATTGATATGATCTCTTTGTTCTCTTAGTTGGGTGAGTATATCTTGCTCTTTTTGAATTTCAGCTAAAATAACTTCTTCCACTTTTTCTCTAAGCTCAGGTAGCTCATATCTTTTCAGAGCACAATAGGCTCCAATGGCGACACTTAGCCAAGTTCCTTCGTGGGTACTCATGATTTGTTTACCAGAGCTATCCTTACTTATTCGGTTGGTAACCTGGGTGTAGTCCCATTGCCAGGCTTCAATTGTGAGTAGGGCCATCTTTTCAATATGCTTTTTAATGGATGAGTGATTCCATAGTCCTTGGCGAATTTGATTGTCCACATCGGTGGGAACAAAGGTTCCAGCGGTAGTCCAATGGGCAGCAAGACAGATATGAAAATATTCGCAAAGATTGATATTGTTTAATTGTTTGAGATTTTTTTTATAAAAGCGTAGCTTTTCCAAGTATGCGCGTTTTTCGCCACTGGTATCCAGTTCACCTGTGAATAAAAAGGGCGCAGTATTTTCCACGTCTTTCAGTAGTAAATTAGGAGCAATTCCGGGTAAGTGAAAACCTGATTTTAATTTCTTTTTGGCCATACAGGCGTATAACAATTTTATTTTTTAGCGGCAACCTCAATTTGTTGGTTGGCGGAAAATTTACGTAGACCTTGGATGAAACGCAGTGGCCATTTCTTTTGAATTAGGTTCATTAGCCAAGTGGGCATCCAACCATTCATATTTCCATAGAATTCAAATTGAATTTCCGTTTTATTTGGTTCTACTTCAGTTAAGACAATATTGATGTACTTTACTGTCGCCTGGACATGATCATCGCTGGCAAGCTTGTGGAACTGGGGTAAATTATCAACAGAGTGGGCTTTTAACACATAAGATTTGCCAACTTTATCAATCCTACCTTTGAGCAGAAATTCACGATCACTTGCTGGCCATGGAGTTCTGTAATATTCCGAAAAAATATATTCATTGTCAGATAGCTGTAAATGCATTTTGACTCGATCTAATTTGGGGGCCCAGCGGGGTTTGTTCTTGTGGTCTTTCAATATGGCGACTAACTTTTGGGCATCAGTATTTATGAAAGCACTGGCCTTAAAAGGCATGACTCCATTAGCGGCCTTTTTTCCATAGACATTAATGCCATCCTCAGAAGTGATGAATTTCCAGTCATCGGCAAAACTAGGGGAAGTAATAAACAACAACAAGCATAATAATTTTAAATATTTCATAGACTTATATTAGGACAGTTTGAAGACTTAATTGTCATAGAAGTGTTTAAAAAGTTAAAAATAACTAATTTTGATCAGTTAGCTCGGATTCCAGGTACATGCCTTTTTTGGTAAGGGTATCGACCTTCATCTTATTAAATTCAAGAGCAGGGATTAGTTCCTTGGCCTGATTTCCAAAGTTTTGCCGAATATAGTTTACCACATGAGCAAGGTCTTCCTCTTGGATCATTTTAAATGAAGGCATAGTGGAGTTATAGGTTTTACCATTTCTTTCAATAGGACCTTTTAAGCCTTTAACAATTATTTTAAGTAGCTTGTCTTGTTCGTTTAGTAGGATTTGTGAGCCTGCTAGTGGCGGGGCCGTAAGTGAGCCTTCTGCTGATTTACCGTGGCATCTGGCGCATTGATTCTTATACAAAAGCGCCCCTAATTGCGGTTTATAATTATAGGTTTCATCTTTTAACTTTTTGTACTTCTTGGTAAGTCGGTAGCGTTCTTGGGAGATGTCTTCATTTAAATGACCACTCATGATCCAAGCTGTAACTAGTGATATAAGGGCCAAGGCACCAAAAAATAGCATTACATATTTCTTATTTTTGTTCATGGCCTGTTATAGTCCATATAGTACTGATTTTAAAGGCAAATGATGTAATCATTACAAGATGCTGGAATGCGTTATGCTTTTTTGTTATAGTGTAGCGAATTTACATTACAAAGGTGTTATATGATAGTTAAGTTACTGTTACTACTAAGTTTTATTGGTGTTGCTCAAGCCGGAATGACCGAGATTGGTAAAGTTCAGTGTTTTGATCGAACTTCTGAGTATGAAGGAGTTCAATTTGAAGGAAGCTTCTGTACTTATACATTGAAAAATCTTGCTAATGTAAGTGAGTTACAGAGAAAAGTAGAACAAGCCTTGTTTAATGGCGATCCTCTTGTCGCTCCAGACGGTATACTAGAAGCCTTTGGTAATAATAATCAGACTCTAATTTTTTCACACCAAAATGAAGCTGTTTTACAGCGTATGATTGTGGATATTCCAAAAATGGATTCAAAGGAAGAGTTTTCACCTAGTGATGTTATTAAATTGAGGGCCGATATTTATGAGGTTAGTGAGACAGGGATGAGTAATATCGGAGCGGGAATTACTGAACTAAATATAGGTCCAGATATTAATGATGGGCTGGATAATTTGCAAGAGGCCCGACTCAACTCAGATGGATTGGGTGTAAATTTACGTGCAGGTATTTTTCAAGTCTCTGGTCTCATTGCTCGAGAAAAACAAAGAGGAAACTTGCGTCGGATCACTCAAATTGAAGGTGATAGCTATAATTTAGATCGTTTTGAATATTCTGATATTGCTATGAAATATCAAGCCCCCGGTGCAGGTACAACAGTCAAAGAACATGAGAAAGGTATTCGTTTGTCTACGAAGGTCAGTATTAATAACAGCCGCTCAGACACTGTTGTCTTAAAGGATCTGTATTTCTATTATGGGACGGAAAATGAAGATGGCAGTATTAATGCTCTCAATATTCCTAAAAAACGTTTGGTTTTACAAGAAGGGATCATGGTACCGCTTCTAAGTTTTAAATCTACCGGCACGATTACTCGTAGAACATCCGGGATTTTAAATTTCGGCCGGCAAGAAACTACTGAGAAAACTAAGTTATTAGTTTATCTCTCGGTGGAAATCACTAGTTGGAAAGATTATATAGCGAATATGTCCAAGAATAAAGCTCTTGCATATAAAGCTAAATTTACGAAAGAGGAAAAAAAGAAACTTCCAAGTAAATGTCCGAGTTTAAGTGAGCTTGTTGACAGTATTCAAACAACTGCTTTTAGAGGTATTGATGGTGAACCTGTCTTGACCTTTATGATCGATAAAGAATTGGCTTGTAAATCTAATATTAAACAGCGCTTTTATGTTACAACAAGAATCAATGGTAATAAGGCCACAGCGAATAATACACAGATCTATCGCTTAGAAGAATTAATGCATAGACCGGTTCGTATTAAAGATATTGGCCCCCAGTTATTTTTAAATGAATGGATTGATTTCACCGTTAGTATTGCTCCTTTCAGGGGAAGAACCACACAGTCAAATTCAGTTAATCTGATCTTTATAAACGGAGTTAACCCCGATATTGATGATGACTTTTATGTTAATGCCAGATAAGAACATCAAGTAAGGTGGTTAGGATAATGAATATTAAGAATTCTTTGTTATTAGCTATTCTTCTAACCTTCTCGGCACAAGTTCAAGCGAGTATTCCGCGTACATTATTATCATTTGAGCAAGTTCGAGATGATATAAAACTAGTCATTAATAATAAAATTTTGCAAATGCGGCAAAATTTCATTGAAGAAACTAATGGCCAATATTTTATCTACAGTTCTGATACGGCCGTAAAATGTGCTACTAAAATAAATGTTCCTGCCGGGGAAGAAATCCTAAAGATTGTAAAACAGAAGAATCGGACCCAGGAAACAATCAGCTATTATAGCTGTTCCAAAGAGCTAACATTTAAAGAGGTGATTAAAGGTTCTGGAGTAAATGTTTCTTATGAACTGTTTGGTGAAGGTAGCATTTCCATATATAAGCTTTTACGTAGACAACATGGGGATAAAATATTTACCAACTTATATATCAATAGACAGCGGATTTATGAGATTATTGAGCAAAATAAAAAGGATTATTACGAAATAGTCTATAAGCCCTTTCCGTTTACTTTAAATTTTAATATCTTTGGCCTAAAAATTCACATGAATAAAGAGTTAGAGCGAACAGGATTTTACACTGTTAGAATTTATAGTGCTAAAAAAATTGAATACCGTGATCCAAGTGCTGATTTAATCTCGCTTGCTACTTTTAAACGGGCGGTCGGCCTTAGAGGAACTAGTCATCTTGTATCTGCAGTTATGAAAGATCTTCCAGAGACAAAGTTTTTAAATACAGGAAGCTCGAATGCCAAGATGTTGGAAGAGTTGCGTAATGCCCAAACGTTCTTATTGAGCGGCACAAATATAGAGTATGTTAAAAATTTAATTAATATCTATATTAA
>JBFEUX010000237.1:0-4244 GCA_041547255.1 Bacteriovoracaceae bacterium
GGCAGGCCTTTCTATTCCGGAGAAAGCATCCTCGCCAAAAATGATATCATCCAAACTTCCGCCTTCATAAATGTACTTTGCACCTGTTAGTCTATTTTCAATAGTAGCCTCTATGTAATCTCCGTATGAGTCAAACTTGTTATATCTAGATATTCCAAAGTCCTCACATATTTGGCCAGAGCTTTTATTTGAAGAGGCATGGAATAGTTATTATCAGGGAGACTACAATAGGAGTTTAGGAAAATTAGTAAGCTATAAGGCTCCTGTCTTTCAAAGTTATTTTAATCCTGAAGTAGAAGTGTTAACAGCTCTTAGCTATCTAAAGTTATGCTTATATGGAGATGCTAAAAAAATCAGTGATGATTTTTATAAAGACTATTTGGCTGACACCAGAAAATTACGAAAATTTATATTAGGTGCAGGAAAGAGTTACAGAAAATACTACGAACTGGTTCTAAGATATGAGCAGTTCGGAAGAACGCAATCTGCACTTATGGTTAAATTATTAGACAGACTGTTTAAAGAAGAAGTCTTCAGTGATATGAAAATAAGACTGTTATCCGCCACCAATGAGCTCAATAAAGTTAGGGGTAAAAAGAACTCCCGATTTAAGCGCTTTGCCTTACTAAATATTAGTGATTCTATGCAATCTCATAAACAAATTATGGGTTCATATATTAGATCAAAGCTAGTTTCTGATTATGCTCAATTATATCGTTCATTTGAAGGAATGAGTTATATAAAACTGGAAGTTCTCGCCCAGAAAAAAGCTCGCTTATATTCTTTCGAGGAAAAAGATCGCTCACGTGGAGACATTAAATATATTGAAAGAAATGAAAAACAATATTTTTGGGATTTTAACGGTGAATTTTGGGCCGATGAACTTGGGGACTATGTATTTGCCCTAAAATCGGAGTGTTAATAATGATAAGATTGTTGCTAGCTTTTATGATCATGACCAGCTCAATTTCAATTTGGGCCAAAGATGATATTGACCAAAATAACATTGAGCAGAGAAGACAGAAAATAATTTCAATAATCAACGAAGAGCTCTCAGAAGTTGAAAGATTGATGGCCCAATCTGGTGGAAAACAAAACCCCAGCTTGTACTTACGAATGGCCGAGTTGAACTTAGAAAAAGCAAGACTGATACGAGAGCGGGAAACAAACGCTTTTATGAAGCTGTCTCCCAAGAAAAAAACGAAGGTCAATCGTAAAAAATATTTTCGCGAGTCCAGTAAGTATTTTGAAAAAGCAAATAACCTGTGCCGTACCATAATTAGGCGTTTTAAGAACTTTAAACAGATGGCTGACGTGTACTATATATTAGGATACAACGCTAAAGAAGCTAATAAAGACAAAACTGCTGCTAAATACCTTTCTCGTGCCACCAGATATAGCAAAAATGGGCAGAGCAAAGTCAAAGCGCAAATATCATTGGCCGAAATCTATTATAATGCAAAAAAATATCGTAAAGCTATACCGCTCTATGAAAAGGCCCTGGCAAAGCATCAAGATAAGTGGTGGACCAAGGACTCATTCAATCTAGCTTGGTGTTATTTCCGTGTCAATAAGTACACGGCAGCGATCAATAAAATGAAAGCTATTTACGAAAAATCAAAAAGCAGTCGCTTTATTGATATGAGACAACAGGTTAAGCGTGATATTGGAATATTTTTTGCTACCTCTGATCGAATAGATGAAGGAATAAGATACTATAAGAAATTTGGTGAAAATTTTACGACACAATTGTTACAGATTGCGGTCTTGTTAAAAAGCCAAGGAAAATATACGCAAGCAAGAAAAGTACTAGAACATGCAAGCCGCTATGAAAAAGACAAATATAAGCGTGTTGAAATTAATATTGAAAAACTAAATCTATATGAAAAGTATGGAAAGTATATTTCACATAATCAGGTTTCCAAAGAGCTATATACCAGCTATAAGGCGGGGCATCTAAGAGAAGAACAAAAAGAAAGATATAAATATCATATGGAAAAAGTCGCTGCTCTATTGCAAAGACAAGTCGTGAGTAAAACATATAGGCGACTACCTAAACAGCGCAAGCAAAAAGCAAATCTTACGATTTCTTATTTTGACATGCTAAAAAATATCGACACAAAGCGCTCTGATGAGTTTAGTTATCTGAAAGGTGAAACTGCTTATGCTGCAGGACTATATACCAGTGCCTTTGAATACTATAAAGAGACATTTGAATTGAGTGAAAAAAATAAAAAAACTCGTTTCAAAAAACAATCAATAGACGCGATGTTAGTTGTTTTAAGTCGACTGCCGAAGCAATCAGACAAATTTATCTATACCTTTGAAGCCTATTTGCGAAACTGGCCAAAAGGAAAAAAATCTAAAGAAGTTTATAGTAGATTATTTAATAACTATATGTCTGAAAAACAGTATGATAAGGCAGAAAGTGTTCTAAATAGATTTGTGAAATATTATCCGAGAGACCTTACCCAGGAAGCGATGATTGCACAATTAATGGATGTTAGTCGTTCCAAGAAAGATAATAATAAAGTACGTGCTTGGATAGCTAAAATTGACAAGGGAAATTACTATGTAAGCCCTAAGTATAAGCGAAAACTACAAGAGCTACTGACCGCTATGCAGATTGAAGATGTACAGGGGCAATTGGCCACGGGAAATAAAAAGAGTGCTTTAGTGGGCTATCTGGATATTTTGAATGACAAATACAGTACAAAAAGAAGTAAAATAAATGCGAAATATAATTTATCGGCACTATATTATGAACTAGGAAACCAACAGGAAGCTTACCGTTGGGCCATGGCGGCAGTTGATGAAATGAGCAGTAAAGATGTGCAAAAGTTTTCTCCATCATTCGTCACGATCGCCAACTTTTTATTTACATCGTTAGAATTTGAAAAGAGTGCTGATCTTTCCAGGAAACTTTTAGGAAAACTCTGCAAGTCGAAATCAAAGAAAAGAATAACAGCATTCAAAAATGGTATGTTTATTTATTTGTCTGATGGCCATTTGAAAAAGGCAGAGGAAATGTTGGCCAAAGGAAGAACCTGTAAATTACCAACAGACGTGATCGAAGAAGCTGAATATGAAACAATGCGCGAATATCTTTATCGTAAAGACTGGAAAAAATATGAATATTACGCACTCAAATTACAAACAAGCAAGCGTTACTACGCTAAAGTGATAGATGATTTTCTAAACTTATCTAATATTCATGGAAAGTTTAATAATACTAGCAAAGCAAAGCGTTTTTTAAATATTGGAAAAAAACTTTATTATAAGGCAAAAAGAGCAAGGCAGATTATCAGCCTGCGATCTTTGGACTATTTTGCCAGTCTCAGCCTGAGAAAAATGGAAAGAACAAGTGCCGCTTTAGAAAAAATTAAACTATCTTTTCCAGAGGCTAGATTTCAAAGAGCGGTTGAAGGAAAGCTTAAACAATTAGATAAACTGGTAGAACAAGGTAATGATGTTTTAGAAACTGGCTCCGGAGCCGGTATCGTTAGTTCTTATAAACTCCTAGATGATGCCTACACCTATGTGGCCAAGGAGCTGATGGCCTTTACCCCACCGGGCAAAACGAAAGAATATATTACGGGATTTAAAAAGCAATTTAACTCCATTAGTACTCAGATGTTACAAGCAGCAAAAAAATATCGTCAGGAAGCTCGCACAGCGATCCGTAAAAATACAATTTTAAGTAAGAATAATTTTTATTTTCAGGATAATAAGTTTCCTGTTCAGTTCTATGGGGAAAGTGGTGTTGTTATTATGGATAGGGGAGGTAAATAAATGAAAGCAGCTTTTTATCTCATCTTTATCTCATTTGTTGTCGGTTGTTCATCTAGTGGTGTTAATACACGATATAAGGATGTTGCAGACATTAAAAATGAAGATTTTAAACCGATGAAGCAAGTTCGATATCGTAAATCAGATGATTATTTCGCACAAGTCGATAGTAAGCTTACTGCCGCTTTAAATTCTGAAAGTATTGAGAGAGTTTACAGATATGACGGTGACTCTAATGTAAAAGGAGTACTGGGAGAAATTGCAGAAAAATGTTACAAAAAAGATTTTTCATCAGCAGAGGCTTTAATCAAACAAGAAAATAAGCGATATATAAAAAATCCCATCTTTTGGAATCAGGTTGGAACTTGTTTTCTAGTTAAAGGTGAAAGAAGAAAAGCCTTACTCTTCTATAATAAAGCATTAGGTATAAAAACAAATTATGGGCCTGCTTTGAA
>JBFEUX010000261.1:0-3730 GCA_041547255.1 Bacteriovoracaceae bacterium
AAATGCACCTTGAACTGCAAGTCGACCGTGATATTTCGTTAAATCAATCGGTCCTCTGTTTCCTTTTCTTTTAGCTTTAACTTTTGCAAAGAACTCAATGGATGCTAAATCTAAAAATTTCTCAAAATAGTTAATGCGCTCACTCCATGAGTTATTAAGTGAAATAGCATTTAGTCTCAGCTGATTAAACCTTTGTCCATCATGATAAATAGTATGGGCTTTTTCTAGCGCCTTCACCACATTATTCACTGTCTGTTGTCGCTGTAATTTATCTCCTTCATAGGCCAGATCAAATAATAAACCAGTTTTTCCATCTACCACTGAATCTACATGTCCACCCACTGATGAGAGAACAGGCACGGTACCAACTGACTGTGAAAACATTTGAGCTAAACCACTAGGTTCAAAAGTACTTGCACCTAGATAAAAATCTGAAAAGTATAAAAACATACGTTCCAATTGAGGATGAAACTTATTAATAGAAATTTTATTTGGATATTTCTGCTGTAACTTTTCTAGCTCTTGTACAATAGGGGATTCATGTCGTACTCCGTGTGGATCCCCGGCGATTACAAATTTGATATCAAGATCATCTCGGTCTAGGATTTCTTCTAGGACGCCACCAGCTCCAGTAAGAAATGAAAAACCTTTTTGATTATCTAATCTAGCGGTTAATGCAACAACCATTGACTTACTGTCACTGGCAGAACTAAAAAAACGCTGTAGTAGCTTTTGCTTACCCAGTTTTTTGTTTTCCATATTGTCTTTGCTAAAACCAAGGTCTTTAAACTCTTTGTCTAGAATTTTCGGATCATCAAGGGCCATAATATTAGTTTTTTTAGGATCCCAGACTTCAGTATCAATTCCATTAATAAGCCCAGAAAGACGACCTTCTTTTGCTAAACGTGCTGTGATGGACTCCAAGCCTTCAGCAAATCGACTATTAGTGATTTCTTTGGCATAATTCATTGAAACAGTTTCAACATAATCGCTTAGTTCCATCATGGTCTTTAGAAAATTAATATTTCCATGCATATCTAATGCATTAAAGTATTTTTGATCTAATGCTAGCCATTGGAATAAATCATGGCCATAAACCCCTTGGTATTTAAGATTGTGAATAACCCCTTGTACCACAGGAATTTTTTTAGTGTGATTCATATTGCTTAAATATTTATCTTTTCTTTCACGTAGATAGGCAGAAGTTATACCGGTATGCCAATCATTAAGTACCACGACGTCTGGTTGCGCAGCTTTTTCTAGCGTGTCGATCCATTGGGTATATGCTTTTGCATAATAAGAAAATACTTCTCCTTCATTTGCATGTAGAGTGTATGTTTTTGAACCATCACTGGTAATATTATTAAAAAGATTATCGTAACCCATACCTGGTTTATGTTTTACCGCTACAATTTTTATTTTTGAGTTTTCGGGATGAGAAAATTCAACAATATCAGTGGTCATTCTAGCTTGACCTTGATTCATAACAACTTCCACATCTCTTGCTACTACTTTATAATCTTTATGCTCCATTTCTTCCATAGTGCCATAAAAGGGCATCACAATTTTTACTTCATGTCCCTGTGCTTGAATGAATTTGGCCTTATCTAAAACAGCGTGTTGTAAACCACCTGTCCCGTGCAGTGCTCTGACCTCAGGGCTAAGCATATGAATAACCTGTCCTGCCTGAGTATGGCCGCTTCGAGTGATAAAAAGAGCTAAAATAAAGATATAAATAAAATAACTTTTCATAAACTTCTTATCGGTAAAGAGCATTCTGTCTTTAGGTTTCTTAAGAAGTTAAGAGTAGATACTTTTATTATGCCAACTGGGATAAGGGGAGTGCGGGATATGAGTAATATATTGACCTTTTAGTTCGTTTTTTTACGATCTTTATAAGTCTTATTTTTAAGCAATTGTCCTGTTGAAACTCCGTAGTTCTCCAACACATCCATGTTCTGATAGGCCATTGCAGGTGTTATTTTATCTAGCATTAAATCCATATAAACTTTTAATTTTTGAGTAAGTTCTGCTGGAGATTCGTGTAGGGCCTCAAAGCGAAAAGACTTTACACCCATATCTTTCCATTTCGGTAATAAGGTTGCTGCACTTTGGGGAATAGCTTTAAACATGGTATTGCGGCATTCCTGGTCGGCCTTAATTTCGTGCTTATTACCGTACATGTCTCTAAGATAGACGGAGTGTTTTTCACATGGTTTGCCACAATCCCTAAAAGAGTTTCCATTACTTAAAAAAGCAGCAAACACACAGTGTTCCATATGAAATTCAGGCATGTATTGATGGATCGTAATCTCTATTTTTTCAGCATCTGTGTGGTGAATTAATTGTTCCAGTTGCCTGGCATTCATATCATAGGATGCACATATACTGTTTAGTCCCTTGTTTAGTAAATACTCAACTGTGTAACTGTTAGTGGCATTTAAACTAAAGTCGCCGTAGAGTGTAAAATCACTATTTTTAAAATAGTTCAAGGCCCCCAGATTCCTAATTAATAGAGCATCGGGATTGGCCCGTTCAATTAAACGAAAGTTATGGTATTCGTTGGGTTTTAAAATACGTGTCGTGGCAATGGCACTTTCAACCCCAATTGCTTTAATCGCCTTGATCGCCTTGGTAAAGTCTTTTCCAAACTCAAAATCGATTATGATTTTAGAAATAGCATCTTTATATTCAGGGGCAGAATTTAATAAATCAACAAGGGTGTTCACTTGCTCAATAGTTCTAAGTAGAATTGACAACTTAGAATCATCTGCTTTTTGATTGCTCTTCTTTGTCTGAGGAAGAGTTACTTCGTTAATTTTTATATCCTCACGATATAAACGTTTCTCATTCAAGGCTGAAACCATCATTTGTTTGAGCTCTTTTAGTTCTTTGTTATTTAAAAACAAGTTTTCTTTGATATTAAACTCAAGTTCATCCAGCCTATAGGCCGTATGTGAAAGCCCGCCAAGAACTTTTTGTACAGACTCATATGTAAGTCCTGCAGATTTTGCCATCTCTAAATCGGAAGAAGAAAGAATTTTGATTGTTGTATTTCCTTCTGTTGCTACAAGCTCCAAAGGTGAGCCTAGTTTTGCGGACACGACTACTTTTAAAGGTAAGCGTTTAAGTTCTTCGCGGTTTGTGTAAGTTTTATTGAGCTCTTTATATAATTCTTTTTTTGATGTTAAATAAACTTTTTGATTCGGCTTTATCTTACTAATGTCTAATTCTCGTGAAAACTGAAGCTGGTATCCATGTTGAGTCGCTTTAGCTTGATAAACATTTCCACCTAATTCAAAATCTTTACCTACAAAAAGCACACCATCACCCGGTTTTATGTCTTTGTCTGTTACAATTTCGACGCTATGATTTTTAATGCTAGCAACAGTGCCCAGTTCAGGACCCCGTTTACTACTAAAACTTCCTTCTACTAGCTCTTGATGGGCCACACCATGCAACCATCCAGAATAAAAACCACGGGAAAAGGTGAGCGCCATTTCATTTTTTGCAGCAGAATTATCTATTTTTTTATAAGCATCAATTTGTGCGCGATAACTACGGGCAACAGAGCTGACATATTCAGGCCCTTTTAGTCTGCCTTCAACCTTAAAAGATTCAATTCCTAGTTCCATAAGTCTTGGAATCTCATCAATTCCACATAGATCTTGTGGAGAGACCAGATATTTTTTATCGACTAAGTCTTTTCTTTTACCATCAACAATTAATT
>JBFEUX010000313.1:0-2826 GCA_041547255.1 Bacteriovoracaceae bacterium
TATAAGATTGTGACAACATATTGGAAGAGTATCTTTCTAAAGACAACCCCTGACTTTTTATATCAATTGATTTCATGGCATATCGCTGGTTTCGAAATCAAATCCAAGCTTTTTGATAGCTATTTGGGAAATACCTTAAAAGAGGGGCGAAAGCCTTTTACAGAGATTTCTTTTAGCGAGTATACTGAGATTTATCACGCAACCATGCCGTCTGAGGCCATGAGGGCTGAACCCAAAAGTAATCTTGGATTTAGCTATCTCATATTAAATTATCTCCATGATTCAAACTTTAAATACAAAGATATTACTTTGAACTACCTAAAACAGATTTCAGCAAAAAACTTATTTGATGATCTGGATGAAATAAAATTTGAGATTCTAAAAAAATTGGTTCAAGTTAATAAGGTTATAGAGGGAGCTGAGTACTCTCAGTTGACGGAGTTAGGTAGCTATCAATTTCTAAAAAATTATGATGAGTTGAGATGGATTATCTCGGAAGGTTATGTCCACCGGGATATAAACATTCTTTTATCAGAGTTTAAGGGAGAGATGTTCGTTAACTTGCGTAGAAAGATGGATCTGTTATTTTATGGGGTGGATGAACCACTGCTGGCCCAAGATATTGAAGCTGTTAATAGTTCTTGTGTCTCTTTACTGTTCAGTGAGGAAGATTTTGTTGAGCAGTTGATTAAAAATCTTGATCAGGGAATTGGTCTTTCTTATCTTTATAATATGACTGTGGATCTAACCAATCAGGTATTTATCTCTAAGATACTGGAGAGGGTGAAGGCAAGAGATTGGAATTTTCTTCAAATGATGACACTAGAATAACCTTAGGAGTTTAAATTGTTTAAAATTGCCCACAATAAATTTCTTATGCATATGAATTATTGTCATCCCCAGCAGGAGCTTACTGTTTTGCAAAGTGGAGATTACCCTTTGTTTGGTAAGGTAAAGGGCATTAATTATTACCAACTGATAGAAGATAAATATAAGGGAAATGAATCCTTATTCTGGGAAGCAATATTTAAAACGCTCAGTTCAGATAATCCAATTCTTTTTGCTGATACAGATGTTCTTTTTCGGCTAAAAGTTCAATATCTTAAAAATATTTTACAAGTGCCAAGTGTTGATACGATTGCTTCTTATTTTGATTTTGAGCAGACTAATAGCGAATTAAACGAGTTCTTCTTTCCAGAAAAATGGACGAAAAAAAATACGGAACAGGAATTACTTCCAATAGCAATACAAACGCAGCTGGAAAATATTTATTCTGAAACAGGAGAAATAGATGCCCTACAGAGGTTAAAATTTAAGGACTATGCATTCGAGTTTCAATTGAGTAATTTTTATCAAGGGGAGAGTTTGAGTAATAAGCGTCACTTTCTTTGGGAAATAGAACAATTTGCCTGGAGAGATTTTGCCAAGACCCTTGTCAGTCGCAAAGAGGATTATTTCATTTCACTATACGCTTTTTCACACTATAAAGGTTTAAAATTTCCTGAAAAGATTAATGAAAGTACTCTTATTGAGCATATCGAAAATAAGTTAAAAATGCCTTGGCTGCTGGATCGTAATATTTCGCAAAGTTCTGCTTATTATATCAAGTCTCAATACAGACCTGATGACTTTGTTGCTTCGACGATAGAGTTGGATGAGTTTAGTGGAGGACAAATAAAGGCGAGTGAAAAGGGCCAAAAACTACGTGAAAAGCATGCTCTTAGACTTCGAAGACGACTTGAATACCTTTTTGATACAGATTTTAATGAGCAAATGTGTCGTTCGCTTGATTTCATCCACTATCTACGCGAAATGATTTTAGATAGCGATAGGGAAGATATAAATCTAACTTTCTTGAACTTTGTTTTTGCCAATGCAGAGACTCCTGAAAAGTTAAAGTCTTTTCAGGTTAAATCTAGTTCTTAACCATTTAATTTGATCAGGACGATGTAGGTAGCTAAGCAATATTATGATGATAGTCCAACTGAAATGGGCCAATAAAGAAAGAGTGTAGAAGTAGCTGATAATTTTCTTTTTATAAGGATCATAGAAGTGAATGTCTAATACACCTCTATTGGGATTCTGCTCATCTAGAGTAATTAAATACTGATAATCCCTATTATTAATTTGAACAGAGCCCAAAGGATTTCTAAGCTTAGGATCTTTAAGTAAATTATTTAATATTTCTTGCTCATCTCCTCCTTCTTTTTCAAAAATAATTTTATGATCTTTAAAGCAGAATTGAGAAATATCCTTGCAAGTCTCTTCAAACTCTTTTCCTTGATATTTTAAGATGTCACTATGCTCTAACTGAACGAGAGAATTTAGATCATACAAGAATCCGCGCACCGTAATATGATGAAAAATATAGCTCGTGACAAAAACAGATGAAAGAGCAACAAAGAAGAAAAAACGATCCAGAGTTCTTCTTTTTGTTTTTATAAGTACGATACCGAGCAAGAAAAGAATAAATATAGCAAAGATGAGTCTTGGATATTGAGGATTGGTATTTATAGTTAAAATTCCAACCGAGATAAGAAAGTGAAAGATTGTATCCTCAAATAGATGAATCTGGGAAATGATAAAGCTGGTGATAAGAGTTATATTTATTGAGAGTAAGGAGACTATTGGTGACCAAAGAAGATAAATGCAATACAAAATAATAAAGTTAGAAACAAATTTACTTGCAATTGTAACTTCTTTAAAAAGAGCATTTATATCATTTGCGTGAACCAGAGGACTGCTAAATAAATGAAAGTAACTTAGGGTGTTACATATATAGTAAAAGAAAAATAAAAAAAACAATATATTTAATATAATAATAAA
>JBFEUX010000347.1:0-2148 GCA_041547255.1 Bacteriovoracaceae bacterium
AGGAGATTGATTTGTCCAATAAAATTGTAGTTTGGGAAGGAGATTCTTTAGAGGTTTTGAGAAAGTTTCCAGAAGGTGTCAAAGAAAACATTGGCAACGACCTTAGAAGACTTCAAATAGGAGAAGGGCCACTTGACTCAAAACCAATGAAATCAATTGAGCAAGGTATTTATGAGTTGCGAGATAGAGATGAAAAAACCTGGTATCGAGTTATTTATTATATAAAAGTTAAGGAGATTATTTATATATTACATTGTTTTACTAAAAAAACGAAAAAGACGCCTAAGTGTGAGTTGAATAAAGCAACGGAGCGATTAAAGAATTTAAAACAAAGAATCCAAGAGGAAAAGAAAAATGCCAGCAAAAAAAAATGAAATATTAAAAGCATCTCATGTATCCAAGGGAAACGTACTCGATGATCTAGGTTTTTCTAAAGATGTTGGGGCCGTTGTAAAAATGAAATCAGATCTTCTAAATAAAATAATTTCTATCGTACAAAAGAGAAAATATACATCAAGACAATTAGAAAAAGTTTTGGATCAACCTCAGCCAAGAGTTAGTGAATTACTTAATGGGAAAATGTCTAAATTAAGCATCGAAAGACTGTTAGAGTACTTAGAGTGCCTTGGTGGCCAAGTATCTATTAGTGTGAAAATAAAGGAAGTTGCTTAAAGTTTTTCCAATTTTGATACTTTTTTGTTAGCAATCCCATATTACTAAAATTTATTCGGATTCCGAACAGCTTAATTCGGATTATGAAGTTTTCCATTTAGATATTTCAATTACTTATCACTCACCTGCACATGGCATACAGCTTGCTCTCTGCTTTTGTAACCGTAAAACAAAAAAGGAGCCAGTATGAGAAATCTAACAAAACTATTAAATGAAATTACTATTGAAGAAGTTAAACAAGTCAATGAACGTGTCAACCAGGTTGCAGACCAGTATTCAACAGAAAGTGAGCTGCCACAAGTTTTAAGAATGGTTGCTTTTGATCAAAACTTATAATTTTCCAAAGGGTATATTGTGATACAAGTAATGGGTGAACAAAACATTTTAAAGACAATGCTACTTCTCGCTTTGGGCCAAGATGCGAGCGAGATTAAAGATCTTGAGGACTTGAAAGCAAGGATTCAAAAATTCTATTTGAAAGTTAATCCCCAAGAGTTAGCTGGAAACCATCGAGGAAGTAAGCTTAGTTTTATAGAAGATGAAAGTATTCTCAAGGCAAATACCAAAATCTTTAATGTTGATACTCATCTCAATGATATTCAAAATCAAGTTGAACAATATACCTTTGATAAAAATGAATTAGAAAGGGTTTACACTCTTTATCAGCGCATGATTAAAAAAGCGCAAGAGAAAGTTCCTGGATTTAAAGAAATTTTCTATTTGGCCATGTCTTCAATCTTTTATGCGAAATCAAATGCGGCCGGAGGGGGAACAACCTCTGCTGCAATTGGAATCTTGTGGTGTGATCATAGAGAAAACTGGAGTGAGCTAGACTTTATTGAATTTTTTGTTCATGAATTAACTCATACTTGTTTATTCTTAGATGAAAGACGTTTTGTTCATTACACAAGTATCAAAGAAATTGAAAGGGAAGAAAACTATGCTTATTCTGCCATTTTAAATCGAAAGAGGCCTTTGGATAAAGTTGTTCACAGTATTATGGTGGCCACTGAAATTGTTCTTTTAAGAGAAAATGTTCTTGGCCATCCCGTTTCGCCAAAATTGCATCCGCCAAGCCAAAGAATTATCAAAAATACTCTGATAGCGATTGAAAGTGCTAAAGCTAAAAGAGCTTTTTTGACTGCACGTACGCTAAATCTTTTAAATATTTGTCAAAATCACCTGGAGAATATCAATGTTACAGTCCATGCATAATCTTTTTAGAAGTAAATACTTCTTAATTTTAATTACTTTAATTTTTATTCAGCAATTGGTGGGATCCGTTTCCATTGTGTTTCTTTCTCAGGCCAGTGAAATGGCAAAAGCACAGAATCCAGAGATTTTAACACCTCTTATTTTCTTCTTCTTAACTTTAATTATGCCTTATATCCCGGGAAGTGCAGCGCTAGTATTTTTAAAGAAGTGGGAAAACGATATACTGAATAAGACGATTAAATATTTTACTGAAATCAACTC
>JBFEUX010000168.1:0-6751 GCA_041547255.1 Bacteriovoracaceae bacterium
GACTGTACCTTTGATTATTCAAATATTTTCGATATAAAACGATGAAGTTGAAGATGATTTGGATGAGCTAGAGAGAGTGGAACTTGCCAATATTGATCATGCTTTGACAAGAATCAGAAATGGAATATTTGGGATATGTGATGAATGTGGAGCTAAAATTGAAGATAAGAGATTGAAGGCATTGCCTTATGCGACAACTTGTATGGCGTGTGCCAGTGAAAGAAATAACTAATTATCAATCCCAACACTTTAACGTATCATGATCTTAGTTCATGGGAAATTTGATTAAGCTTCTCAACAGCAGCATTGGATTGTGGATGGCGGACTTTAGTTCGACTGTGTTCAATGTCGTTGAGATGTAAAAACAATGATGGTTAATGCGACACTAAATTTCCCAAAATAGCTTCGCTTCACTAGGTAACTTATCCATAAATGCTTTAAATTTATCTGAATCAACTTGCTTTATTAATGCTTTAAAAACATTTTTAACTGGATGCTCTGTTAAATAGGTAAAGTTATGGACTTCTCTAAGAGACTGAACCTCTTTAATTACTTCTTCACTAGAAGTAGTAAAGTCCTTAATTGGTTGTTCAGGATCCCAATCTGCGACAAACAAAGCCCTTAACCCCGCCGGGAGAATATTTGAAAAGCGAATAGCATCTTCTAAGTTTAGTCTTCTTCTGAAAGCTTGAAAAACACCCTGAGCAACAGTATAGGCCATATGACTACTTTCAAAGTCGCAATTCGTTTTTACGTCTAGCAAAAACTCTTGAAACTTATTAGTACAAATTTGATATTCTTGAGGGTAAGGCATACTTAGACTCCCAAAATAACTAGTTCAATGGTTCATTTTAGGGCATATAAATAAACTTGTAAAAACAAGTTTTTTTAAGATGGTGATTCAGTAAGAATCTCACTAAGTGCTTTATCCAATTCTAAATCACTCGGATTTAAATAAAGAATTGGAATAGCCTTCTCCTTGCAAATCTCAATTTCCTTTCCAACTCCATACGACTCTTTCCAGCCATCTATAGTTAAGACAATCATTCCCTTTGAAGCTAAGAGTAAAGAGAAATCAAAATTTAAAATTAAAGTTCTTCGCTCTTCCAAAGTAAAATCGCTATAATGACTCATCATCGCATGGTTATGGACAATTGGGCTCCAAGCATGTACTCCACGTTTAAGAAGCTTCCCACTAACCTCTGCCGCAATTTTCGCCCTTAGATTTCTTTGATCATCTGTTCCATTGTAGGGATTAGAAATATAATGATACCCCATAAAGATTTTCCTTAATTTATATGTCTAAAATTAATGGCGCCCCTACCAGGACTCGAACCTGGAGCGCAGCTTTAGGAAAGCCGTGTTTTATCCGGTTAAACTATAGGGACGCTTTTTAAAAAGTCTTTAAAAATATCATGGAGCTTCGACTTATACAAGTATCGAACTGAAATTCTCAAAATAAAAATAACCAATCGTAATCTCATTTATTCACACACATAAAAGTATAATTGATAAACTTTCGACTAATCAATAAATCTAAACTATTCTTAGGTCATGGATACAATTTCACTTGTTGGACTTATTCTCATTTGTGGTTATTTTTTTGGGTTAGTAGCTGAAAAGCTAAGTTTGCCTCGTGTCACGGCATATATTTTTGCAGGTGTCCTCATTTCACCTCAACTACTTGGGCAATTTATAAAAAGTAATGGCCTATCAGATGTCTTTTCTCAAATTTGCTTAGGCTTTATAGCCTATATTATTGGAGGCGAGATAAATCTTAAAAAAGTAAGGAATCATGAATCAAGAATATTGCTCTCAACCCTTTTTTCTTCATTGCTTCCTGTTATTTTTGTTTTCTTAGCATTCTACTTTACAGCTGAGTTTTTTAATATTCCTAGTAAAATTGCAATTGTCTTAGCTGCAATTTCTTCGACGACTGCTCCAGCTGCCACAATTGCAGTAATGCAACAATATAAAGCGAAAGGGGAACTTACTGATACAACTCTTGGTATTGTTATTTTAGATGATGCTTTAGGTATTCTCTTATTTATCTTAATCTCAAGTTTATTTTTTCCTAATGGAGCAGACTCCGGACTTCTTTTTTTTGTCAAAGAGATTTTTCTCTCTGTTGGACTTGGTAGTATTTTAGGTTTGAGCTTAAGTAAGTTTGCCAAACTCTCGCCATCCAATGATTACTTGCTACCACTACTAATAGGATTAATCTTACTCTCTGTTGGCTTAAGCCAAAGCTATCATTTCTCTAGCTTACTAACCTGTATTTCACTAGGGTTGATAGCCAACAATACAAATATTAAACAAACCAAAAGAGTATCTTTACTCCTTCCTATAGATCACTTAAAGGAATTATTCTTTATTATATTTTTTGTCTTTAGTGGATCTCACTTTGAAATTACATACTTCATTAATGGATTTGGTCTTATTGTTCTTTATGTTTTAGTCAGGGGCTTGGGTAAGTATTTTGGTGCCTATATAGGTTGTGCCATCAGCGGAACAAAAAATAAAAAGATTCCACCTCTTTTAGGCTTAACCTTACTTCCACAAGCAGGTGTTGCTTTAGGACTTTTAATTCAAGTCGTTCACCTTCCAACATTTATCCCGATGAAAGACTTACTGTTTAATATCATCTTAGGAAGTACAATTATCTATGAAGTTCTGGGTCCACTGCTTTCAAGATATGCTCTAAAAAAAGCTGGTGAAATCAAGTTATAAACTGTCTGCTTGGGGGCGGACAAAAAATTAGATTTAATCTCGAACCAAGTAAAATATTAAAAATAAAAAAGTCTTTAAAAGAATCATGGTGCCTCGAGGTCTCCGGTTATCGAACTGCAATACTTATCTTCTGTTGTAACCAATATGCTCATTAAGCTGAAAAAGATAATCATTATACAAATCAAGGATGTAATCGGGTTTTTTCTTAATCAAATCCTGAATTTTTTCACAACACTTATCGGGACATATTATCTCATGCGAAAAGACTTGCTCCAAATACAGTAAAAAGAAGTCAAATGAACTATAATCCTTAATCATTTCTTTAAGCCTATTTTTTTACGTTTCTTTTGGGAAATAGCAACTTCCTCAAGACTATCTAACCTTTCAAAAACAACTTTGAAGACTTGTGTTACATTTTGTTCTAAATTATCAACTTTTCGTTCCACTCTTTCTTCTAAAGCATGGAAGCTGCGAAGTTTTGTAAAAACTCTCATAATGGCTATATTTACATCAATTGCAATCTCAGACTTTAAAATACTGGACAACATAGCCACACCATTCTCTGTAAAAACAAGGGGTTGATACCTTCTTCCGCCATGATCTGAACTTGAGGTCACAAATTGTGACCTCAAGATTTCATGCTCTTCAATGGTTAACCTAAACATAAAGTCCTCAGGAAATCGCCTTAGATTTCTCCTTACAGATTGGTTTAAAACCTTAGTTTCAACTCTGTAAAGCTTCGCTAAATCACTATCCAGCATCACCTTCTGTCCGCGAATCACGTAAATCATATTTTGAATTTCTGTTAGCTCTATTTGCATACATCCTCCTTGCGAACATAATATGCAAGGAGCAAGGACTCAACGAGATCAGTAAGTTGCTAAAAACAGAGAGTGTTAACGCACTATTCCGGGAAAAACTTCTTGAAGCTAGGGCATATCATAAAACTCATCGGGGATTTTGAGCAAAAAAAAGCCAGCTTTAACCCAGTGGGCTTTTTAAAATCTTTAAAAGAAGTATGGCACTTATAGATTAAGCTGTGTTGGTTCAAGATCAATATTTAAAGAATAGTGAACCCCATGCACCATTTCATGAAGAAGATGTGAAAATAAATCAAAGGATTCTCTGGCTAAATGGTGAGAGTATGCTACTAAATCGAGAAAGCACACTATACGATCTCCCAACCTTATTGCATGGCCATCCTGATTACCGTCAGCCCTGATCAGAATTAACTCAGAACATGGAAGAGCGTACCCTTCTAATACTTTTATTACTTTCTGATAAATCGGAGTAAGTATATCTAGAACTTCTAAATCTTTCTGGGTGTAATCAAATTAAATAACTTCTGGATCAGCACCTAATGATAAGAATGCTTCTTGAAATTGCCTATGAGAAATTGATTTATTTTTAAGTAAAGAAATAGTCATACGTATAGCTTTAGTTCGAGATTGATGATTTAGGGTATAAAAAAAACTTGTGAAAACAAGGGCTTTAAAGCGCTAAAAGAATCATGGTGCCCCCAGTGGACGACTTTCGAACTGCGGTGCTAAACTTCTGTTAGAAAATTATAAATATATATCTTTTTCCATACTTGATGAAAAATTTTATTACTTGTTTAAGACAACCACCTACCTTTTGTTCTCTTTGCATTCTTAGGGTTATCTGAGTAAGGCAAGATTTATAAAGGCAGGTTAATATACCAAGCTGTTAAATAGTAATTACATATTAAATTTCACAGAAAACTCCAGTGCAAATTCAGAACATCAATTCTTGCCAAACTTGCACCTATAAGTTTATGTTTTAATTAGATTGATTTAACGCTCATTGCGCAAGGTCCTTTCTGCCCCTCACCAATTTCGAATGATACACTTTGATCATCATGTAATGTACCAACCTCTACAGCTGATACATGAACAAATAAGTCTGTTCCTCCATCATCTGGTGTAATAAATCCAAAGCCTTTCATTTCGTTAAAAAATTTTACTTTACCTGTACTCATAATAAACTCCTTTTAAACATGATATTTCTTTAAAATGCTTAAATTGTTAGTTAGGTTGTAATTTGTAACAACCATCGTTAATTAATATCCGTAAAGCTTAAAAAGCTCTACGACTAAACACACAGACTATATATCTATAGTGTCTTATCTTTAGTTAAATTTTGAATTAAATTTAAAATTGGTTTTAATAGATAAACTTGTGAGGAAATAACAAAAAAACAAATATAAAAAAAATACTCTTTGATAACTATAACACTCTATCGGCATCATTCATACAAAAATAAAGAATTATTTTGTTATAGGTACAATTAAGCACCTCCAGCAACAGAAACACCACTCCTTAAGGAGGAAGAAAAGAAAGACTTTAATCCTATTAAAGTAGAAGATATGGTTTTAGCAGGAATTAAAAGTATCAAAAACAACTGTATTCTCGAACCAAAAAACATAAATAAAAAAAAACATGGAAGTACTTGAAAATTAAGCAAAAAAAAAAGCCCCGTGGGTTAAACGGAGCTTTTTAAAAATTCTCAAAAGAAGCATGGTGCCCCGAGGTCTCCGGGTATCGAACAGAAATACTAAAAATAATATCTAATCTTTAATGTATTGCATTCCCTGGCGGAGTTCTAGATTATATGGAGCCTGAAGTGCATCAACCTCTAAGTATGAACTTGTGCCATCTTTAACATATAGACTTATCTTACCTAGTCTTCTTATTTCGTTATTTTCTAAATAGGCTTCGACGATTCCATCATTTGAAACATTTAATGAATTGGTATTTGAAGGAAGTTTGAAACCTGGTAGAACTTTTCTTCCATATGTATCCACTATATATCCTTCGCTATTAGCGAGAAAACTTCCATCTCTTGTATATGAAATACTTCCATTTTCTTCAATAATTCCAAAGTATCCTTTTCCCACGAGCATAAAATCAAAAGGTTTATTTGTTGTGACAATCCTGCCCTGGGCGGATATGGCCAAAAAGAGAAAAAATAACAAAAATTGAAATTTAACCATATTACACTCCTTTGCAACTCTAATTGAGAATAGCATATTTAAAGATTGAAACCAAACTAGGAATGAAACCTTTTCAATCTTTACTATTCAACCCAATCTTCTTTCTATCTTTATCATGAGGAGGAAGCTTTTCCTCTAAATCATCTAGTCTCTCAAAAACAACCTTGAATAACTGATTGGTTCCTTTTTCCAGAGAGTTAATCTTTCTCGAGTTTTCCTTCTCCAACATTAGGAAGCTTCGAAGTTTCGTAAATATCCGCATAATTGATATGTTTACCTGAACAGCCTGCTTACTCTTTAAAACACTTGATAGCATGGCAACTCCATTTTCTGTAAAAACAAGAGGTTGCTTCTGTTTTCCACCTCTTCCCACTTTTGAAGTCGCAAATTGCGACTTCAAAAATTCATGCTCCTCCGCGGTTAGTTGGAACATAAAATCCTCAGGGAACCTATCAATATTCCTTCGTACCTGCTCATTTAGTCTTTTTGTCTCTACACCATAAAGCATTGCAAGATCGCTATCCAACATTATCTTCTGTCCACGAATCACGTAAATCATGTTTTGAATTTCGCTTAATTCTATATGCATACATTCTCCTTACAAAAAATAATATGCAAAGAACAAGGACAACAATGAATTGATAACACCCTAAAAACAATGATGGTTAATGCGATAAGAAAAGCTCAGTGGGCTAAATTGGGCTTTTTAAAATCTTTAAAGAAGTATGGCGCCCCTACCAGGACTCGAACCTGGAGCGCAGCTTTAGGAAAGCCGTGTTTTATCCGGTTAAACTATAGGGACGCTTTTTAAGCAAAAAAAAAGCCCCGTGGGTTAAACGGAGCTTTTTAAAAATTCTCAAAAGAAGCATGGTGCCCCGAGGCGGACTCGAACCACCGACACAAGGATTTTCAGTCCTTGTGAGCACCAACAGAAAAAGATATGCCCTTGTAATCATTGTGAAAACATAAAAATCTTTAGAAAAAGTAAAAATTTCAAAAAAAGGACGC
>JBFEUX010000177.1:0-6552 GCA_041547255.1 Bacteriovoracaceae bacterium
CTTATTAGTATAATTAGTAGTTGTGGAAATGATAACACCATTAGTGACACGCCAATTCCACCACCATCGATACCTAAAAAAGAACAAGCTTCCGAAGAAGTTAAAATTATCCATTTTAATGATTTAATTGCCGTCTCGCTAAATGGGCTTGCTGCCGAAGTTCATTCTATCCACGATGATAAATCATTTTTTAAAGATGCATTTAAAAGCAGTACTTTAAACTTAACCCACAAGAATCTCAAGCAAATTTCAAACTACTACATTTTAGTTGACTCAATTCAACCAACCTTTAGATTAGGTTTAAGAAAAATTACCAGTATTTTTAATGGAATAGTTAAGGTTAAAAATCAAAGTGGCCAAGTGATTAGTTCTATCGATCTACATAGCGAAGAGACATCAGTTGAACTGGCCCTCAATCTTTTTCCGCAAAATAAGATTTATTTCGAAATAGATGAATGTCAAGACAAGGATAGTGCGTCGATTCTAACAAAGGCTAGCAATTATTTTTCTATCCATTACATCTCCGAAAACGAAGTTTTTACTAAGTATTTTACACAAGGAATAAGTATTGAGCATGCTCTAGGTTTGATCGCACGAGATGAGGATGTGGTAAAATTACGAAAGAGTAAGAGATTATTAGAACACAACCTATTTCAAAGCATTGCACTGGATGTTCATCTCTCAAAAATTCTTAATGCAAATATTAGCAATCTTAGTTATCGGCCTAACGCTATGGAGAAGATTTATATTGCTAATTTTAATAAACACCAGTTATCCCAACTTTCAACTGTAACTATTCAACAAAAGTTGCACAAGCCAAACGAAGAATTAAAGAAGATAACGCTAAAAAATATAACAGCACTAGACGTAAAACTTAGTTATAACTATTATCAACATCAACAAAGGCAAAAACTAACAGAAGTTTCTTGCACCTATGGCTGTAACACATGTTATTTCCAATTATATTCGGTAGAAAAGGCTTTAAACAATAAGCTTTTTAAACCTCAGCAAGACTTAGAGATTTATGTAAATGAAATCCTAACCCCTCTTAATGATTTGAAAAATCTTAAATTTAAAACAGCTCAAGATCTCAAGATTTCGATTAAACTTAAAAAGAATTTATCGAAAAACTTAAATACTGGGGCGGGAAAGTGTGAAAACTTCACAATAGGTACACCTGACAGTATAAGACCAGATCTTTATACAAAGATTGTATCAAAGCGATATTTTGATTACGTCGATTTAAAGTTTGATATCAATTATAAACAGCTTTAACGCACACCCATCTCATCACCGAGATGAATATACGTCTCAACGCCAAGCTTAGTGCTTTCTAAAATGTCTGAGCTTGGCCTCCATTTTCCGGCCTCACCACAAACAATCACCGTACTTCCTCCAAAGAGAAAGTAACCTTTTTCATCACCACGTTGATGGGGTTTTGATTCATCCGCAGATTGTACTATTTTCCCAACCATCGTAGCGCCCACTTCAATATAGGCAAGTTTGCCAAAGTTTGCAGACTCTACAATAGAAACCCGTCGTTCATTGCTGATAAAAATATCATTGCGGTATTTTAAGGCCAAAGGATTTACCGAGTGCAATTCTCCCGGGATATTATAGTTAACTAAAGTTTCTCCATCATCGCTATAGTGATAGCGGTGATAATCCACAGGACACAGCCTTGCGATAAGAACAGGTCCGCCAATAAATGCTTCTGAGTATTCATTTTTTCCTAACAGGGCCAAGGGATGCAACATATTTCCCTTAACTGGGATATGCAGATCATCGGTGATGGCCTCATGTCCATAGTAACGAGCTTCCGCACAAGCAGCTAATTTATTGGTATCAGCAACAAATTCGCGTTTTCCTTCTTTAAACTCACGAATAAAAAACTCATTAAATGTTTTATAGGATTTTTCTTGTTCTTTATTTTGTATACTTCCCGCTTTGTAATCATCCAGGTTGATGTCATAGTCTTTAACGAAACCTGGAATCTTATGAACAGAAAACTCTGTGTCCATCATAGCGCCATATAACTTACTAACTGGTTTACTTGCGATAATAGGTGCAATCGTTCTCCCCAGCATTGAATCATAAGCCAGTTCCACCGCCTTTTCACCATAGACTTTTTCTTTTTCTAGATTCTGACTGTAACGATTATTTATCGTAATTTCAAAGGGTTGACTCATTTAAATAACCTTTTTGACTATAATTTAACAAAGATTTGACCAAGACCAACTGGATCTTTTTTAGAATATAAAATAATATATCGCTTATCAAAACACAAACTAAAGGGTGGATATATGAATTTAAAATTGTTTAGTTTTCTTCTCAGCCTTAACCTATTGTTTGTCCCGCTACTCTCTTTTAGTGGGGAGCTACTTGATAGTGAAAAACGGATTATCAATATATATCAAAAGGCGGTGCCTTCGGTAGTCAACGTGGCAAACATAAGATACGCCGACACTTTCTTTTACGGTACAGTAGAAGTACCGCAAGGAACAGGGACAGGTTTTGTGTGGGATGAAGCCGGACATATTGTGACTAACTTTCATGTAGTCCAAGGCGGTAATTCTTTTATCGTTACTTTTCACGAAGATAAAAAACAGTATAAAGCTAAAGTTGTTGGCGTTTCTCCCAAGCAAGATATTGCCGTTTTAAAATTAACAGAAAAACCAAAAAATTTACGTCCTATTAGCATTGGAACATCATCTGGCTTGCAGGTGGGACAAATGGCCTTGGCCCTAGGTAACCCTTACGGTTTTGATCATTCACTTTCCCAGGGGATTATCTCTGCCGTTGGTAGAAAAATTGATGGTATCGGTGGCTTTAAGATTCACGATATGATTCAAACTGACACGGCCATTAACCAGGGTAATTCAGGAGGGCCACTTTTAAATTCTTCAGGCGAAGTGATTGGCATGAATACCATGATCGTTTCCCGCTCAGGATCGAGTGCAGGGCTTGGCTTTGCTGTTCCAGTAGACACCATCAAAAGATATACTCCTCAGCTTATTAAATACGGAAAAATTATTCGCCCAGGTCTTGGGGTTGGAGTTTTAGAAGAAGAAATACGTGAGAGATATGTTGGCGACAAAGGTGCGGCCCTCTCATTTGTTGATCCCGATGGTGCCGCAAAGAAAGCAGGCCTACAGGGCATGATGCGCGATCGTTTTGGCCGTATTTACGTTGGTGATGTAATACTTAAAATTAATGGCACGGAAGTAAATAACCGCGATGATGTTTACTATCAACTGGGGAAATATAAAATTGGTGATACCATTGAAATTGAATACCAAAGAGATGGCAAAAAAAAGAAAGTCTCGGTAACACTTAAACCCTTATAACTAGTTATATCTTCATTTAAGCAGAGCGTAATATTTTAGTATTTTCTGGACTTTGAATCTCATTCTAGTTACATTCTCTAGCACCATTTGAAGAGAGTTTATGCATGACACAAATTCATGGCCACCTCAAAGATCACTTGCAAAGCCTAGTGAACTTTAAGATAGATAGTTGGGATAGCTTTGAATCCTTGGTTAGCCTTAAACAGCTAAAAAAGGGGGAGCATTTTTTCCAACATTTTGAACACTGTGATGAAGTGGCGCTTGTCAGCTCTGGACTTTTCCGCATTTATTTAACTGATCACGATGGAGAAGAAAAAACCTTTTCTTTCATTCCAGAACGCTCTTTTATCTTAGATTTCTTTTTATCCTGGGAAGAAAACACCAATATCATGGTTTCTGTGCAGGCTTTAGAAGATAGTGAAATCTACACCTTTAAATACGATAAATTTCAAGACCTCATAAATACTGATCGAAACTGGCAATGCATGTACCGCGAGGTGCTACTTAGAAATTATATATTCAAAACGAAACGGGAAATCCAGTTCGTCCAGTATAACGCCAAAGAACGTTTAAAGATGTTTATGAATAACAAACGCATCGACGTTAACCGCATCCCTAAAACATACTTGGCATCTTTTTTGGGAATTCAACCACCTTCTCTTTCCAGACTGCTACGAGAAATAAAAGAAGCCTAAGTTCTTTTGTGTGGGTCCAAGGCATCCCTAACTGCTTCACCAATTAAATTAAAAGCAATTAAAGTCCCCGACAAAGAAATAAATGGAAAAACCGCAAGCCACCAACCAATAGTAAAGTTCTTCTGCGCTTGCGCCAACAACTCTCCCCAACTCGGTGTCGGAGGAGCAAGTCCAAATCCCAGATAGTCTAGTGAGGCCAGCCCTAAAATTCCGGCGGAAATGGTAAAAGGTGAAAAGGTTATAATCGGCCCCAGAGAGTTGGGCAGAATATGTCTCAGCATAATTTTGATATTCCCCACTCCAATTGATCTGGCCGCTTCTACATATTCACGTTTTCTATTTTTTAAAAACTCTGCGCGCATATAAACACTGATTCCAATCCAACCAAACACACTGGAAATAATAATAAGCAAAGTTAAGCTTGGTTCAAAAATTGAGACTAAAATCAACAATAAGAACAGTACGGGTATCGTGCTAAATATCTCTGTCAGCCTTTGCCCTAGAAGATCAATCCAGCCACCGTAAAATCCTTGAATACTACCCAGAATACTTCCTACAATAAAGGTAATAATCCATACCCCAAAAGAATAGCCAATTGAGTAACGTAAGCCATATAACAAGCGAGCAAGTACATCCCGGCCTCTATCATCGGTACCTAATATATTCGTCGAACTCGGAGGTGATGGGTACTCTTCAACTTTTTTATTCGATTCATAGGGATCCCATTTAATAACTGGCCAGACAATAGCATCCCCCGCCTTAAGCTTAAGATGTCTATAATCGATATGCATGGATTCAGTGATTCCGAACTCTTTAACACTGTACTCTTTAAAAATAGGAAAATAAGAACTGCCATTATAATTTAAATAGATAGGTTTTGAATTCGCCCAAAACTCTGCAGTAAAACTAAAAAAACAGGCAATAACAATTATCCAAACTGAGTAATAACCAGTCTTTCTTGCTTTAAAAGCCTTCCATTTTTTAAGAGTCTCTTCATTTTTAATTCTAGCTTCTATAAATTTCATTTAAAATCAATCCTTGGATCTACAATAACATATGCAATATCAGAAATAATATTTCCAATTAACATGAGAAGCGACTGAATAAAGATCAGCCCCATTAGAACATTATAATCTCTCGAAAGTACTGAATTAAATCCCAATAATCCCATACCATCCAATTGAAAAACTTTTTCAATCAAAAGAGAACCGGTAAAAAAGATTCCTAAAAAGCCTCCGATCCCGGTAACAATTGGAATAAGCGCGTTTCTTAGGGCGTGTTTTAAATAAACAATTTTTTCCTCTAAACCTTTGGCCCTTGCTGTTCTTACATAGTCCTTTCTAATCTCTTCCATCAAAGAATTTTTCATAAGCCAAGTTAAAACAGTGAAGGATCCAATGGTGTAACAGATAGTTGGAAGAATAAAATGATAGACTCTATCAACGATTCGCTCCCACCAATTCATTTCATCGTAGAAATCAGAAAATAAACCACCAATGGGAAAAATATCCAAAAAACTTCCTCCCGCCAAAAATACAATCAATAAAATCCCCAACATAAAACCTGGGATTGAGTAGGCAATGGCAAGCATCACACTGGAAACCATATCAAATGTTCCCCCATCCTTAACAGCTTTATAAACCCCCAGAGGAATGGATATTAAATAGCTTAAAATAAGAGAGACAATTCCAAATTGTAAAGAAACAGGAAACTTACTGGCGATAACAGAAGTCACTTCTTCTTCATAAGTAAAAGACTCTCCAAAGTCCCAAGAGGCTAGATTTTTTAACCAGATCCAATAGCGAACATGCACAGGTTTATCAAAACCATATTGTTTTTTTAAGGCATCTAAAATTTCTTGCGAAACAGCCGCGGTCCCATTGCCTCCCCCAGACTCTGCTGCAGATGACTCTCCAGCTCCTTGAAACCTTAAGGCTTGCAATTGTTGTTCAATGGGTGAACCAGGGGCGAGATTAATAATAAAAAAGACGACCAGAGTAATTCCAAGTAAGGTTGGAATCATAAGAAAAAATCTTCTAATTAAATACTGTAACACTTAAATATCCTTTCGCATTAAACTTTTAAATTTCCAAAAGCGACTACCGACACCGTATTTATAAGTATCCTTTTCTCGCCAAATTCTATCGGTATAACCGTACATAGTTGATGGTTTATAAGTAAACCAAACATAAGGATATTCATCCACGATGATACGCTCAACTTTACGTAACACCTTTATTCTTTCACTACGATCATGAATATATTTAGCTTCAGTCATTAAGCGATCCGCTTCTTTATTAGAAAATCCTATAAAATTAGACCCACCTTTATAGGAATCTGTATGCCAGATTTGAATAGGATTCCAGTCAAGGGGTACTGACCAAGCCAAGCGACATGCATCAAATTTACGTTCATCAAGAAGTTTTACAAATGAATTCCACTCAACAATCTTAATGTTAATTTCTACCCCAGCTTTTTTGGCATCTTCTTTAAATACAGTTAAGTACTTA
>JBFEUX010000275.1:0-3465 GCA_041547255.1 Bacteriovoracaceae bacterium
CAAATGAAGTGAAATTTGATGTAAAAAAGAGTGGTAATAAATACTCCGGCGTTTTAAAGTTTGATCGAACTAAATTTGATATGATTTATGGTTCAGGTGATTTCTTTAAGGGGCTTGGAGATAAGATGATTTATAATGAGGTTACTGTCGATTTTAGCTTTGTGGTAATAGATTAAAAACTTTATAGGGGATAGAATGATTACTAAAAGAAAATCAAATGAAAGGGGTTCTGTCAGTATTGATTGGTTAAAGTCTCAGCATACTTTTTCGTTTGGTTCATATTATGATCCAATGTGGATGGGATTTAGTTCACTGAGGGTTATTAATGAAGACTGGATTGATGAAGGCAAAGGATTTGATACTCATCCCCATAAAGATATGGAAATCATCACCTTTATTCTAGAGGGGGTGATTGAGCATAAAGATACCTTGGGAAATCATTCAAAAATTTATCCTGGTGAAATCCAAATTATGAGTGCGGGAACAGGGGTTTATCACTCTGAGTTTAATCCAAATACGGAGCAAAAAACTCATCTGCTACAGATATGGATAGAACCCGATACTTTGGGCGTTAAGCCTCGCTACGAGCAGTTTACCTATGCACAGAAGCAAAATGAATTGGTGCCACTTGCATCTGCTGAGGGAGGAGAAAATATTGCTAAGATTTATCAAGACGCGAGTATTTTTTATGGTGACTTCCAAAATGATAAAATGTCTAAAGAGTTGGATAAGCAGCGAAAATACTGGATTCAAGTTATAGCAGGACAAGCTACTGTTAATGATGAAATTATCGAGAGTGGCGATGCTCTTGGTATTAGTGATATGGAATCTCTTCAGCTCTCGACAACTGGCCAGGTTAAGTTTTTGTTATTTGATTTGCCTTAAACTTTACCCCATTGTTTGATTCCTGGCAGCGTTTTGTACAAAATATAATGATAAACTCTTCTGGGAAGGATTCTTCTTATAATACTAAAAACATGTGCATCAAGAGTGCCCGCTGCTCTTAGTGGCGGGTTTTTCATCTTCATTATTCGAATGGTTTTATTGGCAACATCATCTGCGTTGGATGGACTGAGACGCATGAGCTTATTTATGAACTTTTCCATATAGTGATAATGCCATTGATAAGAGTCATGACCACCTTGGGAGAGTTTACTTTTTTTAGTAAATCTCACATTTTTAAAACTTTCTGAATTAATAAAACCTGGTTGAATTAAAGTTACTTTGATATTCCAGGGACGAACTTCGTACCACAAACTTTCGGTTGCCCCTTCTAGGGCCCATTTGGAAGCGCTGTAAACGGACATGGTTGGCATGGCCATCATTCCCCCTACAGAGGAGATATTTATGATTCTTCCAGATCTTTTCCCACGCATAAAAGGAAGGGCCAAACGGGTTAGTTCCATCGGTCCCAGAAAATTAGTATCCATTTGTTGAATTCTCTCTTCTTCATGTACGTGTTCCATTACAGACCTAAAAGTAAACCCAGCGTTGTTAATAAGGATGTTGATACCACCAAGCCTCTGATTTATTTCTAGAATTAAATCTACGCGTTGTTCACTGTTGGTAACATCAAGTTCTCTGATCCAGATATTATCAGAGTCTTCAATTCCATTTTCTTTGAAGCGATGTAAGGAGCTGGAGCGAGCAGTCAGGATGAGGAAGTAATCTTGTTTGGCCAGCTTTTGCGCAATTTTCAAACCGAGACCAGTGCTGGCCCCTGTTAATAAAACAACAGGTGGTAAACTTGGATTCTCCACTATTTTTCCTTTTCCCTTTGGTAAAGTATGATGAGAGAAATAAAAATAATTATATTAGTAAGAATATACACCAGGGTAACAGCTGTCTTACTATGAATTTTGTGTGAAATATTTGATTTTGTAATTTGTTTTGACTCAGCTATTAATTGATTAAATTCATCTTTAATTACTTTTGCAAACTCAGTATTGATAATTTCCAAGTTGATTTCAAGATTTCCATATTGGCTGAGATAATTATGATTATATGAGCCAATAGTGGTCCATTTGTTATCAATCAGGGCAATTTTTCCGTGAATGATTGAATCTTGCCATTCATAAACCTCAATATCGTTATCGAGATACCATTGATAAAAATAGTCAGAGGCCAAATTAGCAATGGGATGATCGCTGAAGGAACCAAAGATAAGCTTAATCTTTACTCCACGTTTGCGTGCTTTTTTAAGCTGGCGTAAAAGCTTTTTACTGGGAATAAAGTATGTCGCCATTATGGCAATTTCATTTTTGGCGACTCTAATGGCCTTAAGATAGCTTTTGTATATTTCCTGGCGATACATAACCCAATCATTAACATTTGTTGTAACCAGAATATTGTTGTCTTCATAATAGGAAAAGTTTCGAAAGGAATATAATTCGTCCTGCTTGTTCTTAAAATGTTTTAGATAAATTCTAAGCACTTTATGGAAAACATTGAAAACCTCTTCTCCTGAGATGAGACAGGAGTAATCTAACCAGGGTTTTGCCTTTCGGGGGAGATTGAAACGTCTGGCATAGTTTATTCCGCCGATGATACAGTGCTTATTATCACAGATAAGAATTTTTTGATGATTTCTTCTGCGTAATTTAAATATAAAAAAGCCTGGACTGAAGAATTTGAAATTGACGCCAGCCTCAATGAGGTCGTTCTGTGCTCTTAAAGAAAAATCTGCTGATCCCCAGGCATCAAGAAGAAAGTAAACTTTTACTCCGCGCTCACTGGCCTGTCGAAATTCATCCAAAACTATTTGAGTGACTTCATCATCTTCAAAAATATAGGTGTGGAAAAGGATAAAGTGTTCAGCGTTTCGAATTAGCTCTAGAGTTTTGGGAATAAAATTAGTTTCGTTCTTAAGAAGTAAAAGCTCATTTCCTCTACTCAGCTTTTTCATTTGACCTGAACCTCAAGTGATATGGGTAAGTGGTCAGAAATAAAAGTCCACTTTTTGTCCTTTAGAACTTCAGCCGTGAGAATATTAAAACCTCTGGTATAAATTCTATCCAGTTTAAAAAACGGAAGAAGAGAGGGAAAAGTTTTAGGATAAGAACCATGTAAGTCATGATGTCCATCACTCATCTCTGGAATGTCCATGAAATGTTTTGATGCATGTTGATTCCAATCATTAAAATCGCCAGCAAGAATGATCTGCTCGATCTCCCCAGACTTATCTAAAATATATTCTTTGATCAATCGGTATTGACGCACCCGATCCCGGTGCAAGAGGTTCAAGTGGGTACAAAAAGTGTGAACCGGTTTATCATTTATCATAAGCTCCGCATAAAGCAGGCTTCTTTGCTCCAAATTGTTTTGTGAGATATTAATCACCTCATGTTCTTTAATGGGAAATTTAGAAAGAATCACATTGCCATGATTACGGTGATCATAAATAGCGTGGTTTGAGAAAACACCTTCATGCCATAACTCATCGGTGAGGTATTCGAATTGATTATC
>JBFEUX010000407.1:0-1155 GCA_041547255.1 Bacteriovoracaceae bacterium
ACTTAAACTTGCCTCATTAACATCAATATCAATTTCTTTATTAGCAAGATCATCCGTCACTGTGATTTTAGCTGATCCCGCATTAATATTTTTAAATTGTAGGTCAGCTGCAACCTTTGCGTTATAAACACCAACACCAGCTATACCTTGATTAGATGCAGTGTTCGCTTCACCACTTGCAGCACCAATGCTATTTAAACAATAAGTCCCATTGCTTGAACAGATATCTCCCGTAGCATTAATCTTACCAGTTACATCTAGTGGGTTTAGCGGAGTGGTCATACCAATACCAACATTACCTGCGGTATCGATAACCATTCTTTCGAAGCCTGCGGTATCAAAACGAATGATATCTTCATTTGCATTTTTTTCTACTTGAATCATGGTATTTACATCTGCATCTTTAAGCGAAGTGATTGATACAGCACTTACTTGCGAGTCTACATAAGTTTTTACCGCATTTTGTGAAGGAACGACGATATCACTTGTTCCAAGAGTGGTGGTAGTATCAAGGGTTAAAGTTGTATCCGCATCATTGGCACAAATCCATCGACTATTAGTACCGTCCCAAGCTAAGACTTGTCCATTAGTACAACTCGTCCCACTAGGTTGATAATTTAGATAGGCGCCTGCGCTTATAATATTTAAAGTTCCAGTCATGCTTCCACCGGCAAGAGGTACATAATTTGATGGAACAGCTGAGACTTGCGCGTCTACATAAGTCTTTACTGCATTCTGAGAAGGGACTACCAAATCACTCGTCCCAAGTGTGGTCGTTGTATCAAGTGTTAATGTTGTATCAGTATCGGTATCAACAACACACGAGAAACTCGTCCCATTACTTGTAACTACTTCTCCTGCAGCACAAGTAGGAACTGTTGTTGTGGCAGCAGTGCCAAGTCCTAAATTAGTTCTGGCCGTGGCAGCATCTATAGCACCGGTACCACCATTAGTAATCGGTAGTGCTCCTGTTGCTTGGGTCGTTAAATCAACACTGCCACCGATATTGGCCAGACTTAAACTTGCCTCATTAACATCAATATCAATTTCTTTATTAGCAAGATCATCCGTCACTGTGATTTTAGCTGATCCCGCATTAATATTTTTAAATTGTAGGTCAGCTGCAACCTTTGCGTTATAAACACCAACACCAGC
>JBFEUX010000396.1:0-1376 GCA_041547255.1 Bacteriovoracaceae bacterium
CAAAATAAATAAAAATATGGCCAGCGATTTCATATGAACAACTCCTTCAATTTTATTGGATTATAGGAGTTTGGAATTTAAATGCAAACTAAAACAAGTTTAAATATATCAGGTAATTTTATTGTGCTATGTGACGGTGTTTTATCAGTAAGATATCATAGTAAATCAAGATAATATGCAACAGCAATGAGTAGTCCAAATATTGCAATTAACAATGCAAGATTGTTATTTTTATCCTGTTTTTTGTGTGCTGCTCTTTTGCCGGTTTTTTTCTTCGTTCCTGCTTTTTTAGCTACTTTTCTTCGCGCTTTCTTTTTTCCAGCGTCTGTTTTAATTTTAATTGTGCGAGTACCAGAAGCCTTAATTTCTCTTTTTTTGGTAGTTTCTTTGGTCTCTTTATAAAGTTCACTGGCCTTCTGATCTAGAATATCACTAGCACCATCAGTGGCCTCTACCTCACCTGCTTTTTGCTTTTCTACTAGGTCATCTGTGATAATTTGAGAAACATTCATCCCGCCGGGAGATTCCATCTTGAGTATCTCATATATTGTTTCGTTGATTTTTCTCATAAATACATTATACTTAAAGCTACGATGAATACAAATTATAAATTTTTCGAAGATCACAAAATTCTAGTTGTGGATGATAATCCACAGATGCGAGATATGGCCAGTAAAGCACTTGTTGAATTAGGCTTTAATGCAGACACTATTACTTTAGCAGAAGATGGCAAAAAAGCGCTAGAATTGGCAAACTCCAGTGAGCAAGACTTTGAATTCTTTATTATTGATCTTGTTATGCCAGAAATGAATGGAATTGATCTGATTAAAGAATTGATGAAAATTGAAAAATATCAAAAGACTCCAAAATTAGTGCTTTCTAGTGAAGCCGATTCAAATATTATCCTTAACGCAATAGCAGCCGGTGCGAATAATTATATGAATAAGCCAGTCGAGAAAGTAACTTTGGCCAATAAAATGTTCGAAGCAACTAGTAAATAATTTCAGAAAGTAACTTCCAGTTTAGCAATAACCAGCATGAAATTATAGAGACCTTGTCTGGCCTGTACCGTATCTGTGTGAAAAATTTTGTACCCTTGTATTTGATACTCATACTCCAGATCATCAATTTTTTGTAAATCGAGATCAAAAAATGTTAGTTTAAAGGCGCTGTACTCTTGGGGAATATTGTATTGTTCATATTCGTCTAAAGGTAATGGTGTCTTATGTGTCTTTATTGTCATTTACAACCTTGTACTCAGCATTAATAGCATCTTTATTGCTTTCTTTACGCATTTTTTCGGCCATGGCCTCATCTTGTAGCTGGTTGTATTTTTTAAGCGAATTAACGACCAATCTAATGACAATAACAATAAG
>JBFEUX010000220.1:0-4689 GCA_041547255.1 Bacteriovoracaceae bacterium
GTTATTCTTGCGATCTAACTTGGCAATCATTTGCTCTAATATTGAAGTGTACTCAGAACTAAATGCTTGATAGGGAGCTTCATTAGGTAGACATTGATATACTCCCTCTACTGGAACCATGCTGTATTCTAGCTGGCAATAATTTTGGGCCGCAATACTGAGTTCATCTGTCAGCAGGGATAAATTGTTAATATCGCTGAGTTCTTGCGATGCAAGTTTGTACTTACTTTGTGGTGTTGGTTTGAAGCGAACTTGATAAGCTCCGTCATAAGAGTATTGAATTTTAAATTTATTACACTCAGGTAAAGGAGTAATTGTAATCCACTCCTTTGCTATTACACTTGAATATAAAAATGCCATCAAAAATAAATATTTTTGCATAGTCTCCCTTAATCATCTACTTATCGATAATTAGAGGAAAAAACTTAAGCTATAATTACAAAAGGAATATGTATGAAATCAGCTACTTATATAGGATTATCTGCTCTCGCTGGGCCAGATAATCACTGATGCCAATAGATTCTATTTGATCGAGATACTCAAATGATTTATTCTCTTTTTCATACCACAGTCTGAGCCTATCAGTTCCATTTATCATATCAATCGGATTTAATCCTTCACCATATTCATAGGCATCTGTTTTGTAGGAAAAATGCTTGGGAAATAGTTGTTTGAATTCTTTTAAAAAAATCTGGGCAAACTTCCAGGCCTTAAATTTTTTATGATCTGTAATATGCACAAAATAACCACCGCAAGTTTTCCCCGCATGTTTTTGAAACATGGGATGGAAGGCGACTGGCCTTAATACAAAACCTTCTAAGCCTGCGTCAGCATAGATTTTTTCAAAATGACTTTTTAATTCCCAGCTTTCTAAGCAGGGATGGCCGACTTGTTCTAATGGACGAGTAGTTCCTCTACCTTCAGAAATATTAGTTCCTTCAAAAAGTACTGTACCTACAAAAGTAAAGCAGCCTTCCACTGTGGGCAGGTTGGGGGAAGGATTCACATAGGGCAGTCCTGTCTCATAGAAGTCCATTGCGCGTTTATAGTTATGCATTTCAATGATGGAAAGGTTGGCCGTTTTATTAAACCAAAATTTTTGGTGCATAAGTGCCACTTCGCCAATAGTGAGACCATGGCGCACGGGCATGGGGTGCCTTCCTACAAAAGAGGCAAACTCAGTATCTAAAATGTTCCCTTCAATATCCACTGCATTGATAGGGTTAGGACGATCTAAAACAATGATCTCTATGTCTTTGTCTGCACATTTTTCCAGTAAATGAGTCAGAGTATAAATGTAGGTATAAATTCTGGTCCCCACGTCCTGAAGGTCTACAAATAAATGATCTATGCCTTCTAGCATTTCGTCGGTAGGGATTCTTGTTTCAGAATATAAAGAATAGATCGGTAATTTAAAATAAGGGTGATAGCTATGATTTGTTTCTATCATATTGTCTTGTACGTCCGTCACAAAACCATGTTGTGGCCCATAAACTTTTTTAACTCGCTCTCCAAACGTCTTGATCAAAACTTCTAAAGTATGCTGATAATTTTCGTCGATACTGGCACTATGGCATAGAAGACCAATATTACCTGGGTATTTTTTTTGAAGTGAGCTGTCATCTCTTAAACGCATGATGCCAGTGTGAACTTTCGTCATATTTTAACTCCATTTAAAGCAATCGTGACAAAAAATTGACGTTTTAACTCGTAGCAGCTTTATTTAAATTTGATGGAAATCAATTAACAAGCTTTTGCCATTTTGTTATGCTTAGCTTTAATTATACACACCATTTCACATACACCAACACAAAAATTTTAGGAGGGATAATCAATGCAACAATATTTAGATTTAATGAAAAGGGCCTATGATAATGGCGTTTTAAAAGAGGACCGTACAGGTACAGGAATTAAATCTGTGTTTGGCCATCAAATGCGTTTTGATCTTTCCGAAGGTTTTCCCATGGTTACCACTAAAAAATTGCATTTAAAGTCTATTATCCACGAACTTCTCTGGTTTTTGCAAGGTAGTGGTAATGTTAAATATCTACAGGAAAACGGTGTGCGTATTTGGAATGAATGGGCCGATGAAAATGGTGATCTAGGGCCGGTTTACGGCGTGCAGTGGCGTAGTTGGCAAGGTGCAGATGGGCGTACTCATGATCAAATTAAAAATGTAATCGAGCAAATAAAAACTAATCCTAACTCTAGAAGATTAATTGTGAATGCCTGGAATGTAGGGGATTTGGATAAAATGGCGCTACCTCCTTGCCATATGTTTTTTCAGTTTTACGTAGCAAATGGCAAACTCAGTTGTCAGCTTTATCAAAGAAGTGCAGATATCTTTTTAGGTGTTCCTTTTAATATTGCTAGCTATGCACTGCTGACTATGATGGTCGCCCAAGTCTGTGATTTAGAGCCTGGAGAATTCGTACATACTCTTGGAGATGCTCATATTTACAGTAACCATATGGAGCAATGTAAATTACAAATGAGTCGTGGGCCCATGAAGCTTCCTGCCATGAAGATTAATCCTAAGATTAAAAATATTGATGATTTTTGCTTTGAAGATTTTGAACTAGTAGGTTACGAATCTCATCCCCATATAAAAGGGGTGGTAGCAGTATGATCGTTTCTATGATCGCGGCCATGGGAAACAATCGTGTGATTGGTAAAAACAATCAAATGATGTGGCACCTTCCTTTAGAGTTTAAATATTTTAAAGAAACCACTATGGGCCATACCATCATTACAGGCCGAAAAAATTTTGAGGCCATGGGAAGACCTTTACCCGGCAGGACTAATATCATCGTTACCCGCAATAAGGAACTCAAAATTGATGGATGTGTTGTTGTTCATTCATTAGAAGAAGCGCTGGACTATGCTCGCAAGCAAGGGGAAACGGAAGCCTTTATTTCTGGCGGTGGTCAAATCTATCAATGTGGGTTGGAGCTAGTAGATAAAATCTATCTTACCGAAGTGGATTACAGTGCTGAAGGTGAAGTTTATTTTCCTGAATTCGATGAGGCTAAATTTACTAAGAAGCTTATGCATGCCGAAGACGTATCTGATAAAAACAAATACGCCTGGCAAGCTTACCTATACGAAAAAAAATAGAAAATTAGTGAGCAGCGAGGTTGCGCCAATCTCCACCGTTATAAACGTTGTTGTAGCCTAAACGTTGCAACATCATGGCCGCGGATCCACTACGGGCCCCTGAGCGACATACGATAATAACGGGCACATCTTTTTTGATATCATTAATGTAATTAGCAAATTGGTCCAGGGGAATATTGATAGATCTCGGATCGTTCCCTGACTCGAATTCCTGCTTTGTACGCACATCAATAATTTGTGCATTTTGAGTTAATAACATAGGTAGTTGTGTTTTGAATTGTTGTGTACTTAACATCTTATACCCCACAAACAATAAAATTAATAATAATGGCCAATAATCTAAAAACTGCACCATGGCCGCTCCTTCGCGTTGGCACCATTATAGTTAAGTTTCGGCAATTTACTATTGATATAGGTCATATATAATGGCCATGAAACTGTTAAATCTTAAGATTATTTATGAGAAATTTCTCACAAATTGATTTGGATCAAAAAACATAGAAAGCCCCTCAAGTTTGAGGGGCCCTTTCTAACCACCGTTACTGCAAAAACAATCCTAATGAGCTATCTGTAGCTCGCTTTTGGGTGCTTTTTTACGCTCTAGCCAATCTTCATTTTCTGCCTCGCGCTTGGCAATTTTGGAAAGACTCCAAACTTCTTTTCCAAGAAGATTGAGTAAGTCGTCTGCAGCAACAATCCCCACAAGGTGATTTTGTTTATCAACTACTGGCATACGACGAACACCGTGGTCGCGCATGTTTTGAATAGTTCGATAAACTCCATCTTCCTCATGACAAAGGAGCACATTAGGTGACATGACGTTTTTGATAGACGAATTAGCATCAAAATTTTGCTCATCTCCAATAGCAAGGGCAATATCACGATCAGTGATAATACCCACTGGAACCAAGGCAGATTTTTTATCTCTACCGACTACCACAACTGATCCCACATGATTTTGGTGCATAAGCCTAGCGGCATCCCTAATGGACCCTGAGTCTGGGAGGGTGGCCACGCTGTTTTGCATAATCCTTCTGAGTGTCATACCGCATCCTTTGTTGAGGGTTATGTTTATTAAATACTCAATTTTAAGTACCACGAACATCTCAAAGCTCACTTTAATTAATGATTGTTCGCAACCTTTTTTCTGAGAAGCTGTAGTTATAATAGTAATATGTTGTGGCCTGTTCTTGATTATATTTTTCATATATTACATATCGTGGTGATCCTGATTAATTGCTTTGCATGGATTCATCCAAAAACTCGCAAATTACATCTGATAGCGTTTGTGTCTACTTCTATTTCTTGGTTGGGATTGGGAATTTTTTACGGGTTTGGCTATTGCTTTTTGACTGATTGGCAGTGGCAGGTGAAGCATAAATTGGGTGAGCACGATCTTCCCGATTCTTATATCACATATTGGCTTAATAATATTCTGAGTTTATCGGTTGATCCTAAACTTGTTGACCAAGTAGTTATGTGGGTTTTTATTTGTCTTGTTTTTATCAGCATTCTGGTACATGGAAAAAAAACTCATCATTTTGTAAGGAAACGATGAGGAAACTGTCAAAA
>JBFEUX010000312.1:0-2832 GCA_041547255.1 Bacteriovoracaceae bacterium
CACTCCAACGATTATTTTTATAGACTAATTCCAAATTTTCCACCCCCGCTTTTTTAAACACAGGATGAGCTTGTGCACTATCTTCTAAAAGCCCAACCACTCTACCTAAAGGAGTCGCGGTAAGTTTAGGAATTGGTTGCAGGTAACTAATGAATTCACAACTTGCCATCGAGAGATAGGCCGTATCTACTTCTTTACGATCAATTCCACCCTGCTTATTAACCGTAAGCTCATTAACTTTAAAATTATATCCCTCAAAACAAATTTCACTACCCTCACTAGCGTTATCAGACTTAGGCAGACAACAACGATTAACTAAAAATTCATCTCCCCACATTTGGGGAACCAATTCTTTATTTTTTAAGATTGTTCCATTAGGAGTTTGAAACGCAGGAGCATTTTCTTTCACGATAAAAGTATATTTACTCACACTACGGATACTGCGTTTATTTAAAAAACCAATGTCCCCTTTTTTTGCCCGTTTTAACTGCTTGGTCCCCGCAAACATCCGCTTGAACATTTGTCTGTCGGTATTATCAGCAGTGACTTCCAAATGATCTTTAGGGACCGATAGCACCTTAAAGGGAAGCCGCTTACCTTCACTTGTTTCTAAATCATAAAGTTCAGGTGGAGTATAGACAATTGTCCCTTTGGGAATATACTGATTGTAGACTTCATCATTTTTTACGTCACGAAAGTTCTCATATTGTTTTTCACCTTGCAGATAGCTATCTGAAACCCAAAAAGGAGCTTCAGAAGTTTTGTCTGAACAACAAGTATAATCACCATCCGGAAAACATTCAGAAACAAAATCATCAGCGTAACTAAAATTTATTAATGTAAATATGAGAATGAGAGATATAAGGCTAGTCATTTTTCACCACCTCATAAGCTCGCTGGCAACTCCAATCTTTACCTTTAATCGTAATAGAGAACTTACCTTGTACTTTTTTCGATTTTAAAAGTTTATCCAGATTAAGGTCGTTAACCTGATAGAACTCTCCATTAAGCTTTGTTTTGTATTTATGATCAAAAATACTGACGCCATAAACTGCTTTTTTTGATTTTATAAAAATGGCCTCAAACTTTCCCATATGCTCTGAAAGTTTAAGAGGTAATTCATATTTGCTAGATACCTTTTCTATCTTCCCAGCAACATGTTCGTAGCTACTGGCCTCACCAAAAATCACGATATCTTGAGAGCACTCACTATTGGCCCAGCCTAGTAATGGAAAAAAGAATAAAATAATTAAAACCTTCACACTCAACTTATCGTCATTTCTAGCAGTTATATTAGAAATTCATACCCGACTATTTGCCGCGCATATCATAGGCTTGCTGGCATACACCAACAAAGAAAAGGCATGTGATTTTAGATGGTTATGTTAATAAGAATGTTGTTAAGATTATCTTGGACTGGCCCTCGCAAATTATTCTGAGCTAACTTAGATTTCTTCCCTAACGAGAAAGGCCCCATTTAAGGGGCCCATATTATAAATTTATTAGTATCTATAATGTTCTGGTTTATAAGGTCCTTCAACCTTAACACCAATATAGCTAGCTTGATCTTCACTAAGTGTTTCAAGCTCAACTCCAATTTTTTCCAAGTGGAATCTTGCAACCATTTCATCTAGGTGTTTAGGAAGCATATATACTTTTTGTGCTTCATAAGCAGCAGAGTTAGTCCAAAGTTCAAGTTGTGCTAATGTTTGATTACAAAAAGAGTTACTCATAACAAAACTGGGGTGACCAGTAGCACATCCAAGGTTAACAAGTCTTCCTTCTGCCAAGATGATGATATCTTTTCCGTTAACATTGTACATATCAACCTGAGGCTTGATTTCAACCTTAGTATCTCCATGTTTACCATTCAACCAGGCCATATCAATTTCGTTATCAAAGTGGCCAATATTACAAACGATGGCCTTATCTTTCATATTCTCAAAATGCTTACCAACGATAATGTCTTTGTTACCAGTAGTTGTTACAAATAAATCCCCTTCACCTACAACAGTGTCAAGTTTCTTAACTTCAAAACCATCCATTGCAGCTTGTAGAGCACAGATTGGATCAATTTCAGTTACGATAACACGAGCGCCAGCTCCTCTTAGTGATTCTGCAGAACCTTTACCAACATCACCGTATCCACAAACAACTGCGACTTTACCAGCAAGCATTACATCTGTTGCTCTTCTGATCCCATCAACAAGTGACTCTCTACATCCATATTTGTTATCAAATTTAGACTTAGTAACAGAGTCATTGATATTGATCGCTGGAACAGGAAGTGTTCCTGCTTTTACTCTTTCATATAGTCTGTGAACACCAGTAGTCGTTTCCTCAGAAAGACCTTTGATATCCTTAACATACTCAGGGAATTTATCAAGAACCATATTGGTTAAATCCCCACCATCATCCAGGATCATATTAAGTGATTGGCCATCTTTGAAGGCCGTAAGAGTTTGCTCGATACACCAATCGAATTCCTCTTCACTCATCCCTTTCCAAGCAAAAACTGGAACTCCAGCAGCAGCAATAGCAGCAGCAGCGTGATCTTGAGTTGAGAAGATATTACATGAAGACCAAGTTACATCGGCCCCTAGTTCTACTAATGTTTCAATTAAAACAGCAGTTTGGATAGTCATGTGTAGACATCCTGCAATACGAGCACCTGCTAAAGGCTTTTTTGGCCCATATTCTTTTCTGATTGCCATAAGACCTGGCATTTCAGCTTCAGCTAATCTAATTTCTTTTCTTCCCCAATCAGCCAAGCTGATATCTTTAACCTTAAAATTTTCGGCCATAATTCTCTCCATTTGAATAAATTAACTA
>JBFEUX010000112.1:0-9170 GCA_041547255.1 Bacteriovoracaceae bacterium
ACGGCCGCAATAAATTTATTTTGGTTATCGGTGACTAGACCTGGTACTTGTAATGATTCTAAATAGGAAGCTACGAGATCTGGACGTCTTGAATATTTTAAGTTGGCCAAGGTGCCTAGCTCCATCACTTCGCTTTCAAGCAAGGAATGAAGCCGATCGAATTCACTCTCCTGTGCCACATGAAATTCTTTGTCGTTTTTAATGCCCTCTTTAACGTCAGAGCAGTGAGTTATAAGTTCGGGTGATGTCTTGTTTAATTCCATCGCTATCTACTTCTTTTAAACTATGGTGAAAAGCAATCGTAATAATTTGCTGTCCGTTGAGCTGGTAGATTACCACACCCAAAGGACGATGCCATCTCACAGGGTGAAGAATCACTAACTCCTCAAGCTCTGGCGAGCTAGTCATTGGCCCCATATTAGAAATTGATCCCAACCAAATAGTTTTTTGGCTCAGTACATTTTTTTTCGTTAGATATAATATGGCCTTCTTACCTAAAAATAAACCGATTCTAGAGAGTAGCTGAAATCCCCAGTGCTCCTCATTCTTTAGCTTACTTACTAGCTTTTGATGTAGAGTTTTAGCATTGTCGTCAGTATCAACTTCCAACCCCACATAACTGGCCTGTAGTCCCGGGTCATTTTTTAGCCTAACTGGCACCATCCAGCGTGAAGACTTATTACTAGTAAAATGCTGCATCAATATGGGACATACAATACTTGCCATCAGCGCAGTATTAGACAATTTAGATTCAATAACAGGAAGTTTTAACTCTAGGTATGTAAAGTCTGTTCCTTTAAGATTGCTATCTTGATTTAATAAGCGATGATTTTCTTTAGGTGTCGACTTGAGTGCTGTCCGTACGGCCTTGAGCGGATGCTTCATGGGACGATACTGATACTCCGGAAATTTGACCGTAAAGTCTTGTTCCTTTGCCAAAGCATTTAAAGCTGAAAAGCCGTCGTGAAGGGCATGAGGTGTTGTATGCCAATGCAGGGCGTACTCATCTTTCTTCTTAACCCCGAAGTAAATAAGAATTTCTTCACCTAATTCTTCAAGTGCAGAAAAGTAAAGACCTTCCTTATACTTCGGGTTCCAGATATCACGTTTGTATGCTTTATAATTTTGAATATCAAATAATTGAGCTTCGTTAATACTCACGTGTCAGTCTTTTAATAAGTGCAAATGGTTTTAGATCCCCTATAAAGGTTTTTCGTCTAAATACCATTTTGGTGACAAAATTTGGAAAGTATAAAACGGGAGAAAAGACCACCTTCATACGTTCCACAGTTTCTATCACATCTTCACTTGCATAAAGATTTCCTTCCAATTTTTTTACCTTACCTCTGTAGATTTCAGTAGGGTTTGCTAAACCATATAACTTCGCCAATTTTTTGTTATACAAATCATAGGCGTAAATAACATGCTTTTTGTTTTTCAAACTAAGAAAATCTTTACTGAGACAACACCATAAGAAACAACTCGGTAGACCGCTTTCGATATTAGGATCAACCCAAAGAGCTGTGAGTTCAAAAAGTTCAGATTCGTTTAGGTTATGCTCGAAGCCATCTGGTAAAGAACTTAATGTGCGCAGTGGCCCATCTGTAATAATGGCATAGCCAGCTATTATCCGCCCCTGGCCATCCTTGATTGCTCTGACAAATCCTTGCTCAAAATACTCAGCTGGAAAATCAACCCCAATTAGTTTGTAGGCCCTTTTTCTAAAGTATTCTAGATCATCTTTTTTAGTGAGCTTTAGTGCTTTCATTTTCACTTCTACCTCCTGGAAGATAACTTCTTAAGTAATAATTCATTAAGTGCGGTCCTACAATAGAAATAGGGTTAATAATTACTCATAAAAACTAACTTTCTATACCCATGAAATTCAGGTAAATATATGATATCTTTGAGATTGACGCTAAAAGCTGTGAAGTTTTAGGTATTTATCTTGCTTAGACAAAGTGACACCAACTTAAAAATGAAGAAAAAATACAAAGAAAAAGCTCAAAAAAAACAATGATAAACAATATTTGTTTTCATGGTTTTTAATAACTTTTTATTCAATATACATCAGCCAAGATCAGAAAATATCGGGGCAAATCTAAACAATATTCCAGCCATAATAATCACCAAGAAATTGGCACGTATAGGATCCAGCCTTAGTAATAATTATTTCTTTTGATCCATCACCAAAATTATGGGCCGTAACTAGCTTTAAGGGTAACTCGCTCTTTTCAACATTGAACTCTATAATACTATGATATAAATCTGGATTTTCTGGTAAAACTTTATTCCCATTGGACTCTAAAAACTGATCCAACTGTACAAGCTTTAAGCCACCAATAGTTGAGGCTATTGCTGCAAGCGATATATTAATAAACTCTCTTCTTTTCATAGATTAATCTCTATTATACCATGAATTCATAAATTTTTAGCAAGGAAATTATTTATGGCCGCTCAAAATTTTGCCCCAGTACTCGTTCCTGTTTATATCGATATTACAACAGGAGTAGTTAGTAATTATAGCCCCGACTTATCTGGCACAGTTCCTCTTCCTGCTAATAATTCAGTTGGACTTGCAGTTGTCAGAAGTAATAATAGAGGTGATACAGAATCAAATGGTGCCGACTTAATAGCTGAGAGAGTATGGAATGCTGTGTGGAATGACTATGCAGACTTTCAACTTTTGAATGATGAACTGATACCAGGCAAGTGCTATATGGACACAGCAGATGGTGCAAAAATTTGCACGCAAAGATGTCAACTGAGTGTAATTGGTATTGCAAGTGATAGCTTTGGACATGCAGTGGGTTTGAGAGCAGACCAAGTTCAGGTTCCCATTGCTGTTGCGGGTTGGGCACTGGCCTATGTAGATCAAGAATATCCTTGTGGAACTCCTTTGACCAATGATGAAAATGGAAACTTGACCGAAATGACTCTTGAAGAAAAAAGAGACTTTCCTGAAAGATTAATTGCGATTTATAAAAAGAAAGAAGTTCAAACAGAGTTTGGACCCAATCAAAATAATAAAATTCAAGTCAATGGCAGACATTGGGTTAAAATCAAATAATTACTAACTGCGCATAGTCATACTTGCCATCCTAAAAGTAATTTTGATAAAAAAATCTTATGAAAGAATGGCAAATCAGACAGGATATTTTTCACAAGTTTTTTCAACAGCAAGACTTAGGTGACTCGCTAGACAAAGAAACAATTATTGAAGAATTTGATACTCAGATGATTGTTCAGAGGGCGCTAGAATACCCGCTCAAACAGACAAAAGATTTGTATTATCCCGGTAAATCCTATGCTGTGGCCATTACTTTTGCCAAATTATTAGAGAAGTATTTTAATGAAGATTTCTATGAAGCACTCGATGACAAAATGTTACTCTATGGAAACGATCCTCATTTTAAAACCTACTCAGAGGACAAAGAAATTTACGATCAAATTATTAAAAACTTCCCTTTTCAGCTGTTAGATCAAGGCTCTGAAATAGCTTGTGAGAATTATAAGAAAACATACCAATATTTTTTAAAAGAATTTTTACTCCATGAAGACACAAAATTTTTATTCTCTGCTTAAGCCGGAGGATATACTTAATATTTTATCCAGCGGAAAACTTTTTGAAAAAGCTAGCTTTCACTATATTGAAAAGGAAAGTAAAACCTATGATCAAAAAAGGGATAAATCAAACTTTTTGAGTGAAGCTAATTTAATTTATGAAAAATATAAAACGGGGCATACAATTATTATAAAAAATCTAGAAGGCTTTAATCTTAATATTCGTAAGCGAGCCGCTCAGTTAGGTGCAAATGTTGATGTCCACATGTACCTTGTCCCTCCTTCAGGGGAAAGCTCATTTCCTTTTCATCAAGATGAAAAAGACGTTGTTATACATATGGTCTATGGGGAAAAAACTTTTATACTCAAAAACGAAGAGGTTGAAAAATCCATTCATTTACAGGCGGGCGACGAACTAAAAATTTCAAAAGATACCTGGCATAGGGCCATTCCTCAAGGGGCTTCCTGCTTACTTAGTTTCGGCATTCCCAGAGAAATCAATTATGAGATACCAACACCTTTTATAAAAACTGATTTTGGCACTCATCAAGTAAAAATTTAAATCCATTACATGAACTATTTAGATCTTCAACTGGACGATAATGTTCAGTTAGGCAACGTCCAAAATACTGACAGCTTTTGCAATGCTTATTACTGCCAACTCTCGCCTTCTCGTCTTCGGCCCAAATGAGATAGTCTTTAAAGCTATCCAGTTCTAAAAAGAACTCATGCCCATGATTATCAAAATCTAGAACAGCAAACTTGCCATTAGGAGTTATATATACATGATCATCAGAAAAGGCATTGCGAGATCCACTTAATGAGGAACGAATGAGTTTTTCATTAATAAATTCAAAGCGCTTAGCAGTATTTGAATTTAACCACTTACTTACAAATACCTCAAACTCCCTATCTGTGACCTTATGTTGATTTGCCTGGTTCGATGAATAGGGCTTAATTTCCACCGAGGTTATATTTCCAATTGTATTAATAGTTTGAATCATCTCTTCCACATCTTTACTCATTAGCTCTTTGGAGGCCAACATTAAAACAGCGATATTTTTCTGGGAAGTCATGATATTTAATAACACTTTTTCTGATTTTTCTCGCACATCAAAATCAAAACTCACAGACAAGGACACATGTTCTTTTTCAAAATATTCATGCTTAATCGCATAATTCGTTATGACATTTATACTAGGATCCGAGTGCTCGAATAAAATCTGATCCATTTTTTCTAAATACTCTGGCCTTAGCATTGCGATCTCTCCGCCATAAAGATCAACGTGATCAATATTATACCCAAGGGAATCAACCTCATTTAATAGACTTTGCAAGTGGCTTAAATCCAATTTATTAGTATCTGCTAATTGCTCAGAGGTTAAGTAACAAAAATGACATCGAAAATTACATAAAAAAGTTGGATTTAAAGATAATGTGATATTTCTCTTAGCTTGCATACAGGCAAGTATAGCCCATTTTTTTTAATGATAAAATCTCTTCCTTAAAGGCCAAACTACTGAAATCAGAGAGAAATGCTAAAGCTTGTACATGTATAAGGCGAAGGCTTGTATACTTAATTAGTACTACTTTTCTTCTAGCTCCATAACATTTATGTGTTAAAATACCGTTGTGAAAAAATTTATAAATAATAAAGGTTTGAGTCTTGTTGAGGTCATGATTGCCAGTTCAATTGCAGTCGGTATAGCCTTGGTTACCACTAAAATCATCGAAAACTCTAATAAAGGAATGGCCAAACTTACCGCCGATTTTGAGGCCATAGATTTAGAAAACTATTTTCGCTCGATCTTATCTAAAGGTCAAAACTGTAGAAACACTTTTAGAAATGATAAAGGCGTGACTGGAGTCATGCGAGGTTTTAATAATACGAATATAGATATGGTAGATATTTCTCCCGCGACGACAGAAACAACCCCCCTTACTCCCACGACTGCTATTAAATACTATGAAATATCTGGTGGAAGCACTGCTGAAGTTTCTGTATTTACCAATACTGATGGCCTTACAGAAGGGCCATCCCCACAGAATAGAATTATTTTAAAACCAGGGGCCGCTGTACAAGCCGATAGAATTATTCCTCAATTTCCTCAATGGGAACTTATGAGTATTAAAATTTTTGAGGCAAGAAAAGCTGATGGATCCGTAGTGCCAGCAGGTACAGGTATATATTCGGGGGTATGCCAGGTCAAATTTGAAATTAATAGAGTTAAAAACACAAAACAAACCTTTGGTTCCAGGGATAAGGCCATATGGCTAATGCTCGACTGTGCCTGGGAAGATACGACTGCAGGAGTAGGAAATGAGTACATGGACTACTGTACTCCTCAAGCAGCGGGCACCACTGGTTACTGGACTCTTTATGGAGACACTATAAGTGATGGAATTAAATTTAACGAAGGTCCTGTTCACGTTGGAGATGATCTAGTTGTATCAGGAGCTATCTCTGTTGAATCTGATGAGCGAATCAAAAGAGATCAAATTATAATTAACCAGGCTTCAGAAAAAATAGAAGAACTCAATGGCTATTATTACTTTCTAAGACATGAGGAATTTCCATACAAGAAATTCAATCAAGAAAGACAAATTGGTTTCTTCGCTCAGGAAGTGGAAAGAGTATTTCCTGAGGCAGTGGGAGATGTAAACGGCCTTAAAAACGTCAGATATACTATGTTAATCCCTGTTCTCGTTGAGGCCCATAAGGAACAAGAAAGAAAAATCCAAGAACAAAATAAAAAGATTGAAAAACTAAATCAAAAAATAGAACTACTTATAAAGAAACTTGATTCTCAACATTAAATGCTGTTTGAACTAGAGACTCAAGCTCTCTTGTTGGGAGTTGATTGAACACCTTAATCTCAGCGGCGCAGGTTTTCATCAATTGGCAGTGCTCCTCAACAACATTATGCCTCTTCATATCTTTTACTGTTTTTCTACAACCGTTACAGATCTTAAACATATCACAATTAAAACACTCATCTTTGAGACTTAATAATTCATAATCATCCTGCAATGGTGTCGAGATACTATGAGAGCGCATTTCTTCGTCAAAGTTTATGGCATATTCCTTATCATCTCCAAAAGCGCCACAAGAATAATAATCTCCCCCCGGCTGCAAGCATCTAATTCCTTCATCACAATTACGATTCTGAGGGCAAACGGTGTGGTGATCTTTTAAACGTCCTAGCATTTGCTTGGTATTAAACTCCCAAGGGGCCAATCCTAAGCGAACGATTTCAGCGTAAACTTTGTAGATTTTTGCAAGTAGATATGGTTTGGACTGATCCCCAGATGCCATGGCATAGTTAAGCTTACATTCTACTCCCATTGCTTTGGCCAAACGTACATTTTCAATTGCCGTTTCTTCATTCTCATCATTAATGACTGAAATAAAACTTGGCCGATAGCCAATATACTCCAAAAACTTATCTGAAACTTTCCAAAACAACTCTTCAGTAAATATTCTATCTTTGCTAATTCTTCGAGTATCCCCATAATTAAAAGAGGTCGCAACTCCTACTCTACTATGCATAAATAAATCAACCCACTTCTGGGGCCTTAAATAAAAATCCCAGAGATTAGTGGTCAAACTTAAACTGGTTTTTAAATTATGATCATCTAAATATTTAATTATCTTCCAATAATAATCTGGTTTCATCATCAGAGGATCACCACCATTAATGATGATCACATTTGTTTGAGGAAATCGCTGCAGGAAATTAAAAATTTGGTCGAGATTTAATTTTTGAGCTTTACTCTCTGCAATATTAGTTGAACTACAAAATGAGCAGGAAAAATTACATAGTTCAGTCGGTTTAATGATTAAATCCATAATAATTCATACTCCCTAATAGCAGGCTAAATATAAAGACACAGCGCAATGGCAGTGTTTTGCTTTTAGATAAAATCAACCTATAATAGCCTGAGCTAAGGAGCTATATTTCGATGAGCCTTCCATTAATGATTTATTTGAAAACTACTGACACATGTCAGCTCAATTGTGCTCATTGTTTTACTAACGGTAAAAATGGCAAAAAAGGATTTTTCAATCCTAAGCAAAGCTTAGATTTTTTCAAACGCCTTAAAGACTATTTTCCCGATCAAGAGGATATTACTTTTTCATTTCACGGAGGAGAGCCCTTCTTATGCCCTACAGATCTAATGTTCGAATTTTGGGAAGGAATTAAACCTATCTGGCCACATGCTGCATGGACGGCCCAAACCAACCTTACCTATAAACTGACTGACGATAAAATAAAAGTTCTAAAGGATATTTGCTTGGGTGCCTGGGGTACTTCCTGGGATTACCATATACGCTGGACTAACTCCAAGCAAGAAGAACTTTGGCGAGAAAATGTTAAGTACTTAGCAGATCATGGACATGAAATTACCGTTATGATCAGCCTGACACAAGAGCTGATCACACAAAAAGAACCAATTGATATTATTAATGAGCTTGCCAGCTTAGGGGTTAAGCATATTAACTTTGAACGGGTGACAGCTAATGGTAATGCTCTCACAAATATTGCAAGTATGCCGGTAAACTTAACCCAGGATAAATGGCTCTTAAAAATGTGGCATCAAAGCCTGGAACATCAAACGTGGAAATACATTCACAATATGTTCTTTGATCCCCTTATAACTGCGCTGAATAGCCATTTACACTCAGCGACTCATTGTCGCAATTGTGAGCAGAAAATTTTTACCATCAATGCTGATGGAATGATTGGGGGATGTCCCAATGGGGCGATGACAAATACCTATGGCTCGATTCATGATGACATTGAAAAGATTATAAAAAGTCCTGGGCGCTTGTGTAATATTGCGAAAGAGCTAAGCCGCAATCCCAATTGCTTCAGCTGTCCTGTCTTTGACATCTGTAATGGAGACTGCCACCAACTGAGTTGGCAAGAAGATATATGTGCGGCACCGAAATCGCTCATGCTGGAACTTAAACAGCTTAAACAAAAAAATGAATTGAGCTCAAATTTTCAATTTGCATATGATTAGACTACTCCCACTTTTATTTTTACCTTTATTTGCGCTAAATTGCTCAAAAAAGAGCTCTTCTATAAGAGATATAAAATTAACTACTGATTATCGCTTTATAAAGTTTAGCTCGCAAGATTCCTGTTCTTCGTGTGAAAGTAAAGCAAGTTTTAATACGAACATTATCCTGGGACTCACCTACAAAGATATCAACTGGAAGGAAATCTCACAGGTAAATATGATCAGTGACAAAAACGAAGTTGTCCCCCTTTTTATTGATCCTCTCAAGTCAGATCAATACGAGACTGTTTTTTATTTTCCAAACTTATTTGGTAAAGAAAAATATTATAGTTTCCTGGATATTATAGAACATCCAGCTTCTAAGAGTGCTTTCATTAATACATACCCTTTTCTTCAGTTTAAAGATTTTCCCAAGCAACTCAAAGTTGAATTATTAAACTTAAAAAAGCTTGTTATCTATAGGTCTAATTTTTTTGCTGTAGATCAAACAAAGCTAATATCCAATCCTGATTATTTTCCAGAGATAGAAGTAAACAAAATAAATAAGCATTTTTCCATTAGCATAAATGATAAACAGC
>JBFEUX010000325.1:0-2593 GCA_041547255.1 Bacteriovoracaceae bacterium
ACTTAAACTTGCCTCATTAACATCAATATCAATTTCTTTATTAGCAAGATCATCCGTCACTGTGATTTTAGCTGATCCCGCATTAATATTTTTAAATTGTAGGTCAGCTGCAACCTTTGCGTTATAAACACCAACACCAGCAATTCCTTGATTGGAAGCAGTGTTTGCTTCTCCAACCGCAGATGCAAGAGCATTCAAACAATTAGTTCCTCCGTTTGAACATACATCTCCAGTTAAGGTAATGCTATTGGTACCATCTGGTTTTAGATAGCCATTGTTATCTGCATAAGTATCTACTTGCGCTTCTGTTAACACTGTATCTGTGATAGGGGCCGTAGCAACAAGTTTTGTTCCATCCCAACTCAATACATCACCAGTTAGAATGCCAGTTAAATTGACATCTGCAATATCGCCTACACTTGATGTTGTCTTATCTAGACTTGTCCAAGTGAGTGAAGGTGTTCCTCCCGGAATTCTCTCCCAGACATTTAGTGTTCCATTATAGATGGCCCAGTCACCAACGGCCCAAGTGCTATTTCCACTTAGGGTATAGGTTCCCGCAACTGTGACAATAAAATAATTTCCATTTTGAGCAGTTATACCATTTTGTACATCTGGATCCGTTCCGGCAGATACATCCCACACACCCATAAAGCTTTGGTTAGCGATTGGAAGTGGTTCCCAGCTATTTGTATTGCTATTGAAAGTTAAGACGTCACCATTAGTTGCACCCGTAACAGAAGGAACAAAGTTAATGGATACAGCTGTCTGGGCATATGCTGTAGAGAGCACCATGGAGTATAGGGTATCGGCAACAAAATTTAGGCCCGCTGTGAGTGTGGTAATGTCGATACGATCATTGGTTTTGCTTTGGATATCGAATTGGGTATCAATACCATTGCCAGTTATTTTAACTGTATTCACGCCTTGTAAATTTGTTCCATGGAGAGTTAACTGGGTGTGATCAGCACTAATCTCTACTGCAAGTAAACTTGGATTTGTTACCTGTGCGTGCTTATTAAAAAAGTCTCCCTTAACACGAGACTTTCCTAATGGATTACACGAGAGCAATATGAAAGTACAAAATACTAATAAACGTCCCATATATATTCTATCGGTTATTTTATCATGATAAATGAATGAAATTATGGCATTCTTCTTAATTAATTTCTGAAGATTTTAGTCTGGTAACTGCAAGAGTTGGGCAAGTGGTTAGAAATGAAAGATTATTCTTAAGATAACTTAATATTAATGCTAGAAACGAAAAAATAAGTTTGTACGTAAACCTAGTTCTTGTCGTATCATGGCCAGTTCCTCATAGCTCTGCCTATAAGTATCATAATAGAAATCAAGCTTGAGTGATATACCCGGTTTTAGCCGGTAAAAGTATTCGCCACTGAGTCCATAGACATAACCAGTTTTTGCCTTGGAATCAAAGCTAGCTAAGGCCCCCAGTTTTACAACAGCAGTAAGGTCATACTTTTTCTTTTTTAGAAAATATTTTCTTATACCACTCATTATTTTGAGATTTGTGTATTCAACCTTTTGCAAAAGGCCATTGTCTGCATTAAAGCTCATCTCTTGTCTAAGCTCTAAATCCAAAGGGATTTCTAGACGGTATCTTGGCTTATTAAGCCTGCCCTCAAGCCCAAGAGATAAGAGATTGATGTCTTCAGGGAAGCTTGAGTAGCCTTCAACTCTATCGTTATCGGCAAAGTTATACTTTCTTAACCTAAAATAGGTTTCATACTCTATTTTTTGCTTAGGACAAAACATAATCCAGCCTGCCTTTAGCCCCATGGCCGTTGTTGATGCTAACTTGGCATTACTATTCGCCTTGTCTGCTTGATAAACTACGCTGTCCAGACTCATACCGACAGATGCGATATCTGTAAGACATTTACTGGCCATAGCATTATGGGTGATGCCCAAAGATAAAATGCAACAAAGATAAATATAATGTTTCATTAATTTTATTTTATCATTTTTATAAATGAGCGAGATGCCTGGAAATTTATGCTTGTTATGCACCTTAGGACTGTTAATTTATGAGACAAAGTACTCGTAAAAGAGTTAGGAAAATTGTCTAAAAAATACGCGGGCCGTTTAAACAGTAAACACTTAAGAAATTTTCTAAAAAGTTAAGGTGTTTATTTTATATTTCATCGCTAAAAAACAACACTTTTCAAATGTTTTTACCGAGCAATTGGCATCGACTTTGCACAATGATTACATAAATTATGTTTGGAATAAATATCTATTAACTTATTGGAGGATAGTTGTGAAAAATTTATTTTTAGTGTTCACTTTATTAACAAGTGGCTTTGCTTTCGCAGGACAAGAAAAAGGTGTTATCTGTCATATCACAGGTAACGGTAGTGTAAAATCATTATCGGTGGCGGTTAGCTCTCACCAAGATCATATCGATCAACATGGTGATTATTATCCAGCAACTTATTTTGAAGACGCAGACGGAGATGGTTATGGTAACCCAATCTCTAGTATGTCTAGCTGTACTGATGTTGAAGGGTATGTATTAGATAATACTGATCTGGATGATACTGATGCAAATATTACTGATGAAGAACCAGTA
>JBFEUX010000338.1:0-2404 GCA_041547255.1 Bacteriovoracaceae bacterium
ACCGTTATGCTACTACCAACAACGGAGATGTTTTTACCGGTGGTTCTCAAACTATGAATAGACACTATGGTGGTGGGATACTAGGGAGCTCTCCTTATCTGATCCAAACTACTAAAACTGGTACAACTACCCCCAAGTATAATGGTGGGTTTAGGGCCAATAGAACTTGGGCCACTTCGGTTTTCAAGGATATAATGTGTCGGGAAATGCCAGTGGTAAGGGAAACTGATGGAACAAAGTTTGTCTCTACTTCTAGTAGCCTCGGTTTTAGAAAATCTTCTGGGTGTGTAAAATGTCATGCTAGCATGGATAGGGCCGCGGGGTTAGTTAGAAACTTTCGATATGGAAACATTGGTAGGTGGCATAGTTCTGGCCATGTTAGTTACCTAAATTTTTATGGTACTTCAAGGGACAAAGCAGATATCTTTCCAATTAATAATGATACAGACTATTATTTAAGACCTGCAGAGGGAGTATTTTACTTTAGATCTCATGATGGAGTCTTAACAGAAAAAACCGTTGCAAATATAGAGGAGTTTGGAGCAACAATAGCACAACAAGATGATATGTATATTTGCCTGGCCAAAAGATATTACCAGTATTTCACCGGAATTGATGCTGCTATAGGGGATATTGGCGATCCTGATCATCCTAAATTATCTGAAAAGCAAAAAACTGCGCGTGATATTGTTATCGACCTTGGTTTAAAAATGAAGGTCCATCAGAATCCTCGTAAGTTAATCGAAGATATTTTGAACCGCCCTGAATATAAAACCTCGGATTATGGGGTTAGGAGTCTTGTAAAATGAATAACGATAAGAAACTTTCTAGAAGACAGCTTATGGAAGCAAGTGTCGCTATGGCAGGAGTCACTTACTTAAGTCCATTAGAACTTATGGTTAGTAGTATCCTTGACGGTCTGGTTGCTAAGGCCCATGCCCAAACCCTTGGCATACAGGCAAGAAACTATGTTTTTATGCAATTGCCGGGAGGTCCACCACGTTGGACTTGGTGTCCATTTACACCTTTTGATGATTACAGAAATTTAGCAACGAATATAAATGTGGGAACAAGATATATTTCCACTAGTCAAATTCAATACATAACGAAAAATATCAATGGGATTAATATGCCATGGCTTTGGCAATATGATGTCGCCAAGGCTGGAGGTGGCGAGCGTCCTATGAGTGAGCTGATGGATGATACCCTTTTTATGCGTGGAGTGGATTGTGGAAATCCGGCGCATACAGGAGCTCAAGCTTTGCAATTTCTTCCTCAAGGGGCCAGCTCCACTTTTACTGCTTTTTCAGCTGATCAGAACCCTAATCCTATTGCCCATATTGATATGGGGACAAGTCGATCTATTTGGAAGAGTTCCAACAATAAAACGAGGGTTAACTTGCCAACAAATAGTTCTATGCTTAAAAGTTTACTTAGTCCTTTTATAGGTATTTCTTCATCCAACTTCCAAGCTAATAAGAATAAAATTGATCAGGCGATAAAAAGTTCTATGGCCAGTTTGTCTGAATCTACGGCGTCAGATCACCCTGGTGCTAGTGCCATTATTAGCTCTCAAAAAGATGCGACTGATTTAATGCGAAGAAGTTTTAATGATCTTGATAAGGAGTTTAGCGATAGAGTTAACAAGTATGAAGATCTTGTCAGACGATCCAAGGATACTTTCTCCAACCTCCCCGGGATTACCGATGCTAATGCAGGGGGCATGAGAGATGCATACAAAAACTCTCAATTTCGAAATTTGAGTCGCTATTTCGCTGTCACTGAATATGTTTTAGTTAATGGTTATAGCTCATCTTTATCCTTTAGAGTTAGGGGGATTACACCATTTGATGAACATGATTTGGACCCATTAAAAAGTTTAATGGGTAACTCAATGCTCAACCGGGTCTTGGCAGCTTGTATTTTAGAACTTAAAGATACTCTTGCTGCAAAAGGCATTTGGGATGAGACGCTAATAAACCTTTCTGGAGAGTTTGGAAGGTATTCCAGATCTAATGGAGAAAAAGGCTCACATCATGCTCCTCAGGGGGGGACCATTAGTTTAATCGGTGGCGCCCTTAAAGGGAGAGAGGTTATTGGTAACATCAAAGCTAGTAGAGCATGGGGAGAAAAAGCACCAAATACAGATAAAGAAGGTAAGAGCTTTGGCCATCTTGGACAGGGCCACCTTGCTAATACAATTTCTACAATTTTAAGAACGCCACATCTATTCACGGCGGTACCTTCACTTGTTAAGGAAGTTAATGGTAAGTTTGAATCCATTCTTCCAGGAGGTCGGTTGAAATAGTGAAGAGCGTAAGCATATGGGGTAATATGTGACTGAGCTTGAGTCGAGGGTATGACGTATAAATTTCTAGGAATCGCTCGAGAAATGGTGCACGGA
>JBFEUX010000389.1:0-1503 GCA_041547255.1 Bacteriovoracaceae bacterium
AAACAGCCGCTCAATGGATTAGCACCGGTTTTCTTGAATAAAGCCATAGTCTCTTGTTGTTGTTTTTGCGGGTTATCTTTGTACTTCTCTTTAATCTTCTTTAATTCTGGCTGAATTACCTGCATTTTCTTCATACTTTTAAATGACTTGTATTGAAGAGGGAATGTAAATAATCGAACTAAGATTGTTAAGATGATAATAGAAACACCGTAGTTATTGGCCCACGAATAAAAGTACTGAAGACCACGTAAAAGTGGTACGGCAATTAACGCCCAAATTCCAAAATCAACCGATTTATGTAAATTATAACCGCGGCTTTTTAATTGATCATAGTTTTTCTTAATAAAAACCACATTGTATTCTAAATTAGCTGCTGGTTCTATAGGGGCAACTCTTAGTATATTATTACGAGTTTCACTCTTAAAAATGCCTTTTTTATCAAATGCAAAGGCAAATAAATGATAATCGAAATCCAGGCCAAACCATTCCGTCTTCCCTTCAAATCCTTCTACTTCATCACTTTCACCCTGGATTTTGTCATAAATAACAACACTCTCTAGCCCATCATTATATAGGACAAAATTATTCGTTTTTGTCTCATCTTCCATTTTTTTAGCCTTAGAGATAAGACTAAAAGTTGGAACAAATTGCGTGTTACTGTTTAATGAAACTTTTAATGTTCCAGTTTGATCCAACTTAACTAAACCACTTATAGCTAAATCGTTGTCAACGACACTATAAGTAACATCGTCTACCTTGTTGAAAGTAAAGTTAGGAACAGAAATTTTATCTCCAATTTTGAGAGATAAAGTATTATCAAACTTAGTATATATATTCTTTAAATCTATATCCGAATCTAAGGATTTTATATCAATAACCTGAAGATGATTATTAAGAACAACTTCTACAATATTATTAGTTAAAACAATTTGAACGTCTTTTGGCATGGATGTTATTTCAGATGTCGTTTGATCATCCTTCAAACTTGTTGAGACATCTTTTGTATCTTTAGCAACTACTACTTCTTTATTCTGTAAATTACTCGTTGTTTGCGATGGCTTAACTCCAAAAAAATATTGCCAACCAAACAAAATAATCCCTGAAAGCAAAACGGCAATAATTGCGTTTTTATTATCTGTTGAACCCATTAAAAACTCCTAAATTTCATCCCTAATTACCACAATGAATATAAAATGCCTATAAACCGAAATTAACTTCCATCGCTTTATTTAGAGAGGTCTTAATATTTGACTCGACGTCTAAAAAATCTGGTTTTTCCTTATTTAACTTTTTTAAATTAGGAACAACTAAAATATCAGTTCCAACATTTTTAAAAGCAGATAGCCTAAATTCATTTCTAATAATACGCTTTAAGCGATTCCTACGGACAGCATTACCATACTTTTTGGAAACAGCTATTCCAAGCCGTGAATTTTTTAAATTATTAGTCTTTACGAAAAATAGGAAATACCCAAAAGAAAAAAAGTGACTTCCAATCTTTAA
>JBFEUX010000024.1:0-21230 GCA_041547255.1 Bacteriovoracaceae bacterium
TAATATTGGGATATCTCTTTCCTAAAAAGTTCTCAGACATATCATTTTTCTGGGGTGCTATTGCAGGGGCCATATCTGTATCATATTGGCGTCTATCCGGGATAAAACAACAAGTAAACTTGGATGAGATTTACATCGGCATGCTAAGCTCTCTACTGATAATGCTTTTTTTAAATCAGTTTAATAACAAAAAATCACTGAATTAGTTTATCAATCGTCTCATTAAACTCAACTTGAAAGTTCTTAAAATAGCTTCCTGTTGCCTGGCCAGAGAATCCGGTATGGACTTTGATTATTTCATTTTTTTTATTTAAGAATAATGTTGTTGGAAAAGCACGGGTTTTATCTATTGGAAAAACCTTAGTTACAGTTTTGGTCGATTTGTAATCTCCTAATAAAATAGGATAGTCCATCTGCATTTTATGCTTTAATTTTTTTAAAGTTTTAATAGCAGTTGGCTCGTCTTTAAAATTTTCAAAGGCTACGGCAACAAAGGCCACATCATTAAGCTTTGCTTTATGTTCTTTTCTCCAACTAATAAAATAATTCAATTCATCTATACAATTAGGACACCAAGATCCAAATATCTGAATTATTTTGGCCTTATCTTTTAACTTTTCATCATCAAGAGAGACTTGCTGTTGCTCTAAGTCTTTGAGTGATAATTGTAAAGGTTCTTTATTGATAATTTTAGTTAATTCACTGGCATTAGGTAAACTGAACTCATTATCTTTTGTACCTATAATCTCTTTATTGTAAGACTTGCCAGCAAAGATATGTGCATGCATAGTATCATTTTTAACCAGACCATTAATCACAAAAGAAAAAGTTCCATCGAAGCCATAAAGTTTTAACTTATCCCCTTCCAAGTATCCATCTAAATAACGGTAATCACCTGTTTCGGTTAAAATACTTCCTTGCACACGTCTACCATTTTGAGTAAAAAGTCCTAGCCCAAATTTATCGTCATCTAATTTTATCTTCCATTTACCTTGCATAGACAGTAACGTGGTTTCATTCTCATATTCTTTATATAAGTGCTCTTTAGTGGTCTTATTTCCAGTGAAAGGGATTCGATAATCATCGCGATTAGTTCTGACCCACTCTCCTGTGAGATTATGATCAGCAACCTCCCCCTTTAAGACGGCATAGCTGGTTCCAATCTCTAATTCAAACTGATTTTTATTTCTTATGCCAGTAATAGGTATTAATTCATCTGAATTAAGTAGTTTTCCACTAAGCTTACCTTCTTTATCTGTAAGCTGAACTAAAACAGGCAATATTTGATCTTGCAATTTTAGCTCTACTTTCCAACTTCCGTTGAGCTCAGTAGTTTTGGAACAACTTAATAAAAACATAAAAAATATAAAACTGATAACAAGTCTGGCCATAAAGAATTCTCCTAAGCCTTTAGCCTAAAAAAAAGGGGTGAACTTGTCACCCCTTCACTGTGTTATTTATGGTATTTTAGCTATCTTAAAGACCAATCAGTATAAATGGCCGCCAAACGAGGCTGAACCAACTTATAGTAGTCATTAAACAATTCTTCTCGTGCTCCATCTTTTTTAGCGTGTTGCGTAAGTACTCGTAACACTTCTATATAAGACAAACAATACATAATAGTCTCAGCATGAACCATCAGCTTCATCACATTCTCTTCTTTTAACCATTCCTTAGCATTAAAGAAGCGCTTTAACTCACCTGGGTTCTCAGTATCTGTTCCCGGTTTTAGGGTTTTAATTAAAAGCTTAACAAAGTTCTTTTTAAACTCGTATTGAGTGGCAAAAAAACTTGATTCACATTCAGAACTTGCACCAAAGAAGTTGGCGATAGGATTGGCGTTAACTAATCCAGTGAAATACTTATAAGGACTTCTCATTACAAATTTCATTAAGTCCTTCATCGCCATCAAAGCTTGTATTTGGGTGGTTCCTTCGTAAAGTAAAGGAGCAAAACTATCGCGGTGGAATCTTGCAGCATCGTATTCTTCAATAAAACCATATCCACCTAAAGCTTGAATTCCTCTTTGAGATAAATAAGTAAAAGTCTCCGCACCATATGCTTTAACCAAAGGAGTTCTTCTTCTTACCCATTTTTTCGCTTCATTAAATTGTTTAACTTGTTCTTCAGTCAGTTCTTTACCATGACGTTTCATAAGATCTAAACGTTGATATTGGTCAAACCATGAAATAGTATCTACCATCAATGCTCTAAAAGCATCACGTTCAACTTCCCAATCTTTTATATTACGAGCATATAGCGGTAGCTCTAATAATTTTTTTCCAAATTGACTACGTTCTTTGGCATACTCTCTAGCGTAATGTAGAGTTGCCTCCATTCCACCTAAGCATTGTAGACCAACAGCGATGCGTGCCTCATTCATAAGATGCAGCATCAAACGAAAACCTTGGTTCTCTTTTCCTACAAGTTTTGCCTTAGAGTTTTCATAGACAATCTCACAAGTAAAAGATCCGTGCAGCCCCATTTTGTGCTCGTTTTTAGAAACAATATAGTTTTGCTTACCATCGACATTTTGCTCACACAAAAAGAGTGATATACCGGCCAAACCTTCTGGTGCATCCTTAACACGGGCCAAGACAAAGCCAAGTCCACCACCTCCATTTGTGATAAACATTTTGGTCCCATTTAAAAGGTAAGTCCCATCTTCTTGTAGCGCGGCAGTCGTTTTGACTGAACCGACATCGGAACCTGCTCCTGGCTCAGTTAAGCACATAGAACCTGAAAGATCGCCAGCAATTAATTGCGGTAAAAGTCTTTGCTTATCTTCTTCATCACAAAAACGTTCAACCATATCAATAATAGAAGTGAAAAAACCAATTTGAGTCCCCGAGGAAATACAGGCACGGTTTACCTGAGTAAAAGCAATTAAGTTGGCAATGGCGGGGGCACCCATTCCTCCATATTCAGATGGTGCGCTCAAACCAAACGCCCCTAACTCTTTTGCCTCGTTATATAAAGCCGTCAGCTCTTCACCTGGAATTGTATTTCCTTGTTCCAGGGTTCCGGCCCCATTCTCATCAAGCTTACGCGCACGTTCCGTAATGGCCGTACCGGCCCAGTCACCAGTGGCAGTAAGCATATCTTCTATAAACTGAATGACTTCTTCATTATTATTAAACCCGTCTGCAGTAGGAAACTCCGGGTAATAAAGGGGGATAATTTTATCCCAATCGACTGCATTCTTAAATAACCACTTCCATTCGGCTTCATCAGAATAATAATTCATTTACATCTTCCTTGGTAAAACATTATGATTAGCTAGTTTATTATATTAATTTTTCATAAAAGTTAAAAGGATTAAACATGTATAAAATCTACGGAATCCCTAACTGTAATACGGTAAAGAAGGCTTTAACACACCTTGACAAAAAAGGACTTAAATACGAGTTCATCAACTTCAAAAAAACACCTCCAACTAAAACCCAATTGCAAGCTTGGAAAACGGCTTTCGGTGACTGGCCAGTAAACAAAAAGGGCCCAACTTATCGCAAAATAAAAGAAGATTTTGAGTCGCAGTCTGCCAGTGAAAAATATAAGACTTTAATGGAAACAACCTCTGCCATTAAAAGACCGATAATTACAAAAAACGATAAAGTGCTGGCATTTGGTTACGATGAAGAAATTTATGATAAACTAAAGTAATTCGATCTGCTTTACGGTTATCCCCCCGTAAACTTAACTTTAAATCCAAGAGTTATTAGGTAACTCTGAATTTTATCTCGGTGGTCACCCTGTATTTCGATGGATTCTCCTTTAAAAGTCCCACCAGTGCCACACTCCCTTTTTAGTTTTTTAACTAGCTTTTTAAAATAATCATCACTTCCCACGGGAAAATTATAAAGTACAGTAACAGTTTTACCACCTCTTCCTTTTTTCTCAGGACGTATATGTAATTCATGTTCTTGCGGAACCATTTCGAAAGTCTTTGTTTCTTTTTTCTTATTTTTTAAACTGGGATCATCTGTCCAAACAATACTTGCTTCTTCTTTTTTGATAAGTTTTGCCATCTATATTTCCTTTTTGCCCCAGAAGTTGTATCACGATATTATGAATGAATTCAAGTATATCGCTTTTTATAAACCTTACGGGGTTTTAACCCAATTCACAGGAGAAGAGGGTGACAAAACCCTTGCCGACTACTCTCTCCCCAAAGACGTATACGCAGCAGGCCGCTTAGATAAAGACAGCGAAGGACTTTTATTACTAACCAATGACGGTATCTTTAATCAGAAACTAACTAATCCCAAGTCGCAAAAAGAAAAAACATATTTAGTGCAAGTTGAAAATATTCCTTCTGAACAATCACTGGAAAAGCTACGTAAAGGTGTCCAAATCAAAGACTATCAAACCCGTCCTTGTAAAGTGAGAATAATGGGTGATTTAGATATACCTCCTCGTGATCCACCTATCCGTGAGCGCAAAAATATTCCAACGAGCTGGCTTGAAATAAAAATATCAGAAGGAAAAAATAGACAAGTACGCAGGATGACAGCTAAGATAGGCCATCCCACTTTAAGACTTATTAGAGTGGCAATTGGAAAACTAACGCTAGAAAATTTAACTCCTGGTGAATGGAAAGAGGTTCACCGTAGAGACATTATCTAGAAATGGAAAAAGTATGCTAGTAAATATTGAAATCATCGAAAAACCCGAACTCATAACCAAAGCAAGCTTTGAGCTCGCCAATTTTAAAACAGAAAAAGACCTCAAAGAAGGGCTTGCCATCGTTTTTATGGTCGCGGCGGACTACTACCTTGATCCCGAATTAGAATTAGAAGATTTTGCTAATTTGATTGAGCAAGGCAAGGAAAAATCTAAGGCCATTATGGCCCTAGCTGTGTCTGAAGATGGGCTTGAGTTAGAGTTTTTATAAAAATAGTGTCAAATTGCCTCTAATATATCTTTAAATCCCAATGTAATTTCGTCAACTTAGAATCCGTTTTGTAACGCAATATATAAAATTTGCAGTAAGTCATTATTAGTTTACAATGCCTTACTAAATTAGGTTATATAGAGGCAGGGAAAATTAAAAGAACTACGAAAATTGGAAAAATTAGGAGCAACAGTTATGAATAAACTCATTGCGTTAACCGCACTAGTGGCGTGTTTTACCAGTGCAAGCGCTTTAGCTCAAAGTACTACCTCTACAGCAACCATTAAAACTTCAGCAAAATCCTTTAAACAAAGACTTGGTTTCTCGTACTTTGGTCAGTTAGATAAAGTTGCTCTTAGTGAGAATACGGTTGATGGCAAAAACAGTTCATTTTTTAATCAATTCACCGCTAGTTATGAACTCGATAGTACCAGTTTTCTTTATATAATCCCAAGATTTCAAATAGTCGATGGCGCTGATGAAAATGGTAAAGGTGACCGATTTGACGAGTTAGATACCAGGTTACGTTATAGTACTCAAATATTTAAATTAGGTAACCACACCTTCGAAACCTATTTGACTGCTGAGCTACCAACCTCTAAAGGTTCAATGGCGGCCAAGAAAATCATTAGAACGAGAGCAGCTATATTCGATGCCGCAAGACTTGATGATTATAATACACTTTTGGTATGGCTTGAATGGTCTAAAGACTATTATCAAGAGTCCCAAGGTCCAACAGACACGATTTCTCGCTATAGCATAGGTTCATGGATCTCTTATCGAAATAGCAAAATATTCTCTGAAAAATATGTTTTAAGATTTGATTACAGTTCGAGCCTCGCTCATATGGAAGGAGGCTATTCTGATAATTATCTTATGAATGGCAGTGAGACCATCTCTGCTGGCGTAAATCTTAGAATTGCTGCTGCAAGCGTCTTTCCTTATATATCACATCAACCTGCTGGGACTAAGGCCGTGGATACCTTAGGTGGCGGAGTACAGATTATAAAAAACTTCTAATATTAGGCCCTCACACAGGGCCTTTTTTTTTGCCCAAATGTAAGCTACAAGCTAGAATGGGGACAAAGGAGTCCCATTTTATGTTAGTAGTTGTATCCCCTGCTAAAAAGCTAGATTTTGATACTGAATGCGTAGCTGCAAACCAAACAGGTCCGCAATTTTTAGAAAAGACCAATTATCTGGCAACAGAACTAAAAAAACTAGGCGCGGCTGATATTGGTAAGCTTATGAAACTAAGCTCTAATTTAAGTGAATTAAACTATAAGCGCTTTCAAAGTTTTAAAAAGGTATATAATCCCACGACCAGCAAACAAGCTGCCTTTGCCTTTAATGGAGACACCTATACAGGTCTGGATATCAATTCTTTTAGCAAATCTGAAATCAATCGGGCCCAAAAGCACTTGCGAATTTTATCAGGTCTGTACGGCGTCTTAAGGCCACTGGATCTGATTCAACCCTATCGCTTAGAAATGGGTACCAAATTTAAATTTGCTAATTATAAAAATCTATACGATTACTGGAAAGAAGATGTCACCACTCTTATAAATCAGGAGCTTAAAAAAGAAAAATATCTGGTTAATTGCGCAAGCAATGAGTACTTCAGTGTTATCGATGAAAAAAATCTCGATGGCGAGCTTATCACACCTGTATTTAAAGAAAATAGAAATGGTGTACTCAAAATCATTAGTTTTAGTGCTAAAAAGGCCAGAGGAATGATGGCCAAATACATTATTAAAAATAATATTAACTCAATAGATGGAATCAAGAAATTTAATGAAGATGGCTACAAATATTCGGCCAAAGAATCCACTGCCAACAATATAGTCTTTGTGAGATAGATAATGGGCCTTAAGAAAATAAGTTTTAAAACTAAAGAAGAATTGATTGCACATATAAAAACGCATGAACCTACCTTTTACTATTCTTCCCAAACTTCTACTGTTATTCCCTATGATAAATTAGAAGAAATCTACTCTGAAACAGATTTCACATTAGGTGATTTATCAAGACTCCCATCACATATGGAACTTACAGCAAACAATACACTCTTGGTAAAAGGGCCTGTTAACTGGAAAGATGCCAAGCAGTTTTTACGTAGTAAACATCGCAATCTGATGACGGCCCCCACAGAAGATCTTGCACTAATCAGCGCCGGTGCGGCCACCAGTGCTACAGGAGAGCGCTGTTTTCATTTTGGAAACCTACGTTCTCAAATAAAGAAAATTAAATATATCAACTTTGAAGGGGAAGAAATTGAGCTTAGCTCAAATTGTGCTTTTCCTATCGAGTTAGAAAATATAGCTGAATATCAAAAAGAGTTTGAAGTTTACAAAGATTTTAAAAATGCCCCCTACCCGCGTTTTGAAACTGCGACGGACCTCATGATTGGCACTGAGGGACAACTAGGAGTTATCACCGAAATTGAAATTGAGACAACAGCTGACTCTCCGGTTCACCATTTGTTTATGTTGCTGCCACGCTGGGAGGAAAATGTAGCTCCACATTTAGAAATACTGGAAAAGATACAAGCCTTTCGCCAACAGGTCATTCTTTGCGAATTAATTGATGCAAATTCTTTTGAATACCTGCCTGCTGATGAGAGACCAAATCAAGGAATGGATGCCATTTTCTTCGAAGTGATGGGTGATGAATTTGAAAACTTTTACGAACATTTTTTAATGCAACTCAGTTTTCTAGATGAAAACCTGGTATTTGAACTAAGTGAAAGTAAATTCCATCAAACCAGAGCTTCTGTTCCACGCGCAGTCTTTGAAGAAAACTCGCGTATGGGTGTTATAAAGATGGGAACGGATGTGCAAGTTAAGATTGCGGACTTTGCAACTCTAATGCAGATATATCAAGACTTTAGTAAGATAGGTGTTCGCTATAATCTGTTTGGCCATTTTGGAGATGCTCATTTGCACTTTAATTTTATGCCCCAGACTTCGGAAATTCCTGCCTGCAAAAAAGCGCTTGAAAGTATGTATGATAAAGTAAGTCAGCTAGAGGCATCTCCTTTTGCGGAACATGGAATCGGCATAATTAAACAAAAATATATAAAATCGTTTTGGACAGAGACAACTTTTAAAACTTTCAAAGAGCTTAAACAAAAATGCGATCCACACAATCAATTTTTCCCTCAAGGGTATATGAATTTAAAACAAAATTAATTCTAAGAATTTGTTTCGTTTTTCTTGTCCTTATCAATTTTCAGGCCCAGGCCAATTTTGATTTTAATTATGGAGCAAGTGCTAGATCCTACCCTAGCTTGGGTGGAGATTTTACCCTAAATACCGGTTATAATATCCCGCTGTGGGGAACTCCCGGCCAGGGAGTCATGTACGGACTCGTTCGCCCCTCACTTGAGCTAAGTAGCTCTGTCGTCGTCTATCATTATGATGCTAAGGTCACCGTCTACCCCATATCATTTCTTGGACTTGGTGTTGGAAAAAAAGAGCTAACATCCAAATACCAGGAATATACTTACTATGATTGTGACAAAACTCGCTGTGAGGGAAAACTTAGCAAAGAATATGCTTTTGGAAAGTTGGCCTTAGGATATGGACCTTTTTTGACAACTTTTAATTATGCCGAATTTGAAAATACTTATGATGACGAGAACAAAACGAATCTGAATGTAGCTGAGTATGAGTTTATCCTAGCGGTAAATCCTGTAGAAGAAAGACAAATTAGGCGCAATTATTTTGCTGGCTTCAAATACAAAGGAGACATCATTGGTGTCGTTAGTGATCAACATCAATTTTTAAAATCCCAAAAAGACTACCAACTAAATATCGCCATTTATCAGATGAATTTTGGTAATATCAAGACGGTATTGGGGATGGGAAGCCTACAATCCACCGACCAAAAACCTGGGGCCGTGGCAGTATTGCGCTTCACTCATGTCTTACTTCCCAGTGATGCTTTATTTTAACTAAAATTTCCTGGGCACTCAGAAATTTCATATAAATGTTTTCTATCTTCTCCGGCACACTGATTATTTAATTCATCGTCTTTTAATCCTTCGCAAACATCCACCAAGGATTTGAAAGATTGCACACCAGTTGAACAATCACGCTTGGAAAACTCATAACTATAATCTTCAGTTTCAGCTGGTACGCTGGTGTAGACAATAGTGGGCTCACCAGTAAGATTGATCCCATCCTTACCACAAGACACCATAAGTAAGATAAATAACATGCTTAAAAAACTTCTCATACTAATATATAAGCAAACCAGACTCCAAGTTTTTCATCGTAATTTCGGCAATTTAGCAGAGCTTTGATAAAAATATTTTGCTACTCGACTAAAAACTGAACACCTTTAAAAGGTGTATTAAAGATTAATTGTTTAAGATAAGTTCCATGGTTGTATATATAAACTAATTCCATAGATTTAATAGATTTGCGTATCTGCTTAGGCTCTTGCAGCTTAGGCGATTTATATAGAGATAGTTCACGACAGGCCCCTTTTGTCACATAAATGACCTTATTAAAACCAGAAGCAGTCTTTATATTAATAGGCATCTCTTTATACTGTATTTTATAAGTATTGTTATCTTGATAATCATGCATCAAAAACTGGTCATTAGACTTACAGGCCTTAATCAAATCATTGTAACTCTCCATCACAATGGGATTTTCGACAATGAAATAAGTTTTAGAATAATATTCATCTGCCCAATTTTCTAAATTTTCTTGCTTTGCTTCGACTGTAGGAATAGCTTTATCTTCAACTTGCTTTTTTTGCTTGGCCGGAAGGGAACATGCGAGGAGGTTAAAAAATAGAACAATACTTATTATATATTTCATAAGTATAGTTTAGTAATATACGCGCATTACTTCAAGCAGTCTTGCTCTATTTGATTAATATAGTCAATGACTTCACCTACTGAACATACGCTCAAGTCATTATCTGACAGATATTTCATAAGCATTTCACTAGCAATGACAGACTGGGCATGAATATCGTGGAAAAGTATAACTCCACTTTTATTAGGTGTGTTTTGCATTTGTTTCACTGCTCGATTAAATATGCTTTTTGGATCTTTATCTTTCCAATCCAGAGTATCAACGTTCCAGAATAGGTGAATCAGCTTGTTTTGAGTGATTTTTTCACGTAGCAGGCTATTTCTAAGTCCAGAACCATAGGGTAAGCGAAAAAGGCGCACTTTCTGATTAGTTTTTGCTTCTAACTCTTGTAATGCCTCTCCTATTTCATAGTCCATTGTTTCACTACTCGCCTTATTTAAATCAAGATGATTATAACTATGTAGAGCGATCTCCATATCGCTAGCAAGCACATGCTCTAATGCCTGAGAGTGTTTATTCACCTGCCTCATTAACATAAAAAAGGTAGCCTTGTGGCCATAATAATTTAAATTATCGACAATCTTTTGCGTACGGTTATTTCTTGGCCCATCATCAAAGGTTAAACTCCACACTTTTTGCGGAAAGGTATTGCCAGTAACATTACCTGATCTGGTAGGAGAAGGATAAATAAGCGGTGAATTATTTTGAGCAAATTTCATTTTCCTTTGTAACACTAATAAGCTTTGGGCATCACGATCAATTTCATTCACAACAGCGTTATAAATGTTAGTATTGGTAACTTCCAGTAAATTAGAAGTTCCCATTTTATTAATCTGTCCCTGAGCTTCCAAAAAGGCACGGGCCGCTTGAATCTTGGCATAGGTTTCTGATTCAAAAAGGTGTGTAAAGTGAACTCCTTGTTCTAGTTCAGCGTCAAACTTTTTTATGAGCTCATCGGCATATAAGTTGGCGTAAAAATTTTTACTATTAGCATGGCTTGTCAGAGTATATGCAGATAACAAGATGATAAGAATTCTCATCTGTACTCCCCTTTCGGTTTTCAGTGATTACAGCAATTAACTAGCAAATTTTGAGCTATTTGCCAAAAATCCTGTTCTAAACTGTAAAATATACAGGACTAAAAAATGTAAGGCAGGTACCAGATAGATGGCCATAGAGGGCCCTAACCACTGGGAAATGAGTCCAAAAACATAGTGAATTGCCACCAGTGCTGCACTCACCACGACCATAATGTGTGCAATAATTTCATCCCCCTGCCTTCCATACGATTGTGCAATCCAATCTAGGCTAAATGGAAAGAATATCGACATAAAAATGCCCGAAATAAACAGTAGAAATGGCCAATATAAAATCCCCAATATCAAGCTTAGTAATGATCCAATCATCATAACTCGTAGGATATTTCGATTAGAGATTTCTAAATGAATGACGCTAAAAAGAAGCCTTCCTATTAGAAGTAGACTAAAGAAGTAACTTAGATAAGTAGAAGCATCCGCAAAACTATATTTTTTTACTTGCATCAAGTACATAACTAATCGGCTAGAAATAAGAACCTCTCCACAGATATAACCAGAGATCATAATGGCCATATAGGATAAGTGGGACCTTGGAATTTGCAAGGGCCTATCCGCGACGATAGAAGCTTGAATGGGACGTAAGTAATAAAAGACTGCCAGAAAAAATAAAGGAACAAGGGAGAGGGCCAAAAAATATTCTCTCCAACTGACCGCGAAGCTCAAAAGAAATTTAATAATAAAAGGGGCCGACAATGACGCCACTCCATACATGGAGTGTAGACCGGCAAAGATACGTCTGCGATAGCTCTCAGAACTAGTCTGATTGATAATCAAGTTTATACAAATAGATATGATCCCAAGCCCTGCTCCCAACAGCACTGAGGCCAGTAAAAAAAACCAGAAACCAGTTGTGCTTGCGGGACTTAAGCCCATTGCCACACAAGAGATAAAGAATAACACCAGCCCCAATCTGGAAGCTGTAATCAAATTCATTTGAACGAGCCATTTCTTTGAGCGATAGGCCGTTAAAAGACTACTCAGCGATGCCAGTGAGAAAATTAGGGCACCTTCCTTAGTCGATATTTGAAAATACTTTAGGATATCTGGATACAGCGGCCCTCTGGAATTATCTATTAATCCCAAACAAAAAAGACAAAAATAAGCAAAGGCCATATAAGAATATTGCATAGATTTATATGGCCTTGTTTGATTTTATTTGTCTAGTTTAGTTTTGCTTTTTTAAATTTTTATGGACTGCGACTCTGGCCTTGGCCCGGGCATAGGTAGTGTAGTGGATAAGTGAACTTCCAAAAGCCAGAAAGCTAAGTAAAAAAAAGATGATTTCCAAGTTGATTCCTTCCATGTTTTCTCCTCAATACCTTTGTTAATATCAGTATGAAACTTGCGGCCAATCCCTGGCCTTAACTAAACACTTCCTATGTTTAGTACCTCCGTCAGTAATCATATAAGCAGAAATGATGCCAATATATAAATTCGTGATTTTAGATATTTACACGACTATTTTGGTATAAAAATGGATTAATGGGACAAAATGACACGTCTTCGCATAATAGTTGTACAAATTAGCACCAGATTCGATAAGAATTCTTTAGTTAATAAAAATATTTGCATTTAAAATTTATTTATGAAAAAATTTGAATGTGAACACTACCCAGGATGGGAAACTGCTTTAAGGAGTAAAGCGATGAACACAGAATCTCAAACAACTACTTACAATCCCTCTTATTACTTAATGAAAAATGGTTTTATTTTGCGCCTAGAAGAACCTCTTGATTTGCAAAATATTCCTTTGCTGATAAAGGCCAATATGTTGGAACCCAATGATCCTGTTGTCATAAATCAAGAACAAGCCAACTATAGAGTTGCGATATTTAGAGATGAAATTTTGGAAATGCCCGAATATCAACAAAGAGTTTTTGGTATTGCTTAGACTCATTTTATTTTACCTTATTTTTATTCCCTTTGCTCAAGCCAAATTTATGGTGGAGCCGAGCTTTAACTATTATAATGGAAATTTTAAAGTTAACGGTTCACAAGGAAGCTTTACTGGTGAAGTCACTGGATTAAACCTAGGTTATATGGGTAATATCTTTATGGCCGGTCTTGCCTTAGAGCGGGGCAATTACGTTTATGACAGCGATGTCACCACTGATGGTTACCAGTACTTTCTAGGAGGTGGCGTAGGTACTTATATCGCCTTTCACTTCTTTGATCGCATACGCCTTTGGACGGGTTATTTAAACTCAGTACTAGAACCGAAATCTAATACCAATGTTCGCTATTTTGGGCAACACGTCTCTATTGGCCTCGGCTTACGAGTCTATGATGGTTTTATGCTCAATATACAAGACTTTCGTAACCAATATACCCAACAAGAAGACGATGTAACTGGTAAAACCACTGGGCTTCCCTCTAATATCAAGACCCAGGGTCTAGTGTATGGCCTTAGCTATATATTTGCCTTTTAAATGCCCTAATTAGTAGTCGTATTCATAATTCTTCGTAAATAATTTCAAAGGTTTAGAACTTATATTTTGTGATACTTCTGAATAAGCATAAACTAATGCGATGAAAAGATTGTTATGTCTCTTATTAGTGTCGACAAATAGCTATGCCATGGAATTGGTTATCAATGGGATCACCTATCACATTGATGAATACAAGATTACTCAAAACGGGCAACGAATTGAAATCAAACACCCTGCTTTAAAAAAACATATATGCAAGCCCGCTGCATCTAAAACAGCACCTGCTGTAGGCCGAGAAGTTCGTTATAAAAAATATAGCCCTCAAATAAAGCTAAGTCCTTTTGATCGATTATTAAAAGAATTACAACCGAAAGAGAGAAAACCTGCGGCCTATCAATAATTAAAATAAGTTATTAGAAACGATATTCCCAAGCGATAGAGTGATTAAAAATAACAGGTGTAAAAAAGTTATTTAACTTTAGAGACCAATTATCTTTTCGGATCAAATGTATGCCCACATCAAGGGCCAACACTGGAACAACATCTCGCCCGAAGTATTTAGTTCTTACAGGTTCTGGGGCATCAAGTGCTTCAGGGGTTGCCGCCTCATGCGCTTCCCAATTTTTTTGGTTAAATGCATAGCCACCGGCCATAATCCCAGTTTCAATCCAATCTGTTCGCTCTAAAGTATAATGAAAAAAAAGTCCTTCAATAGGCGAACAAATAGAATCTTCCCCTTGCATATAGGTGACACCGAATCCTTCATGCATGGCCCTTAGATAATAAGTCTTATTTACTATAATTCCTGTGTTATTCCACTGATTACAGTAACTCTTTTTGTTGGTAACAAAATGGGGTGTAAGGCTTCCCGTTCCAAGTTGGAATGATAGAGCAAAAGCATTAAATGAAAAGAAATAAAGAAATATAATTAATAAGTTCTTCACTCACATATTTTAACTGGCTTTGAGTATTTACATAAGGGGATCATTTTATACCCATATTGCTCTCTAGCTAAGGTATTGAAAACCAACTTTGATAATATCGCTATCTAATTCTTTTACCCAACGAATCTCTGCTGCCACGGCATCTAATTTGCCTACTTTAATCAAGCACATTTTTCCCGCGACAAAGCTCTCATGATTAATAAAGACCCCGGCACAGCCACCTTGTGATTCTGATACACAAAGACCCGTATATAAACTATTATCTTCTAGTTTTAGCGCAACAAAAGTGTCACTATCTGGCTGGAAGCGAATATGTTTGCGTAAAGAATCAGAAGGCATAAGGTTCCTATAAAAAAATAATTACTCTTAATAATTATATTATTTATAGCATAAATAGATTTTTTATACTCCATGCCGGAATTTTTTAGCTCGTGTAAAAGAATAGAAATAACCGAGCCCAATCCTAGGATTTGATATAAATTTGCCCTATCAGTAGGCGCTACTGATAGAGCAGAGTTCTTCTATAGTTGGAAGTTAACCATTACGTCCAATGCAATTAAGATCATCGAATGATTTTTTTAAGCGATTAACAAAAGAGATTTCTCCCTCTCTCAACCATTTTCTTGGATCGTAATATTTTTTATTAGGCTTATCTTCTCCCTCAGGGTTACCAATTTGGGATTGTAAGTATGCTCTATTTTTTTCTTCGTAAGATCTAATTCCATCCCAAAAGGCCCATTGCATATCGGTGTCAATATTCATTTTAATAACACCGTAGCTTATGGCCTCACGAATATCTTCAGTAGAAGAGCCAGATCCACCGTGGAATACAAAGTGAACTGGGTTTGCAGGAGTATCATGTTTTTTCTGAATATATTCTTGTGAGTTTTTTAAGATAATAGGAGTTAATTTAACATTCCCAGGCTTATACACACCATGAACATTTCCAAAGGAAGCAGCAACCGTAAAATAGTTACTCACCTTTTTTAACTCTTCATAAGCATAACAAACTTCTTCTGGCTGAGTATAAAGAAGGGCATTATCGATATCAGTATTATCGACTCCATCTTCTTCTCCACCAGTAACACCTAATTCAATCTCAATATGTGTCCCAATTTTATGGGCCTTTTCCAAATATGTTTTAGAGATGGAAATATTTTCTTCAATAGGTTCTTCCGATAGGTCTAGCATATGATAGCTAAATAATGGTTTGCCATGTTTCTTATGAAATTCTTCACCAGCAGTTAAAAGTCCATCAATCCAAGGCAATAGTTTTTTGGCCGCATGATCAGTATGTAGTACAACAGGAATACCATAAGCTTCGGCCATTAAATGAACATGATGAGCACCAGAAATACAGCCTTGAATGGCCGCAAACTCGTTACTATTGGAAAGTCCCTTACCAGCATAAAATGACGCTCCACCATTTGAGAATTGAATAATAACTGGGGAATTTAATTCTTTGGCCGTCTCTAAAACAGCATTTATAGAATTGGTTCCCACGACATTTACTGCAGGGATTGCAAAATTGTTGTCATTAGCATACTTGTAAAGTTCTTTAACTTCATCACCGAATAAAACACCTGATCTAAACTTGGCCATAAAATATCCTTTTTTATCGGACATTCTGGCATATAGGACTTAAAAGGTTAACTAGAAAAATACTTAAACTGCTTTTTTCAAGGCTTGATGATCAAAGTATAACGCATAGAGTGGAAAGTTTTCAACTTTTAAGAGTTGCACAATTTTTTCTTTCATTACCTCAGGTAAATTTTGTGCTTTCTCAGTGATCAGCTTAAGCATATTCAAGATCATGCGATAAAATGATTTTTTATACCAACAAGTCGCTATCTTAGTATCGATAAATAGACCTATATAAAAAATATCACGGGATTTATTGCTGGACTCAACAATATCAGAACCCAGATGTAGAATTTTGGAAAATATTAACTGGTGATTAAGTAGCTTTTCTTTAGGTATACCTAGCTCTATCAACTCTTCCATACCTTCACAAAATTCCATAAGATAGTCTTCAGTGCTCTCACACATATCAACTTTAAGACACAAATTATCTACGGCCTTTTTACAGAAGATATCATGGTTTTGATTAACCAGATTAAGCTTTCGAGGATTTTGATAGCTATGCCATAACTTTAGATATTGTGGGGCGTTCATCTTCTTTTTCTTCATAAGCTCGCTCAACAGTTGATTAATGGGTTGGTTAATGTGGGTGATTTTAGTTAAAGGTTGTTTAACGTGATAAAAAATTTTAACACAATTTACGCTACGCGTCCATAAAATTGTTAAATACCTGAATTTAGGCTATTTGGGATTGCCTAGTTAAAGCATATCAGCTATTTATTCTCATGCTTTATTTTTTGCCCCTAGCAGGGCTTCTTACATCCCTTATTTCTGGGGTAATAGGAATGGGTGGCGGCGTACTCTTATTATCGCTTATGTCCTTCTTTTTACCCTACCAACAGCTCATTCCTATACATGGAATGGTACAATTAATTAGCAATAGCTCACGAGGCTTTATACTTCGTAAATATGTTCGTAATGATTTTCTTTGGCCTTTTGTACTAGGGGCTCCCATAGGTTTCTATATTGCCTACACAATCCTTAGCCAGATTAAAAACCCTGCTTACTTATATCTACTTTTGGCGCTCTTTATTCTTTATGCCTTATTCAAACCTAAAACATTTCCTCAAATGAAACTTAGAAGCAGAGGCTGGTTTTTACTAGGTATTGGCTCTGGAATTCAGGGTTCATTAATTGGGGCCACGGGGCCATTGATTGCTCCCTTTTACTTACGTGACGACTTAGAAAAAGAAGAAATTGTCGCAACCAAAGCAGCTCAGCAGTTAGTCACACACTTACTTAAAATTCCTTTATTTTTAAGCTTAGATTTTAACTATCTTGATTTTGCAACATTATTAGGTTTTCTGGCCCTCACAACAGTAATAGGAACCTGGCTAGGTGTTAAGTTATTAAGTAGAATTGACACTAATATATTTAAAATAATATTTAAATCGGTACTTTTTATTGGCGCCCTAAGGCTATTTTATAAATTTTGGATTCACTTATGACTAAAAACAAAATTATCTATTCTGGATTTTTTACAGCACTCGTTGCTGAAATTTTTCTTATCTTTATCATTTATCTGAACCCAAATAAAATAGAACCCATTTACAATCCCTCAATACAAATGTGGGTAAATGCTGCTCTCAATTTTTTAAGTGCTGTGACATTGGTCATCGCCTTCAAATTTGTGAAACACAAAAAGATTGCACAACATAAAGTCTTTATCCATATAGCTCTTTTCTTTTCAGCGCTATTTCTTATTAATTATATTTTTTATCACATGAGTGTAGGCCATGTAAGCTTTACCAATGAGTCTTACAAAACAATGTATTTAATAATATTAGCAAGTCATTTACTAACATCCTTTATAGGTTTACCGCTAATTTTCATTACTTATTTATTAGGCATTTTTTCCCATTTAAAGGCTCATAAACAATTGGCAAAGTTTACTTTTATTATTTGGGAATATGTCTCAATTACAGGAGTGCTTGTAGTCTTGATGTTAAAGTTTATGAACAAATAAAAAAAAAGCCCGGTAATAAAACCGGGCCTTATAGAAAAACTACTTAGTAGTTGTGATGATATCGTAAGATCTGATAGTTTTTCTACCATTCGCTTTAGCTCTTTGTTGAGCTTGCTCAACTAGCCAGTGAACGTATTCATTTAGACCTTCTAAAGCGTCAGAAGAAACCATGAACTTTTCTTTTCCAGTTCCTTTAAGAGCTTCTTTAGTTTTAGATCCTACTAGTAACATGTCTTTTTCTTGTTTAGCCATTTGTATTCTCCTTAGAAAATGGTTTTCTAAAATTTTGATTTCATATCTAAAAAAAGTCAAAACTAATTTTAGTGAAAAACCTTAAATAAAGTAAAAAAAGCCTTTAATTAGCCTTTTCATGCTATTTTAAGCGGGGTGCTGCTATGAGCAACTACCATTTAGTGATTATTTTTCCCCATAAAGCTCTGGACATTTTGGAAAACTTTTTCCACTAGCCTTTTTCTCGATTCTAAACTTGCCCAGGCAATATGAGGAGTAATAATAACTCCTGGATAATCCACCAACTTATTAACCGGGTCATTCAGCATAGGTGGCTCACTCGCCAAAACATCTAGGCCAACTTTTATCTTTTTAGTCTTGAGAACTTCAACAAGATCTTGTTCGTTAATGATTCCGCCTCTACCTAGATTCAAAAGGATAGCATTCTCTTTTAGCAAAGTAAGATTTTTTATATTAAGCAAATGGATAGTTTTATCATTCAAAGGAGCATGAATTGTGATCACGTCACATGTCTTAAGTAACTCCTCAAGTTCTACCCGCGTATAGTCGCTATTGCGATTAGTTCCGGAGGTAGAATAATAACAAATTTGTGCGCCGAAAGCTTTAGAAACTTTGGCAACTTCCTGGCCAATGATCCCAAGCCCGATGATCCCTATACGCATATTTGCGAGCTCAGAAAATGATTTAAAATGAGTAAAGATAGTTGATTCTTGCCAGTGATGTGAACTGGTGAATTGCTGATAGTAAGGTAAATCTTCCAAGAGATAAAATAATAACGAAAAAGTATGCTGGACAACGGAAGCAGTACTATAGCCTGCCACATTTTTCACACTGATTCCTAAGTTATCCGCTGTTACTTTATCTATATTATCAGTACCAGTTGCCGCTACGGCAATCAGTTTTAAATCAGGTAATTGTTCTAATACATCTTTTGATAATTTGACTTTATTTATAATGGCAACCTGAGCGCCTTTTAATCGCTCAACAACTTCAGACTGAGCAGTGGTAGCAAAAACCTTAAGCTCCCCCAGCGTAGCAAACGCAGATAAATCAATATCATCACCTAAAGTCGCTTGATCCAAAAAAACGATTTTCATTTACTCCCCTCTAACCCAGTGACAAATTGGTCCACTACCCCCATTGTATTTTTTTTCGTAATAGTCTTGATGATATTCTTCTGCAGGATAAAATGTTTCAAAGGCGGTAATCTCTGTCACGATCGGTTTGTCAAAGGCGTTAGTATCAGTTAGTTTTTTCTTCATATCTTGTGCTATCATTTTTTGTTGCTCATCATGATAAAAAATTACACTGCGATATTGAGTTCCCACATCGTACCCCTGAGCATTAAGAGTTGTAGGGTCATGTAAACGGAAAAATAAATCCAATAGCTTTTCATAAGAGATAATATTGGCGTCATACTTAACCTGCACCACTTCTGCATGGCCCGTCTTTCCTGTACTAATTTCCTCATAACTAGGGTCGATCGTTTTTCCACCACAGTAACCAGATACCGCATCCAGTACCCCGGGTGTCTTAGCAAATATGGCCTCCACTCCCCAAAAACATCCGGCGCCAAGTGTAGCGTATTCAATTTTTACATCTTTACCGGGGGCTTGTTTATCCTCGTCAAATAAACTGAGATATTCTTCCAGTCCCATTTTTTGTAAATCTTTTTTCGCAATGAATTTTAAGGCAGCTGAGTTAATACAGTAACGAACTCCAGTGGGGGCCGGGCCATCAGTGAAAACGTGGCCTAAGTGTGAATCTCCATGGGCACTTCTCACCTCTATCCGTTTATGGCCAGCAGATAAATCAACTTTTTTAACAAAATTTTCTGGTACTAATACCTTATAAAAAGAAGGCCAACCACAGCTGGATTGATACTTATGAGTAGAGGAAAATAGTACTTCTCCGGAAACAATATCTAAATAAATACCGTCTTCAAAAAAATCCCAATATTCATTTTGATATGGAAGCTCTGTTCCATTTTCTTGAGTAACATGGTACTGAATTTTTGTTAGTTTCGATAAATCCTTATCCATAGAAGCCTCGATTGAAAAGCTTACGCATTTAAATAAATAACCCTTAGATTCTTACATGGAAAAGTAAAATATTGAAGCCATTAGTGAAAATATAAGCTAAAATACTATTCATGTATATTAAAGGACAACGTTGGTACAGCGAAGGCGAACCTGAGCTGGGACTAGGAATTATATTAAACGCAGAAAACAAAAGGCTTGAGGTATACTTTCCTCTGGCAACTGAACAGCGTATCTACAACATCAAAAATGCGCCACTAAAACGTTTTATGCTAAAAGCTGGGGATAAGTTTAATTCAGAACAAGGCGAGGAATTTACTGTTCAGGACTGCCAGGAAAATAATGGTATTCTTTTTTATCTTTCTGAAGCAGATAATATTATTCCAGAAACAGAGCTTAGCGCTAAGATTGACCTGAATGGACCTTTAGAGCGTTTATTGGCCCAGAATTTTGACTCTCCACAGTTTAACCAGCTTCGATATCAAAGCTATCTAAACACCAGACATTATCAAGAATTTGCTTATAAAGGCTTTCTAGGAGCGAAAATTAGGTTAATTCCCCATCAGGTTTACGTTGTATCCAAGGTTTTAGAAATGCAAAGCCCCAAAGTCATGTTATGTGATGAGGTTGGGCTGGGTAAAACCATTGAGGCGGCGCTTATCACCCATTCTCTTATTCAAAAGGAACTTGTAGAGAATGTATTAATTGTAGTTCCTGACAGTTTGGTCAACCAGTGGTTTGTGGAGTTATACAAAAAATTCAATTTATCATTCCAAACTATAAATAGTGAATCAGAAGAAATAGATTTCTCTACTTTAAGAAGACTTATCATAAGTACCAAGGTGCTTAATGATGATCATACTATCCGCGAAAAGCTTAGAGAAATCACATGGGATATGCTTATCATCGATGAGTCCCATCAGTTCAATTTCGCAAAGACAGAAAATGATTCCATAAAGTTTTTTGAACAAGTCAACCAATCATCCTATGCCAGTTTATTTTTAAGTGCGACACCAGAAGTTCTGGGTGCAAAAAATTTATTCAACCAATTACACTTTCTAGATAAGGAAAAATACCATAGTTTTGAAGAGTTCCAACAGCTCATCACAGTATCAAGAGAACTATCACAACTCATA
>JBFEUX010000057.1:0-13654 GCA_041547255.1 Bacteriovoracaceae bacterium
AGTGATGCCAATGGGTATCATGACTTTAATATTGAATCACAAACAAGTTCACAAATAGTTTTAACAGCTAAAAGCTCCTTTGCTTTCCTAATGGAAGGGGCAATGAATATGATCTTTGCCAATGCCTACGGGCAGGTGGCAGTTCCTATTACCGTGGACCTTGGTTCCATGGGCGCAGCTCCTGGACAAATTTTAAAGTACACGGGCAGTGGTTGGGCCCCATCCGATTTAAGTGGGATTTCTTATGCGGGGACTTGGGATGCTTCTGCTATGACTGACCCGGATGCACAAAATCTGATTACAGCACAAGATGGAAACTACTTTATCGTAGCTGTGGCAGGGACACATAATTTAGATGGAACTGCTAGTTGGGCAGTAGGAGACTGGGCGATCTTTAATGGAGCAACAGGACTATGGGAAAAAATTCCAGCTGCTTTAAGTACGGTTGACTGGACAAGTGTAAATAAAACGGGTTCTAGTGTGGGCGATATTGCAGATGTAGATTTGACTGGCATTCTAACTAATGATGTATTGAGCTGGGATGGTAGTAAGTTTGTTCCGGCAACTTTAACTGATACAGTATTAACGGAAGCTGAGGTAGATGCCTACGCTGATAATAATGGTTATGTGAAAGCAGGAGCAACTGCGACTGGAACAATCACTGCCACAGGGGATATTTGTTCAAATAATGGAGCTACTTGTTTGAACTCTCTTACACCAGGGGAGACGAATGATGGTGCAAATGTTGGTGCGGGAACAGGACAAATCTTTAAACAAAAAAATGCACTAAATTTAGAGTTTAAAACCATTGCAGCAGGGACGGGAGTTCTTGTTACGAATAATGTAGACGATGTCACTCTGGCCGTAGATGAGAGCGCTTTAAACCTTGCCAATATAGGCGGAGGTATAAATCTTGGCTCGCAAGTTACTGGTACCTTACCACTTGCTAACGGTGGTACCGGAGCGGCAGATGCAGCGACGGCGAGAACAAATTTAGGTTTAGCGATCGGAGCCGATGTGCAAGCACATGATGCCGACCTAGATGCTATCGCAGCACTTGCTTGTGCTGATGGTGAGGTTGCTCAAAAAGCAGCTGGAGTATGGAGCTGTGTAACTGCTTATACCGATGCCGCTGCTAAGCTTGCCACTGTCGCAGACTCAATAACAGATGCCGTGGTGGATGTAGCACCTTCCCAAAACGCCGTGTTTGATGCTTTAGCTTTAAAAGCTGACTCCGCTTCATTAGGTTCATATGTACCACTTGCTGGTGGAGTGATGTCAGGCAACCTGGAAGCTCCTAGTTATGTACTACAGGATAATGGACTTAATGGAAGTCAATGGTCGTTAGCCGAAGACCTTAGTAATAATTTTACTTTAAAAAATGGTGTGGCTGACGTTTTAATTGCGCTGGATAATGGAAATATTGGAATTGGAAATATCGCACCTACCGAAAAATTAGAAGTTACTGGAAACATCAAATCCTCTGGTGACGTTTGTAGTGGTTCTTTTTGTTTAAATACTATTGGTGCGGCCAGTGGTGAGGCCAATACTGCTTCCAATTTAGGAGCAGGGGCGCAAATTTTTACTGCCAAGTCAGGAGTTGATTTACCTTTTAGATCAATTGTTGGTGGCACTGGAATTACCGCAACTCAAAACGTAAATGATATAACTTTAACTGTAACAGAAGCTGATTTAAATATCGCGAATATGACCGGAACCCTTCCTATTGCTAACGGTGGTACCGGGGCAACTGATGCGGCCACGGCCAGAACCAATCTAGGTCTGGGAAATGCCGCTCAAGCAACTGTGCCTACTTGTTTGGCAGGAGAAGTGTTAAAAGGTGACGGAACTAGTTTTAGTTGTGTCACAGATGCAGATACTATTTATACGGATGCCGATGCCAAAGCAGCAGCAGTAGCAGATACGATTACTGATGCAGTCGTTGATGTAGCACCTTCGCAAAACGCGGTATTTGATGCGCTAGCTTTAAAAGCAGATGCCGCTAGTCTTGGTTCATATGTGCCACTTGCTGGTGGAAGTATGACAGGCAGTTTAAATATCGCCACAGCTGGGGCTTATTTAAATTATCAACCTAATGGGGCCGCTTGCAGTGATGGACAAATCTTAAGCTGGGACAATACCAACTCAAGATGGATTTGTGCTAATGATGCAGATACAACTTTAACTCTTGATACTACTGCAACACTTGGGACGAGTGATGTGGTTGTGCCTTCGCAAAATGCAGTTAAAACTTACGTGGATACGCAAGTTTCTGCCAGTAGTGATAATTTAGGTAATCATACAGCAACACAAAATATTGATCTTGCAACTTTTAAGCTGGTTGGTAATGGTGGAAGTACGGGGCTTTCTATCGACGCTAGTGGTAGAATCGGTGTTGGAACCAGTTCGCCATCGGCACCCATTCATGCCGTTCAAGATCAGTCTAATGCCGAAATAAAATTATATGCTTTTAAGGATACAGCTGCAGTCGGTTCTATTAGAATGGGACGTGCTCGCGGAACTTTAGCAGCTCCAACGGGCTCGATGAGTGGTGATGATATCGGGATGTTAATAGCCCAAGGTTATAACAGTGCTGCTGGAAGCTTTCAAAACGCTGCAGAAATTATGTATAAAATTGATGGTGAACCTGCAACGGCAGGGGATACCACAGATATGCCTGGTCGACTTGAGTTTTTGACCTCACCAGATGGCTCATCAAGTACTGTAGAAAGAATGCGAATCGATAGTGCGGGGAATGTGGGGATTGGCACTACAGCTCCAGCACATAAGTTAGATGTTGCAGGAAACATTAAATCCAGCGGACAAGTACAAGTTGATACAATTTGTGATTCTACTGGAGCAAACTGTAAAACAGTAAGTTCTCTAGGAACAGCTTCCGGAGATGTAACTGCTGTGAATACGACAGCACCACTAAGTGGTGGAGCTGCAAGTGGTGATATCACATTAGCTCTGAATATTGATGCAAATTTCTTAGAAGTGAATGGTCTAAATGAATTATCAGTAAAAGATGCGGCGATTGATCTCGCCGGTACTAAAGTTACAGGAGCATTACCACTGGCAAAATTGACAGATGATGCCACTAACGGGCTACCACTTTTATCTGGTGGAGTCGGGGATCCTACTTGGGGGCAATTAAATCTTACTAGTGGAGTCACGGGAACCCTTCCCATTGCAAACGGTGGTACTGGAGCAGCCGATGCTGCGACTGCTCGAACTAATTTAGGTTTGGCCATTGGAACTGATGTACAAGCCTATAGCGCGAATCTGGATGCCTTAGCTCTACTCACTGTAGGTACTGGGGCAAATAATCTAGTACAGCTGGATGCCACTGGAAAGCTACCTGCGATAGATGGTAGTCAGTTAACGAATTTACCTAGTGGGGCAACGGCGCTTAATGACTTAAGTGATGCTAAAACTTCAAGTGACAGTTATTTTGTAGGGTTAAATTCTGGATTAAACGATGATGGTACTACAAATAGAAATACAGGATTTGGTTCTAACGCTTTAGAATTTAATACTTCTGGAGCTGATAACGCTGGGTTTGGGTATTACACACTCAGAGATAATACTACAGGTTTTAAAAATACCGCAATTGGAAGCTCTGCTCTCTCTTCCAACACAACAGGAAATAGCAACTCTGCAGTTGGGTATGGGGTCCTTTATAGTAATACTACTGGTATTGAGAACACAGGGATGGGACGGTTAGCTCTTTGGTCAAATGTTGCGGGTAACCAAGGTGTTGCTATTGGTTATTCGTCTCAACGGTATGTAAACGATAGTGCTGTCAGCTGGTACAATTACAATGTTTCAATTGGTAGTTTCTCTCTTTATGGTAGTGCAACTGCTTCTGCCAATACGGGAAATTATAACGTAGCTATCGGTTATGAAGCTTTAAAGAACACATCATCTGGTGGGAATAATATTGCAGTTGGGTATAACTCCCTAGCGGGCAATACTACTGGAAATAATAATACTACCATCGGACACATGGCAGGAAATAGTATTACTACAGGTAGCGATAATATTCTTATTGGGTATAATGTGGATACGCCGACAGCGACTACTAATAACCATCTTAATATCGGAAATACAATTTATGGAGATACTTCTTCTGGCAACGTAGGGATTGGTACGGCAAACCCATCCAGCGTTTTTGAGATCAATGGTGATAGCACTGGAACGGGAACTATTTCAGGTGCGCTAGCGACGATAACTGGGACCGGAACTGTATTCCTGAGTGAAGTTAATGTTGGAGATATTATCTCATTTGGAGGGGATAGTAGAGTTGTTAAATCTATTGCTAGTGATACTTCACTCGTTTTGGAAAGTGCTTTTAATTCTGATCCTGCTGGTAGTGCTTTTACTGTAAGTAAAAAAGTCTTACTGGGCAACGGTGCAGTTGCGATAGGCACAACGACTCCGAGTGCACCTTTAACCATTAGAGGAGATGGAGATATTCATCATTATGTCGATGCTGATAATGCTGGCACAGCACCAGATTACGAGGGATACCGCGCCAGGGGGACAGCAGCACTACCGACAGCAGTGCAAAATGGCGATAAATTGGTAGGTATGAGAGGCTATGGTTTCAATAATAGTGGTTATCATATCCGCGCAGCTGAGATCGAAATGCGTGTTGATGGCGCTCCTGGGGCTACTTATGTTCCGGCCTATATTAGGTTTTCTACCGCCACTTCCACTGCGGGCACTTCGGAGCGCATGAGAATAACAAACGATGGTAAAGTTGGGATCGGAACCACAGCACCAACTGAAGCCTTAGATGTTGTAGGAAATATCAATGCCTCAGGTGATATTTGTAGTGGCAGCTATTGTTTAAATGCTGTTGGTTCTGGTGGAGCTAGTAGTACTGGGCAAACAATTATTGCCAGTGATACTGATGCGACTGGTGCAGAAGATATTGTTTTCCAAACTGCTGGAACAACTAAAATGACTCTAACCAATGGTGGAGATCTTAACTTAGGCAGTCCTTTAACCGGTGTGGGCAGCACTAGTTTTAGTGTCAGCTCCACTGCGACCACAGATGCTTCTTTTAGTATTGGTGAAGCGGACACAGATAAAGCAGACATGTTCTGGGATGCTAGTAATGGTAGCTTAAACTTTGGAACCACTGATAATTCTATTGCATATCCAGATACGCTCGTGATCAAAGATGGAAAAGTTGGGATTGGAAGAACTCCGACAGCTAATTTAGATATCAATGCCACATCAGGTGATGTTGCATTAAAACTTGGTGATTATTTAAACTTTAATTATTATTTTAATAATTTAGATCCTTATAATTTTGGAGCTAGAACGGTTGCCGCTGATGACCGCTTATACTTACTTGCAGCTGATGGTAATTATCAGCAGGCTTATTTCTTTGGCGATTCAGCAGGTAATGAGAGCATTTTTGGTGTTGGTGCAAGTGATGATGCTGGTGTTTCTTGGCATAGTAACTTTGTGGTACAACAAAGTGGTCGAATTGGAATTGGTACAAGTACACCCATTTCAACTATGCAACTTGGAGATTGGGATGGTGCCGCCGTAAACCCTGGTACAGATTCGATTGTTATGGATTTAAATAATGGCGGTCCTATTGCAAAATTTAGAGCCTATAACCATAATTCAGAAGTAGTTATTATGGCCACTTCTGGAGATCAAGATCCATACTTACGTTTTGCCACAAGTGATACAAACTCTAACGACTGGTCCATGGGACTTGATGATACGGATGCGGATAAATTTAAGATCAGTCGTGACAATGTATTAGGTGTTAATGATGTACTGACTATTGATAACACAGGTAAGGTTGGTCTCGGGACAAGCGCTCCTAGTGAAAAATTGCATGTGGTAGGAAATGTAACAGCGAACCGTTTTCATACTGCTGGCGTCAATGGGAATACTAATGGTTACTACCTCTATAATAATGATCCAAACTGGGGGATGTATATTGCTAGAGGGGGGACACATGCTAGCTCAGGAAGAACTTTAGATAATGAAGTCGCTGTTGATGGACATTTTGGTAATGACTGGGCAACTAGATTTGTTGCAGGAGTTACAACTAATCCAGACCAAGGTTTTATTTTTGAAACTGGTGATAATAAACTTTTAATGAGTATTGGTGCTGCTGGTGGTGCTTATATTGATACCGAAGTAAGGACACACCAGATTTGTGATGAGACGGGAGCAAATTGTATAGATCTTTCTGCTGGGATCGCTGGGGATAATCTCGGTAATCACACGGCCACCCAAAATATTGATCTTTCAACCTTTCAGTTGGTTGGTAATGGAGGTGCTTCAGGAGTTACTATCGATGCTCTTGGAAATGTTGGGATCGGTGGAACTCCATGGGAAAAACTGTGGGTTGAAATGGGAAATATTGGTCTTTCGTCATGGAGTAACGATAATCAAGAACAATCTGTGAATTTCTTCAAGTCTCGAGGAGCAGGAAAAGCAGAAGATGGCGATAACCTAGGGGCCCTTTGGTTTTATGGCCATGATGGTGTAACAGAACAGTTAACAGCGGGGATTGATGTGAGAGTTGATAACCCAAGTATTACGGGTGCAGGGCAAATGGGTTCTGAAATTGCTTTCTTCACATCCACTGATGATACTGTAAGTTTTACTGAGAGAATGATTATTAAAAATGACGGTAAGGTTGGGATTGGAACAGCGACGCCTCGAAGTGCTTTGGATGTAAATGGAGTTATTTCAGGGAAGCCGGCAGTTTCTAATGGAACAACGACCATCGATTTTTCAAGCGGTAATATTCAATATACAGCTTCAAGTTGTGGAGCGTTCCAGCTTAACAATTTGAAGGATGGAACAGGTTACACATTCATAGTCCAAGGGACCACCTCGGCATCATGTAGTTTTACTGCCTTCTCCGGAGCGGGTACCGGAGCTTTAACTGTTCATTTACCTCCGGATCATGGGGCAACTACGGCCGGTAAACACACCATCTATTCTATCGTTACAGCTGGTACACATGTGTATTTTTCATGGCTGGCAGGTATGTAAAACATAAGCTGAGGATGTACTAATGATTCGTTTTTTTTTGCTATTTTATATTTTCTTAATTCCCTTTGAATCCTCATATGCTCAAATGTTTACCACGGCCATGTGGAAAGCTGATCCATGCCAGGGGACGCCCACCCCGGGAACGACCTGTAAAGGGGGGGCGATCTTCCTGGGCACCCTGGGCTCTGATAAATACATGACTACTCCTGGGAGATGTCAGGAAATCCCGGCGGGCGCGATTGGGGGGGGCTCCGGACTTTCTGCATGGCCCAGTGTGGATTTTACGCCCACCTGTACAGGTGCTTCAGATACTTTAAAAAAGTATTGGCACGATGGAACCACTAACTATTATGACATTCCCAGTCTGATAAATTACACAACCACGACTGGTACTGGTCAGGGAGCGGTTAATATAGACGCTAATTATGGTAGTACAAACACCGCTAATATCGTGGCAATTACTGCACCAGCACAAGGGGGCTACCATGCTGCCGCTCGCTACTGTGACAAGCTCTCCTACGGCGGTTACACCGACTGGTACTTACCAAACAGATATGAGTTGAATTTGATGTTTATCAATAAGACATCGCTTACGCTTTCTTTGACATCCAGCAGTTATTACTGGTCCTCAACGGAATATTCTAGTAACACTGCGTGGATCCAGAGGTTTACCGATGGCAACCAGACAGCCATCGGTAAGTTCAATGGCCACTACGTTCGTTGTGTTCGGAGATATTAGTATGTTGTAAGTTAAGAATTCTAAAGTTTGCCTAGTCTTACGTACTACGCATATAAACTATATTTAATTGTTGATAATATTATAAGGCCAAATTACACGATGGGATTGTTATGGACTATCAAATGCTAGTTAATATCTTATCTAACGAACACTTTTGTTCGGCCGTGTTAGATAGTGCTGATCGCATTGTGGCCTTTAGCCCTCAATTCGCTGAGCTCTTTAAACTATCTGTGGGAGAATTATTTTCAGAATACAATATAGAGAACAGCCCTAAAAGAGTAAGTTTGAAGGGAGAGTATTACGGTGTAGAAGTTTTTCCAATAGACAATAAAAAATTAATCTTAATCAATCTTTCGAATGCATTTTGTCCAGAGGCAGATGAGATAAAAAAGAGTCGCGAAACTCTTTTAGAAGCTCAGAAGATTGCTAATCTTGGTCTTTGGGATTGGAATATAAAAGAAGACTCCCTTAGTTGGTCTGATGAAATTTATAATATATTTGGACTTAAAGCACAGCAGTTTAAACCCAGCTATGAAGCTTTTTTGTCCTATGTCCACCCAGAGGATAGAGACGCAGTTGTTAAGGCGGTAAATGAAGCAGTAGAAAATAATAAAGCGTATAATATTGAACACCGAGTTATAAAAGAAGATGGGACGATAAGTTATCTGATTGAGCATGGTAGAGTTTATTTTGATACAGATAAAAGGCCATTGCGGATGTTAGGCGTTGTTCACGACATTTCTGATCGAAAGTTTTACGAAAAACGACTAGAAGAAATTAATGTAGAATTAGAACTCAAGATTAAACAACGAACAAAAGAACTAAAAGATGCCCAGGCAAGCCTTGTTCAAAAAGAGAAGCTGGCATCCTTGGGAGCTGTTATTGCGGGGGTTTCTCACGAAATTCGAAATCCGCTAAATATTATGAAAATGAATACCCAAGTTTTTGATCAGTTTGCCTCTGATTATCCTATCGATAAACTTAAAAGTGCGAAAGACTTTACAGAGCTAGGTGAAGATTTTTGTGAGGACTTATTAGGTCTTTTTACTGCTATGCCCTTATATAAATCAAATATTGATCGGATCGAAGGTATTGTTAGTAGTATGTTAGGCATCGCAGGAAATGGAGATGTCAATCATGTGGATAAAGGTGTTGATCTCAATTTATTGATTGAACAGGCCATTAAACTGACTTCCAAAATTCACAAGAATGAGAAAAACCCTAAGATTGTTTTTGATCTTGACCCAAACTTGTCGTCAGTAAATATCTTAAGTAATGATATGTTGCGAGTATTTTTTAATCTAACTGAGAATGCTTTGTATTCTGTACAGGAAAAATATAAAGACGATACAAATAAGAAAGGACAAGTTAAGTTCAAAACTCGTCAGGCCGGTAGAGATGTGATTGTTGAAGTTATTGATAATGGTAGCGGAATTAAGGAAGAGAATCTATCAAAGATATTTGAACCATTTTTTACAACGAAACCGGCGAAAAGTGGGACTGGTTTAGGCCTTCATCTGTGTTATAATATTGTGACTAAAAATAACGGTGAGATTGAGGCCAGTAATGTTAGTGATGGTGGTGCGTTATTTAGAATTAAGCTAAAGGATGGCGGTATTAATGAAAGATAATTATGTTGTATTTGTTGATGATGAAATGGATTTGCACGTTTTATTTCGTCAGTTACTGAGAAAGCCAGCACGACAGAAAAATTTTTTGATTGAATGTTTTGCAAATGGACTGGATTGTTATAATTTTGTTGAACAAAATATTGATAAGATCAATATTATCTTAATTGTCTCTGATATTAAAATGCCTGTGATGGATGGTTTTAGTTTATTGGAGAAGCTGAAAAACAAATTCCCTGATCTTCGAGTCATTATGGCCAGTGCTTATGGCGATGATGAAACAATCGCTAAGGCCACAAGCCTTGGGGCCAAACGCTTTTTGAAAAAACCTATCGACTTTGATGTGGTCCTAGAGGAAATTGATGACAGTATGGCAACTATGGGCATTGCTTAAAATAAAAAGGGCCTATTTATAGGCCCTTTTTTAACTATATGTTGTGATTTTAATTATCTTGCTCTTTTAATTCTGTCGCCATAGTCCCCAGACTGAAACCACTTAAATTCTTTTTTAGCATCTACTAGTTCAGAATAGTTCCATTTTCTTTGAACATAATTTTCAGCACCATTAATAAAATTTTCTTCGGTATAGGAATCCGCTGAAACGGGTCTGTGATAAGGCTGTCCCGTGTTTCCAAAAGCGAGATAGCGCAAATCTATTTCATTATAATAGTACATCGGTGCAATAGTATAGAAGCAATAAGCAGTTTTATGGTTTAAATCTACTTCTGCAATGGACTGAGCTCTATGACATTTAATATCGATGGAGTCATTTTTATCCATACCTAATTCGATATATTTTGCTCTAAGCCGGTTATATGTTGCAGAATTAGGATCTGTTCTTCGCATATCCCTTTCTAGCATGGCCTTTCTCGCTTTCCATAGCAATTCACCTCTGATCATAAGTCCTTCAGTCCATTCTTCAATAGTAGCAGGACGTTTTTTTAAGTCCCAAGCTTCGTTATCGGTATATGGATAAACGGCATCGTAGGCAAGTATAAGTGATTTATCTAGCACTCGATACTCACCATTTTGCAGTAGTACTAAGGGAGCCACATGATAGTCCCAAGTCTTGTTATAGCCAAGCATTTTCATAAGTCTGTTATCTAGGACATATTCTAATTCTGAATCATCCATGTCTGCTACACGGTCTAGTTCATTGTTGAATTTATTAGTGTAATGAATGAAAATTTTCATGGATTTTACGTTAAAAAAATCGAACATATCCCATGTCCAGATTTGGGCCCTACGATAGCAATCCTTGTCTTTAAGTTTAGTGGTCATTTTGCTCCACATTCTCATCATAAGCTGCTCACCTATAATAGATGGTGTGTAGTTACGCATAGGATTTGCTGGCTGAATTCGGGTGTTCGGTAGTGAGATTAATGGTTTTTCTGGAATCCTACCATTATTTGCAAAAGAGAGTGACGCGAACATGGCCATCGCCACGACGATTAACAAGTTTTTCATATTTATTCCCCAATATTGCATTTATTAATTACTAAATGTGTGGGGTATATCACATGGGGAATGGGAAACGACAACCCGTTTCCCGCATAGAGTGTATTTTTTTCTAGCTAAAACTAAACTTAATTAATGCCCGTCGTGAGAGCTTAAAGGGAAGCTAAATCCCACTAAAATCAGGTCTTTGTACTTATATGTTTTTTCGGTAGCACCGCCCTTATTTGTGAGTTTTGAGGCATTTTCAATTTTAATATTCACACTTACCCAGTCTTTAAGATGATAAGCATATTCCATAGAGATAATACTATGATCATCTTCGTAGGATTCTGTTCCGGTGGTTAGGTAAGGGGTATTAGATATTGAAAAATAGATAATGTTTTTAGGGTAAAATTCATAACCGATAAAAAATGAATTATAAGTGACTTGTATTTCCTTAGAGAAGTTTTCTTTGATGCCATCTCCTTCAAAATGAGCAACCAGGTTATAAACCTCACTTTCCAGACCAATTTCCCATTTGCCATTGTGAAGACCAAATTTCATGGCATAACTTAAGTCTTTGTTTCGTAATGTCCCACTGTACTCATGACTTCCGTCATCGTAGCTGACAGATTCACCGTCAAACATGTCAACAAATACACCTGGTTCTATAAAAACGTCCCATGCATAAGCGTTAGAATAAAAAAGAAAAAATAGAATTAAATATTTCATGATAATGTCCCCGCCGTTTTTTTATCTATATCTTAATGAAAAATTAAGATGATTCAAGAAATATTTTTCGTCCATTTAAAAGCACTCTTAAAATTGTTGAACATTTTTATTGGATAAGGCAGACGAAATACTTTAGTAAATAGATTAAACGCATTTATCGTGGCGTTGGAATTTCCAATAATCGCACCGCAAATAAAATACTTTCTCATGGATCTAGAATTAAAATAAAGTTTTGCTTTAAATGACATTTCTGAATCTTTAGTCATAACGATATATTTATATGGTATTTTATGTTCAATTAAATCTAGCTGATCTTGAATGAGTCTTTTTATGTCTTTGTAATAAATGGTGTAATGTCCTTTATGCATGCTAATAAGCATAATATTATTTTTTAGTAAAACAAGATTTGCTAAGGGAGAGGAACTCATCTTCAAAATTTCTTCATCCTTGATGAAATCAGAAAATTTGCAGTAGGAAAGAGTTAGCTTAAAGGTGGATAAATTATCAAGCGTTAAATAATCTAGATGAGCCTTGTTCTTTTCGGACAGTGCCATTGAAATAGAAAGTCCTAGACCTAAGCCTTGGGTAGAGCCAGAGTTAAAGGCCTTACCAAATTGTTTCATTACACTAGGGGATGGCCCATCGCCAGTATCTTGTACCATAAAGCTAATATTATCCCCTTCTTTCTTGGTGTGGATCCAGATTTGGGGCCGTTGTTGGTGCTTGATACTATGACATGCATTTCGTAATAAGTTGGCAATGATTTGGATCACCTCACTGGCATTGCCATTGAAGAATAAGTCTTGGGTACTATCGAAGCTACAGTGGATGGGAATATTATAGCTAGATTGTAATTCATTGATATAACTTTTTAAACCTACAAACACATCTGATAATTTTGAAATAGGGATTTGAATATCTTGATCACTGCGAATAAGTCCGTACATAGCTTTAATAATACTGTCAATCCTTTGAATTCCTGTATCAGACAAATCCACCAACTCTTGAACTGCTTCTCTTTGTTGCTCTAAATTTTTTTCTTCTTCTAATATCTTCACCATTGATTTATGAGTGTTTAGCAAAATCCATAAAGGGTTATTTATTTCATGTGCAATGGAGCCAGATATAAAACCTATTTCTTTAAGTTTGGCATCTCTTTTAGCATTTCTAACCATGGCCCTTTCAACATCCTTGCGAATGCTAACAATCCAATATGCGAACAAACAGCAAATGTGGAAGAAAATAAAGGAAGGCATAAAATCAGTTGCATCAATGCCAAAATAAATTAAAGGAAAATCGATTAGGGCAATGGCAATGAGTAGCACTATGATGAGTTCTATCTTGTTTAAAAAATAGGCACCGATAAAAAGTGAAACAAGTAAAACAACTATTGAGTTTTGTACTTGAAGAGCATTATGTGAAAACATAAAAACCCTAATAACCCCAAAATAAATTGTGGCCAAAATCATGATATATGAGTGTCTCACCTGTATATTTCTGGCAAATATAGCAGCGATAGCAAAGCCAATACATGTCATAATGGCCGTTGACAACATCGCTGTAGGAGGGATTTCATCTTTGTGAATTAGTTCAGGATAGAAAAAAGAAATAACAACTAAGCTCAGCATAGAAGCCAAAAGAACATAGCTAAGCATGGTCAGTGCCTTGGCCTTAATTCTACGTATTTGCCCTGTGATATTGTTGTCGATAATCAAAATTCAACCCTTAGCTAGTATCTTGTTGAATACCTAATTTAGCGTATTGGGTGCTATTTACCATGAAAATGTAAAAGAGTCTAATTTGTTTTGCTGTGATTCTAGTAAGTTAGCAGCGTATTCGTAACAGTCCGTATGTATTCCTACATACGGACTTAGAAGGCTTAGTTATCTTCATGGTAAAGGCGAGTAAGTTGTATACCTTTACGATAATAGAGAGTGAAACCGGCAAATATTAAGTTAGGATCTTTAATCATTTGTCGATTGTTCTCATAGAGATCACGCCATCTTGTTGTAGTGTTATAGAGTTTTTGCGAGATGCTGCCTAAAGTCTCTCCACTGTTAATAAGATAGGGCGTACC
>JBFEUX010000049.1:0-14356 GCA_041547255.1 Bacteriovoracaceae bacterium
CAGAACTTAACGTATTAGTTACAACAGATCCTTTAAAGGAAGTGTCCATCGAGTTACCAGTTGTCACAGTTCCTGTACTTGAAGCATTTACAGCGCAAGTTCCATTATCTAGTCCCTGTGCTCCTACCGCATTAGCATAACAATTTAGAAGTCCAATTTTAATATCTCCTGCAAACAAATTGGGGCCAAGGTAAGTTGATTGATTCAAGTAAACATTATTATTTAAATTTTCGGAAGCCGCTAAATTATATACATAATTTCCTTTCGCATCGGTTATGTCTAAACCATAAGAATTTCCGTATGTCGCTAGATTTATAATGGTATTATTATCGGCAATAGTGACACCGGCTACCGAAACAACTCTAAACCCTTCTAGTACATTGTAAGCAGCGGTAATATCTTTTAAAATATTATTGCTACCACTCACTACTACTCCTTGGTTATTGTTGGCACTGGTAAGGCCCACAACTATATTATCATTTGAGTCGTATAGATCTAAACCCATACCATAATCTTGGCGTGAATCAGATACTTGGCCAACAGTATTTCTAAATAATTTATTTCTATTGGCTTGTCGTAATTCTATCCCAGCTAATCCCATTCCCTGTAAGTGATTATTCATCACAGTGTTATTATTTGAGTTCCAAATTGACAGACCAGCCCAATAACATTTTTGCATCCTATTATGCATGATCATATTGTAATTAGAATTAATATCGAAATACATACAGGAACCATTTAACGAGCTGGAGGTTGCTGCATATCCATCCCCATTATATACATCGCTAACATCCAGTCCCATAAATCGACCAAATGATCCATTAAATACTTTTAAACCCTCTGTATTAAAATTGCTCAATTTTGAATTTTGAATTGTTACATAATTGGCATTATTAAGAAAAATCCCAATATCAGCATAAGCACTAATACCATCATAAGCATCTAGAGGCGATTCAAACCAAAAATAATCAGCACTAGCATCAGAGGTGATTAAACAAGCACCATTATTCGTGCCCAACGGCCCCCCGGTTGCGAGATCACAATTCAGGGGCATGTTAGTAGATTTAATAAGAGAACCAGTTCCTAGTGATACGATTGAAATTCTATTAGCACTAATGCGGTATCCAGCAACTGCAGCATTACCGACATCATTAGTATACACAGTGTCTGGCGTACTCAGAACTGTTTCTGCAGCGGGATCGATGGGTAAAGCAGTAACGGGATTATTCCACCAAATTGCATTTGGAGTTGTTATAGCGCCAGTGTTTACTAAACTTCCACTTATAGTTGCATTCTTTAATTTCCAAGCACCGGGATTAAGCAAATCTATTAGGCCCTTGCCTGGCATAAGGCCAACTGACACAACATGAGCAAAGCCTCCGATTTTTAAACATTTCCATTTAAAGACACCGGTGTCATCATTTATAGCTGGCATACTGTCACAGAAGGTATCAGGTACATTCGAAAGTTTAAGCTCTCTCATCATACCACCATGTACACAACCAATAGCGTTTCGATCACAAGACAATGCTGCTGGATCGGGGCCAGCAATATATTGCCCCCAGTTCGTCGCATTAGAATTAAAAGGAACTATCGTTGGAGCTACTTCGTAAAAGGTCCTGGTTATAATATTACTTTGATTGCCAGCCAAATCACATGCCACTAACTTTATGGTATGCAAAGAACCGTCACCTGCTGGAAGCAAAGTATGAGTAGTCGCTGACATGGTAGAGCCGCCAACATTACATGTTGGAATATTTCCATCAGTGGTAAAATAAAGGGAGTCAAAATTACCTTCGGGATCACCTGTTCCTGTAAAAGTAACCGTTGGTGCATTTACACTATCAAATACCAATTGATCTGCTAAGTCTATCATTGGATCACCAGGCAAACCGTTATCATACATTAAAGCTGCTGAGCATGCACTAACACCACTATTACCTGCAAAGTCAAAAGACGTAATTGCAAATGTATAATTGCCTTGGTTGACTAGAGCTGGTGTTCCCGAATAAGTGTAAGTACTTGTCGTATTGTCTGCGGCAGCAGCTGTCCCAAACTGGACGGCAGTTCCCATAGGCGATGTACAAGTGGAATCATTATAAAATTGTATTTCTTGTCTTAACAATTGAGGATCGCTAGAGACGGCCCAATTTGCAGTTGGGGTTGCCACATTGGTTGGGCTAATTTCTGCCCAATTCAAGGTCGTCGCTGCTGCCGGTGCTGTATTGTCCAAGGTGACTTGCGATAGATCGGTAGTAGCAGTAATTGGTGCTGCAACATTTCCGGCGGTATCAGTAAAATTAATTGTAAATGGCGTTACACCATCGGCTTCTGAACCTGATGTTATATACTCATAGCTATAATTTGGATAAGCGCCAGTCACTAAACTGGCGGCAATGCCAAAAATTGTAACAGTAGGATCAGCCTGTAAAGCTTCATTTACAGTAAAGGAAATAGTGATAATATCCCCTGCTCTAGCATATTGGTTGCTTACTCCACCAGCGGTATAAGCATTGTTAGAAGTAATTGAAACCACAGTTGCTAATGGTGCTATTGTATCTACATTAAGAGTTGTCGTATTAGGCATCACAGCGCTAAAATCAACATTCGCCGCAGTTCCACCTACAGTAGCATTTATACTACCCGCATTTAAATCAATCGCTGTGGCAAGACTAATTCCTGTCGAGTCCTCTTGACCAGCACTCGCTACAAATTTAAAAGTTAAACTGGAAGTCCCCGTCCCAGAAAGATAATTAGCATAAGCAGGTCCACCAGTGTCCAAGGTTATAGCAATACGTGGACTACCTACTACAGCTACAGCCTCACTAAAATTTACAGTAAAACTATAAGTTCCACCTGATATTACTGTCGCCGGGCCAGCAGGTGCATTAACACTTGTAATAGTAGGCGCCGCTGCAGCGACTAATACTGCAGCTAAATTTATCCCAGCGAAAGTTACATCAGCACTCGTGCCATTAGATGCATCGCTGATCGTTCCACCATTTAAATCTATATTGGCCAGTATATCTACCCCATTGTTATCAACTTCGCCTCCGGCCACAATATGATTAAATGTAAGAGTAGTAGAACCACTTCCTGAGACATAATCCGCATATACGGTACCGCCTGTATCTAAACTCATAGCAAGTCTAGGTAGTCCTGTAGAAGTATCGACGACAACAGCTTGGTTAAAGTCAACTGTAAAACTCATAACGTCTGTAGCAACATAGGTATTAGGAGTAGGAGCATTTACCCCTGAAATTATTGGTGGCGTTGGGGCAGGCGCTGCTTCCCAGTTAAAAGGTTCATTTTGACAAGTGGCCATGGGTTTTGCGTTTGTCATGGAAATTGATATATCTACTGTGTTCGCTACTGATTCTGTTAGTGATTGAAAAGTTGAACCTACCAGAGTCGGACTACTCATTTCTGCAAGATTAGCAGTGCTGATATTTTTCATATCCGGACAAGCGCTACCACTTAAACGAGGTGGGTATGAAAATCCAAAAACGTGGAAGCCTCTAATGGCCCCCCCACCGATTGGCACGTCATCGATCACAATCTGCCCACCGTCGGGAACTGTGTCAGAAACAATTCTTATTTCTCCAACCATATCGGTAGCATTAAAGCATTGACCCATTTGATCTGTAGTTAAGGTACTGCCATCCGGAACATCAGAAAAAGAAACAGCAACAGCGTAGCAGTCAATATCATCTAAAATTGTTAATTCCGCTAGAGAAAAATTACCAGCTTTTGCAACTCGCTTTTTAACAGAGCTTGATGAACGTAGATTATGATCAGATTTTGGTAGATTGATCACCACAGAACCCTTCTGATCATTAGGCTTTGGAGCACATGAACTCAGTAAAACTAAGATAGAAGCAATACCAAGAATTTGCAAAAGACTTACTTTCATTTTCCTCATACACACCATTATAAAACCTAACTAACGTATCGGTTCTGGCATATTTTTATCTTAGCTTAATTAACTCGTATTTGTGTTTTTTCGATAAGTTACAAAGGAAATAAATAATGTAGAATATACGACTTAAAATAAAGTGAATTATTAGAATTTCGCAAAATGGCCAATATAGTTGGCGTTAATAACTATCACACATAAAAAGAATAACTTAACTGTATGTTCAAGCTATGCGAGTATCCCAAGCTATTTTAAGCGCCCACCAGGCAGGATTGATTCAAACGTGCCATTCACTTCTTTCACAAGAGATGGAGTCGCCGTGAAAACTGGCCCGGTCCCTAAAATGTGAGATATGGTATTGGCCAAATGACCTAGACCCAAATAGCCTACGCCATCGTTATAGGCCTTCTCCCCATGGGCCTTACTGGCCTTTATATTGCCGATTACTTGTTTTCCTTTCAAGGCACCACTGATCAAACTAATAGTACTTGCTTCCGGAGCATGTTCCGTTCCGGATCTATAACCGGGAACTCTTCCAAACTCTCCACTTAAATTAATAAGTGTATCATCCCAAATGCCCTTAGTTTTTAAGACATCTTTTAATTCCAAAATACATGCTGCTAGGACTCTATTAACCATAGTCTGAAAATACAAACTTGTCACTGGGCCGTAGCCATGCTCATCAAAACTACCGACTAAGGCATTTGATTTTCTTAGCCCAAGAAAACCAAAAGAAATTGAGGAGCTAAAACCATTGACCAAGACATATTCTGTCACAGCAAAATATTTTTCCAAGTATTTATAATAACCACCACTATATTTAGAACGAACACTTTCTGCCCCGGCAAAACCATTTAAATTCGTGATACTCATCGCCCTATCAATAATATCTTTATACTTGGCCGACAGGCGCGTATATTCACTATCTATATCATTAAAACCTCGGCGCATTAAATCGAGGGCATCACTTTGAGAAGCAATAATCCCCCCCGAATCGGGATGCTCACTCTTGGCCAAACTCGAAAAATTTTCCATAGATTTTTTAATGGCCTGGTCAATTTTATTTTTGTTAGTTTTAAAACTCGAGGATGAGATTCCAATAAATGGATCAAGTAGATTTCTAAGCAAGTTACCACTTAGGTCCAGATTAACATTTGTCTTTTCTGCACTTGACTTCCACACTTGCTGTCTGGTGTTCATATTAATATGTGATATAGGGTGTGGATTTACATCTGCCGAAAGTGCCGTTAAAGAACTTTTTGCTCCTGAGGGAAGAAATTGCAGAACATTAGCTCCATTATGGGCAGGATTATTACAGTCCACCCCACGTAAAAAAAGTATATCCTCCATCAACTCACTCATAGGGCGATTACCACCACCCGCCTTAGGCACATCAAATTGCCACATCCACGGCATATTTAGCCCACCAATATTTGTCGTTTTATATTCTGTCTGACTAGATGAAATATAGCGGGTTGCTACTTTTTGATGTTTGGCCAAATCACCATCACTATCAAATGGAGTAAACGGACACCAGGTCCAACGAGGAGGTCCTCCTGTAAGTTGTATAAAGACATAATTTCTGGCCGGAACTCCAAGTGCTTGAGCATGGGCCTTACTTAAAAGACCATCCATCATTACTTTCATCATAAGCTCAATTGGACTCAAGGAAGCTACGCTGGCCATAGCAGCACTTGCTTGTAATAACTGTCTTCGAGAAAAGTTTTTGTCATTGCTCATTGCTTAGGACTCCTAACCCCATAATCAGAGGTTCTGTATTCTGGACGGCTTAGAATATCTTCCACTAATTTTCTTGGATTCTGATGGGCCTTAAGTTTAAGCCCTAGATCGATAACAATATTTCTAACAATTTTTTGATCTTCTGTGAGCGCTGGATGATCAGGATCGCCAATATCATTTATATCAGCGCTAATTCCAGTAAAATACTCATAATATCTTTTTGCCAAACACACATACATCTCATCTTTTTGTGCCATTTTATTTCCAAGGTCCTCAACACTAGAAACTGTTTCATCGATCAGTTTTCCATCATGTGTTCTAAAAAAGAGAGTGCCAGTAGGCGGTCTTAAATAATAATCTTTATCATCTGCTGTTGGAAAAATAGCTGCAGCAGCCTTAGTCACAGGATGAGTCTTTAAAACTGAAAGCGCACCCAGCCCTACACTCCCATAATTTTCATAGCGAGTGTTACGTACAACCCCAGCAACTCTATCCATACTGGCGTGACATTTTACACAACCAGAAGACCCCCTGAAAGGAACAGTACTAGTGCTTGAGACATATTGCACACCATCTTTTTCTCTAACTACGGGTAGCTCACGACAAAATATATCCTTATAAAGTGCTTGCCCCCATCTTCTATTAACTCTGATGGTTCCATTATAAAGCTTCTCTGCGGTCACGGGATAATACGGAGGCATCTTACTGGCCTGTAAAACATAGGCTGCATTACCTATCAGCCCGCCACCTAAGTGCAAATTAACTGGCCCTGTCGAGAAGGGTTCAACATTTTGTACTTCATAATTATTATAAATTCTTGTATGCCAGCCCTTCATCCTTCTATCCTTAACCATGATGCCTATTCCTTCGAGTCTGCCTTTCATCGGAAATTTTTCGTTAATAAACATCCATCTGCGTTTACCATCATATTTTTCTGCAATTTCAGCCGGGTTTTTATAGTCAACAACCCCTTGAATACCAGAGTAAGGCCACATTCCTTCATCTTTTCCAAAAGGAGAGCGATTTTCGTATAGCTCTCTTAAGGGCATATAAAATGTATCCCCTTTTAAAATAGCACTGTATGGATATGAACTATCAAAAAGGGCCTTTGTCATATAGAGCGCAGGTGTACTTGGATCCACAACATTTGCATAGTTCCGCCCTCTTGACCCCTCAATCTCAGGATAAAATTTGGTTTCAAACCATGAATAGTGCAGACTGTGAAAAGTGTTTACGACATTTCTAGCAATCTCTCTATCTGCAGCACCAAAAGAGCTGTTAATCTTAATTCCATTATAGCTGCCTGAAGAAACAAAGCGTCCCTTATCTAAAATTTCTAAGCATGCTTGAACTGGATCTTTTCCATTTTTTACATCTTTTACAATTTGCATTTCAGCAGTTGGAAAAGACTGAGTGACCTGAGCATAACAACGATAAAAAATGGAAAGCTCACTAACCCCAGACATGGCCTGTGAAGAAAAACCTAAAAGTAGTAAAAATAAAATTAAAGTACTTTTCACAATTTTCTCCGTCATTATAAGATTTCCATTTGTGGAGCGAAACACATACTATATAGAACAAACCTCCAAGCATCAGTATTGCTCATACCTTGACTCTTGGCCGCATTAAATATCTCCACCAGTCCATCATATGTTTGTTGATCCAAAGTTTTACCAGGATAAAAAACTGCGACAAGCTGATCAATACGTGGTCCACTGATACCATTACTAACTGTTATAGCTGTTTTACTTAAAACATTAATTACGGCCTGATCAACATCTAAAACTTCTGAGCAAATCCGGGTCATATATCCTCTTCCTTGCACATTTGCCGACGGAATCATCTTAACTAAGGATTTAGCCGGAGCATCTGCTAACTCTTTTCCATTAACTTCATCTGAACAACGCTCAATAAAAGGAACACAGGTAGAACCGAAAACACTTCCTTTTTTCTTAAATATGGTAATCGCCGTTGTGATCTTTGCATCTTTTGTTGGAGAATTAAAAATATAGTCAAACTTAGAATAAAGAACTTTTCTATTCGCCACAGGAACCCTACTCACAACAGATTTTTCTCCGATAACCGGTAGTGGCTCCTTCTGAGTTAAGCTGGCATAATAAGCTGCAATATTGGCAATATCTTGATCGGATAAAGTTTGCAAATACCCCATGGCAGGAATATCTGTAAAAGATTTTTTAGTCTCTTCACAAGAAAAACCTTTTTTAAGTCCATGACAGTTTAAACATTTATTATTAACAAGATCTTGTCCTTTATTAATATCTCCAGTTAAAAGATCACAAGAGACCACAGGAGCGGGAGCGGGCGTGGGTGCGGGAGCTGGTACTGGCGTTACAACGTTAGTAGAATCAAAGACAGCATTCGCTCCATTAATCTTCACTTCGCTTAAAGAACTTGCAACTGCATTACCCACAATACTTGCACTGAGTGCTAAACCAGCATAGACCTGCGCTTTCATCGCCAGTGTTTTCGTGTATATTTGTGTCCATATAACGCCATCAGATGACATACTATAGATAAACTCACTGCCTTTTCTTTCTAATCTAAGATAGCGTTGTCCAGTGAAACCATCTGGAACAACCGAATCCGTTCTTTGTCCTCTCACTGTTCGAAACGTAGGTCTTAACTTATCAGTATTGGCCATTGCTAAGAAAGCATGTGGAGAATTTGCCTCAAGATCTTCTCTAATCATCACACCCGTTTTACTCCACTCCAGTGATCCTACAAAAGAGTTAAATTTGGCCTCAATGATTCCATCACCTGTAAAACTTGCATAAACATAGAGCATTGAATCTTGAAACTCCCAAATATCACCAGAGATTGTGCTTAAAGAAAACTCTCCATTAGCCTCACTCACATTTGCATTAAGGACATTTTGTCCAATATTCATGGCCTTCAAAATTATACTAGAAGGAGTTATCTCTGGTTGAGGTACTATCACTGGCCCTTTTACAGGTTCTACAACAGCTATGGGATCTGCTACTTTAAAGCTGGCCAGATAAGTTTCAATCATACTTATTTGTTCTAAAGAAAGCTTTTCTTTAAGAAACGACATCCCCCCAACATTATTATAGATGGCCGCAATAATTTCTTTTTTGCTTTTTAGCACAAGAGCTGGAACGCCATTAGCATCAGACTTATGACAACTAATACAATTATCCTCATAAAGAGTTTTAGCAGAGATATTTGAGACTTCTTGTTTGTTGGCTTGAGGCTCAACCTCAGATAATGTTTGTTCTAACTCAACTTCTTGTACTTCCATTTCAGGCACACAGGATGTAAGCACCATCGCCAGTGGCAAGAATAATAAAGCTAGCTTTACTTGCATTTTATCTTTAAATATTTCCATCGAAAGAATCACTCTCTTAAAGTTAGTCTCAAAACGCTCCTGTACATATTATTATCGGCATAAAGGTTGTTTAACTCATGAAAAACTAAAAAAACCCTAATATTTCTCTTTAAAATCAATAAGTTAGAAAAAAGACATATACGATATGATTAAACTTATTGCCTCAGAAACATGGCTCTAACCATAAGAATCTTTAAATTCTGAAATCCTCTATAGATTTGCTAGATATAGCTCTTTGGACGAAAGATGGGTCTAAGGTGATTTAGTACCACGAAGCGCAGCTTCAAAGAATTTGTTTTCTTTGCGCCTGATACATTTAACTGTCTTGGTATTTTTAGTAACGACATCCATACTAGATATAGTATTGAAAACGTCAAAACTAAAGGGAATGGAGCGAGGAAGCCAACCAAGCTTTGACCAATACTCAATTCCTTGCATTCGCCAATCATAGTGGACACTCATATGAAGATGGCGATTATTTTTTCCTGTCAGGCCAGTATTTCCTTCTAAACCAACGAGCTGTCCGGCTTCTACAACAGCTCCATTTTTAACAAATACTCTTTCTAAGTGAGCATAAAAAGCTATATAACCATTTTTATTAAAAATCTTTACATGATTACCAAAACCAGCGCCACAATTTGTATTAAACTCAGTACAAGAATCATGAATCACCGCTACTCCTGAAAGTCCAGCATAAATATTTGCAGGTGCCTGCCTATCATCAGTTCTTAAATCAAGAGCGTCCATAGCATTAATCCAAGCATGGCTATGAATCTGCTCCCCTGGCATATGCGGGCCCTGATCACAGGTAACAACTCTTGCAGAGCTAAAAGGAAATTCAATTTGAGGATAATTTTCTAAAAACTTATCAAAGCAAATAGGTGTCGTGGGATCTTTTAAGTAAATACACCTTTGCTCTTGATAGCAACCTGATTGATTTTGATAATCACAAGCAAATGCCCATGTACTATTAAGAATAAAATATAGAATACAGATTGTTTTTTTCATCTAACCTTTCCTAACCCATTTCATTCAATACTTTGTAAACGAGAAACTCTTTAAGTGCTATGGATTATGTAAAATATGCTCAAATTGCCTGTGGTAAACGCCTTCAACATACACCAAGCAAAGGGTCTAAAGGTTGAGAATGACTCCTTTTTCATCCTAAGCCTTGTAAATCTTTCATATTAATAAATATTTAATAGTTAATAATTATTGATCGAACTATAAGGCAGAAACAATATTTATGAATAAGGGGAGAACACTATGACGAAAAACATCATCGCATTTCTTATTTTTACATCGGGAATTAATTCTAGTTTATATGCATCTGAAAAAGTATATGAATGTTATTCATCAGATCTTCAAAAAAATACTTTAATCCACCTAAATATTGAAAGCGATCAGGATCGCTTCCAGATACATGCAGAGATTGGTGAACAGTGTTCCTCAGTGTTTTTTAGTTCTTGCGAACGTTACAAGAATTTAAAAGCACCGCTAACCAGTGCTATTGGTGAATACTATAGGACAACTGATATGTCCGACAGACCTTGGACTTCAAGAAAAATTAGATTATTTAACGTAGAAAAGAAGCTTTATTTTAAGGGTCTAGAGTCACACACAACAATTAATGGGGAATACATAGACGCCCTAACGAGATTTGAGATCAGTCTTCCGAATATAAAAGCTCATAGCTTGGATTGCTATGACGATCTTGACGAATAGTACCAACTGAATCGTCTTATTTTACATATATAGCAATGTCTTTAAAGTGAATATGGGTATCTCTGGTAGGTGCCCATGTGCTTGAACCCCCTCCATAGAACGTAGAAAAACAAAATCTATCCACACCATATTTACCGTGCATCCCATCTGCAATATATTTCATGTCACCAAACTCTGTGGCCAATTTATCATCTATCCACACCTTCATTGTTCCATCTGACTTATAGGGTGTGTTGGCCTTAATAGTCTGGGTTATTTTATACCACCTACCTGTTTCCGGTATAAAGCCTGAGGAGGTATCTTTTGAATACAGTGATGTTTGAGGGTTTACTGTTGATAAATAAGGCCCTACTCCATAGACTAAATTACCAGTAGTCCCAGTTCTACCTGGGTGATAGACATAGGGTTTAAGACCTTGGGGTTTCCCTGATCTATCCCACATTAATTCCCACATAAACCTGGCACTAAATCCGTTTTCCATCTTATAGCCACCTAACTCTTGACCGCCTGATGGTATAAGTCCACCAGCAAGACCAGGTAACTTGCCGCCATAAACCCATTCAAAATCACTGGTAAACTTAAGATAATAAACAAGTGTTATTTCTTTGGGGTTATTTATATCTTCTGCTGGTCTATTATTTTTAGGGAGAGCATTCACTTGCAGAAACCCTGAAGTGCCACTTGCATAGTGAATCTTATTTGCCGCATACTTTACTCTTAAAACATTTTCACCGCCATCATCCACAATCGTCGCCGAGCTCCAATCACTTGGCCCCCCAATCATATTTGAGCCATCGTGATTTTTGTAATGCAAGTATTCTCCGTTATAATATTGAAAGTCAGATTCCTGCATTTTTGCGGTATAAGCTCCGGCTGCATGTTGATTGAAGTCTACTGCAAAAATCTTTTGTCCAAATACTGTATCGCCACTAGAAACGGTTTCTGAAACTATTTGATTAGAAGCCTCTTCGATAATACTAAGACTTAAAATGCTTCCCTTAAAGGTACTGTCAGCGATGAGATAGATTCTGCCATTTTGTCTACTATCAGTGATAGTGATTTTCCCAGAACTTATCCCATTCGTAGTAATTACCGCACCACTGTCATAGCCTCCCAGATTGACCTTCACATTGCCAGACACTACATTCGCTAGTTCTATGCTATAAATATAAGTTTTTCCGGTAATCAACCCCTTATTATTTGCACCATCGTGTGCAATAGTATTTGAGGTTTGCGTTCCATCAACACTAATGCTTCCATTACTCAAGCTCATACCCGCTCCCATTATCCAATAAGAGGTATTGTTTAAAAATGGATCATTTGAGATCTCTGATTCGGAAGCGACTTCAACTGCATTACAAGTATTATTTATCAACTCATAACCTGTGGCACAGCTAACAGCATAACAACTGCCACTATCTACCCAGCTATTGTTTTGACAAAGCTGATCCTGTTTAGCTTCAGTTGCATTCGCGAGCGTACAGCTAATACTTTGCGTAGCACCCTCTTGGCAAACGTGAGTTGGTTGGATTGCCACACAAATACTATTTTGTAATTCATAACCGGAAGAACAGCTAACGGCATAGCAACTGCCACTATCTACCCACGCATTGTTTTGACATATTTGACCCTGTTTGGCATCAGTGGTGTTTTCGAGGCTACAGCTAATACTTTGCACATCACCTTCTTGGCAAATAATTGAATCTGAAGGTTTTTTCCCTTTGCCGGTATCACTATTTGGAACTCCCCCTTTCGCCTCGCTATCGAGAGTGGAAAGCTCCTCATTAACGACTCTGCTGTCATTTAAGCAACCCGTAAGAGAAAGTGATAAAAACATTAATAAAAATATTTGAGAGAGAGTCTTCATTTATACCCCTAATATCATTAGTCATACATATTATATTTGGTTACTAAACATATCGGTTAAAAAGGTATAAACATTGGGTAATTGGAAAGCTTAAGTTTCTTAAGTGACTTTATTTCTAGGCATGTATGATAACAAGTAGATTGCTTAGACTGTCATCCAGCTCTACAACCTAAAGCACCCCCACCCCCTGGTCAAATTTCAATTGGTAAAAACAGTAAAATAGAAATTATTTTCCTTCAACTAGTTTAGAAAGCTGATGTAATTGCAACTCAATATTCGTGTAGGAACTACCGTCAGGCATATTGTGGGGATTGGACACCGGAACAAATGCTTTATTTACAACTGAATAATTTGGCACAGCTGGAGCCGCTGAAATAGGAATATGGCTTCCAGTTCTATAAAGTACATCTTGAATCACTTTCCTATCCACACTGTCTCTATCGGCAGGGCGTGCACCAGCATTCGCAATTACATGATCCAAAACCTGGTTTACAGGTTTGATTACATAATTGGGCACTACCAATTCGGGGACAACCGTGTAGGGCCAGCTATAATCCGAAGTATCAATATCAAGACCCGTTTTGATGATACCATCATGCCAATTATCACGCATGGAAATATGATTAGTTGTCTGTCCGGCATACAGATCCATTAAGACTAAGCCACGTCCATAGTGTGAATTCGTTCCCGATTTTACATAATTGCCAATAAAGTTTATCCAAATTTTATCAATTGGTACTTGTGAGCTGTTATTTAATCCATTGAACTCAGCAATGGCATAACCATAGTTATAAACGACATTATTATAGAACGCCACCTGCCCCCTATCATTCATGGATGGATGCCGCTTATTATTATGTGCATACAAGTTTCCAATTATCGACAAGTTAGGGACATCAACCAAAGTTCCTGATGAACTTGGGGTCAGTAAACACTCTGCTAAAATAGAATTCGATAAAGTGATATTGCGTACATCAGCAGATGTATCCTGACCAAAACTGACGAGTTCATCGGTTGCCCAAGAGCAAGAGATATGATCGATAACTACACCATTAACTTCTTTTCCGGCATAATTATTGACGGTGATGCAATCCTTATCTGCAGTGGATTTATTTCTAAAAGTCATATGCTGGATGAGTACATCTTTAGCATTCACATAAAATCCTTCCCCATTAAAAACGATATGCCCAGGAGCACTCTGGCCAGCAATAGTTATGTACGGATAGTTAATCTCAACAAATCCAACTCCGTCTATAACACCTGAAATATCGAAAACAACAATACGGGGAAAACTTCTGGTTACCGCCCATTCAAATGAGCCATGAGTCGCATCGGTACTTGAGATTCCACTTTTTAAGGTATTTACGTGAAGTATTTTAGGAAGATCCGCCACATTTTGAGTCTCGGCATATTTTCCATAAGCTGCCCGAGTATCTGTCCCAAAACCGTAGACCCCTGGGACAACAGTATAGGCTTGTCCACTCGTATCGGTGGTTGTCGTTGTGGTGGTTGTATCCGGAGGTGGTATGACTGATTCTACAATTTCATTAATAATAACGTCATCTAACTCAAAGCTGGAGTTAGCACTGGCCATGAAAGTTAAGTCTGTTTTGGCGGCTCTAAATTGATAAGTATATGTACCATTAGCACTAAAAAGCTTTAGATATTCGGTATAGTCCGGATACCAGGAATCAATCTGTAGACTACCCTGCCTATAATTACTAATAGAAAAGCTAATCTC